>JAODNO010000136.1 GCA_025465235.1 Pseudonocardia sp.
GCTTCCCTGTCTCCTGCCCCTCGCCGACTGGCTCGTGCTCGCCGCGCCGCTCACCGAAGCCACCCGCGGAATGCTGGACGCCTCGGCGCTCGCCGCGCTGCGCCCGTCCGCCCGCGTGATCAACGTGGGACGCGGCGCGCTCGTCGTCGAACCCGACCTGGTCGACGCGCTGCGCGGCGGCCGCCTCGCCGGTGCGGCTCTCGACGTGTTCGCCCACGAGCCGCTCCCCCCGGAGAGCCCGCTGTGGGACCTGCCCGGCGTGATCGTGTCGCCACACATGTCCGGCGACGTCCTCGGCTGGCGGGAGGAGCTCGTCGAGGTGTTCGCCGACAACCTCGCCCGCTACCGGGCGGGGGAACCGCTGCGCAACGTCGTCGACAAGACGCGGGGCTACGTCACCGGAGGGACCTCATGACCGGCGCGACCACCGGTGCCGGCGCAGTCGGCCACGGAGCGATCGGGGAAGGTGCGCGCTCCGCCGCCGACCTCACGGCCACCGAACTGCTCGCCGCCTACCGGGCCAAGGAGCTCTCCCCCGTGGAAGCCACCAGGGCGGTGCTCGACCGCGTGGCGGAGCGGGATGGCGAGGTCAACGCGTTCTGCCTGGTCGACGCGGACGCCGCGCTCGCGAGCGCGGCCCGGTCCGAGGGGCGGTGGGCACGCGGCGAGCCGACGGGGCTCCTCGACGGCGTTCCGGTCTCGATCAAGGACGTCCTGCTCACCACCGGCTGGCCGACGCTGCGCGGCTCTCGCACGGTCGACCCCGCCGGCCCGTGGACCGTCGACGGTCCACCGGTCGCCAGGGTGCGCGGCCACAACGGCGTCATGTTCGGCAAGACCACCACCCCCGATCTCGGGTGGAAGGGCGTCACCGACAGCCCGCTGACCGGCGTGACCCGGAACCCGTGGGATCCGACCCGCACCGCGGGTGGCTCCTCGGGCGGCAGCGCCGCCGCCGTCCTGCTCGGGATGGGTCCGCTCAGTCTGGGCACCGACGGCGGCGGGTCGGTGCGGATCCCGGCCGGGTTCTGCGGCGTCACCGCACACAAACCCACCTACGGCAGGGTGCCGCACCACCCGGCGAGCCCGTTCGGCACGCTCGCGCACGTGGGGCCGATGGCACGTACCGCAGCCGACGCTGCGCTGCTGCTGGACGTCGTCTCCGGCACCGATGCCCGTGACCCGTGGGCGCTGGCACCCGCCGGCTCGGCGGTTGCCGCGCTGGGAGCTCCGGTCGCCGGTCTGCGGATCGCCGCCAGCCCCACTCTCGGGTACGTCGATGTGCACCCCGAGATTGCGGCGGCGTTCACCGCCGCCGTCGAGGTGTTCCGCGCCATGGGCGCCGACGTCGAGGAGACCGACCCGGGGTTCGGTGACCCGGTGGAGGCGTTCGAGCTGCTGTGGTTCGCCGGCGCCGCCAAGTCGATCGAGCACCTGGGGCCGGCCGAGCGGGCGGTGCTGGACCCGGGCCTGCGCGAGAGCGCCGAGCAGGTGGCCGAGGCCAGCGCGCTGGAGTACCTGGACGCCATGGCAGTGCGCAACACGCTCGGCACCCTGATGGGCGAGTTCCACTCCCGCTACCACCTGCTGCTCACCCCGACGCTGCCGATCCCGGCGTTCGAGGCGGGGGTGGAGGTGCCGGCCGGGTGGCCGCGGAAGCGCTGGACGTCCTGGACGCCGTTCACCTACCCGTTCAACATGACCCAACAGCCTGCGGCGAGCGTGCCGTGCGGGTTCACCTCTCGGGGGCTGCCCGTCGGGCTGCAGATCGTGGGGCCCCGGCACGCCGACAACGCGGTGCTGGCAGCCGCGCACGCGTTCCAGCAGGCGACCAGCTGGCATCTGCGGCGGCCGTCCGCCGGCTGATCCTAGGTGGCGTCCGGGTCGATCGGCGGGCGCTCGTTCCTGGCCAGGGCCTCCGGGGCCGGAGCGGCCTCCGAGTGCGGCTGCGGCGAGCCGTTGCTCTTCGTCAGATTCGGACCCGGAGCGAAGCCGTTGGGCTTCGCCGGCGACGGGTCGTCGAAGAGGGTGCGCCGCACCGCGTTGCGCGGGTTGAAGTCGCGCAGCCCGCGCAGCTCCTCGAGCGGCTTGCGCAGCTCGTCGAACTCCGGGCCGAGCTCGCCGCGGAGCTGCTCGCGCGCCCCGCTGGCGTACTCCCTCACCTGCCGGATCGAGCGGCCCACCCACGCGGCAGCAGACGGAAGCCGCTCGGGACCGAGGATGAACAGCCCGGCCACGACCAACACGACGATCTCGCCCCAGCCGACGCTGTCGAACACGAACCCATCCTACGGGGCGACACGGGCCACGCGGTCTTCGGCGCCGCCGGGAAGGCGAGATCGGACCACCGGCGCCCGGTATGACCGAACCGTCAGTCGGAGGTCAGGACCACCGACAGCGTGAGCTGCCTACCGTCCCGGATCAGCTCGACCGGCACCGTGTCGCCCGGGTTGCGCTCGCGGACCGCGACCACGAGTTCGTCCGCACCCGCGATCGGCCGATCCCCGACCCGGACGATCACGTCTCCCTCCACGATCCCGGCTGCCGCGGCGGCCCCGCCCTGCTGCACGTTCTGCACCTGAGCGCCGTCGGTGGTGCCGTCGTTGACCGACCGGGCGTTGATCCCGATCTCGGCATGCCTGACGACGCCGGTGCGGATCAGCTCCTGGGCGATGGACCGCGCCTCGTCGATGGGAATGGCGAAGCCGAGGCCGATCGAGCCACCCTCGCCGGCCCCGAGGCTACGGATGGCCGTGTTGATCCCCACGACCGCACCGGTGGAGTCGACGAGCGGGCCACCCGAGTTGCCCGGGTTGATCGCCGCGTCCGTCTGGATCGCGTCGATCACCGCGCTCGCGTCGGTGCCGCTGCTGTCGAGCCGGACCGGCCGCTTGAGCGCGCTGACGATGCCGTCGGTGACCGTGCCGACGAGGCCAAGTGGCGAACCGATCGCAAGCACGCCGTCGCCGACTGCGAGCCCGGCCGAGGACCCGATGGTCGCAACCACCGGGTTCGCGACCTGCACCTTGACGACGGCCAGATCGGTCTTGGGGTCGCGCCCCACGATCTGCGCGGGGGTGCGCGTGCCGTCGTGGAAGATGGCCTCGATCTGCGCGCCGCTGGCCTCGGCGGCGGGGGCGATCACGTGGTTGTTCGTGAGCACGTAGCCGGCCGGGTCGATGACGACGCCCGAGCCCGTCCCGCCCTCCTGGCCGACCCTGACCTCGATCGAGACGACCGCCGGCACGGTGCGGGCGGCGATGTCGGCCACCGAGCCGGGTGGGCGCTCCTTCGCCGCGACGGCCTGCGTGATCGTCGCGTCGGGTTTGGTGAGCGTGGCGGCGCCGTCGGCCGTCAGCCGCCCGACGAGCCCGCCCGCCGCACCGATCAGCACCGCGACCAGGGCGAGCCCGGCCAGAGCCCGCGGATCGACCCGCCGGCCGAAGACCAGCTCCCGCAGGCTGAGCCGCGCGCCCTCACCACGTGGCCCGGACCGGACCGGCCGGTCCGCCGCGGCGGGCGGACCGAGTTCGACGGCGGTGTCCGGGTCGCGCCACGGGTCGCGGTCGGCACCCTCGGCCCAGAAGGCCCCATCGACGTCGTCTACCCCCGCTCCGTTGGTCGGGGGCCGCTGCAACGGCGGTGCATCGGCAACGGGGCGACCGAAGGCGCTGGCCAGGGCCGCGGGCGGTGGTGCAGCGAAACTGGCGGGGGTAGGGGTCGACGTTCCGCCACGCGGGGCGGCGAAGCCGCCCTCCACCCCGCTCGGTCGGCCGAACACCTCAGCTGTGCCCGGGTCGACGGGCGGCCGGTCCAACCGTCGCGGCCCGAGCCGCGGCGGCTCCGCGTCCGCGCCGTCGTTCGAACGCGTGGCGGGGGCGCTGCGTTCGTTCATCGCGCTGGAGGCTCCTGGGGTGGGCGGACCGTACCGCTGGCCAGCCTGCCCCAGCGGTCGTGAAGTCCGCGTAGCCGGGCCTGCAGCCCGCTCAGGGCAGACCGTAGAAGGAGCCGGGTATCAGGTCGAGCCGGCCCTCGACCATGTCGGGCTGAGGCTGGGGGTCGCGCGCGAGCGGGACCCTCCGCTCCAGCCGGAGCTGGGCGTCGACCAGGCCGCTGCCCGCGGCGGTGGCGGTGTCTGCGACGCCACTCGTTGTGGGACCGCCGAGCAGCGAGCCGCCGAGCACACCGCGGCCGGACACGGCCGGGGATGCCGGGTCGGTCGTCGCGGTGGGCAGACCGAAGGCGAGCGCACCGAGCGCGAGCCCGGACACAGCCACGCCCGTGCCGACGCGGATGCGTCGTTGCACCGGGGACCGTCCCGGAAGCCTGCCGTGGTGGTCGCTCTGCAGCGCCTCTACCCCGCTCGCGGTGCCGGCACCGCCCGTACGGACATCGGCCCCGTTCGGGATCAGTCGGGGGTCGGGGCCCGGGCGGAGCACGGAGACGAGCTGCCCCTCGCGGGTCATCGCGAGCCCGGGCGGCGGAGGCGGTAGCTCGGCGCTCTCCGGGATGGAGCGGAGGTTGCGGAGCAGCGTCGAGGGCAGGACGGGTCCTTCCGCGGCGCGCAGCGCGGAGCGCGTCTGGACCTGGGCGACGATCTGCGCCTCGCACTCGGCGCACTGGGAGATGTGCCGGGCGGCCCGCTCCTGCGGCCCGTGGTCCAGCTCGTCGTCGACGTAGGCGACGATGGCGTCGGACGACAGGTGATCCTGCCCCCAGTCAGGGGGGCTCACCGTGATGCGCCAGCGCCCGTCGCTCACCCGTGAACCTCCTCCAGCACCCCGTCGGCGGAAGCCCCCGCAGCCACGTGCGCCTCAAGCGCACGGTGGCGCTCCAGCGCGCCACGCAGAGCCGCCCGTCCGCGGTGGATCCTGCTTCTCACCGTACCCAGCTTCACCCCGAGGGTGGCGCCGATCTCCTCGTAGGACAGCCCCTCCACGTCGCACAGGACGACCGCGGCGCGGAACTCGGGAGGCAGCTCGTCAAGAGCCGTCTGCAGCACGGGGTCGAGGTGGGTCTCGGAGAAGACCTGCTCCGGCTCCGGACCGAGACCCGGCAGCCGATCGGAGTCCTCCGGGAGCGACTCCATCCGGATGCGGGAGCGACGGCGGACCATGTCCAGGAACAGGTTCGTGGTGATGCGGTGCAACCAGCCCTCGAATGTGCCGGGCTTGTAGGAGGCCAGCGACCGGAACACCCGGACGAACGTCTCCTGGGTGAGGTCCTCGGCGTCGTGCTGGTTGCCGGTGAGGCGGTAGGCGAGGCGGTAGACGCGGTCGCCGTGTTCACGGACGACCTCGTCCCAGCTCGGCGGCGTCCACTCGGCGCCCTCGCCGGGCAGCACCGTGCCTACGGGCGCTGCTGCGTCCAGCACCGTGGCTGAGCCCTCGGTCATCGTCGGGTCGCACCTCCTGCGGCGGGTCGTGCCCTCCGACCAACGAAGGACCGGAGGTTGGTGTTCCCGGCCCATCAGCGGCCGACGACCCCGACCGATGCAATCTACCGTGCCTCATGGCCGTGAACGTCGCGTGA
>JAODNO010000138.1 GCA_025465235.1 Pseudonocardia sp.
GGCTGGGGTGGGCGGTCGAGGCGAGCCTCCGGCGGAACTTCCCCCAGCACGACGATGGCCCCGGTCAGCCCCCGGCCTTCGTCGTTGCCTGTGGGTGAGCTGAACCAGTAATAGCCCGGGCCGTCGAGGTTGAGGGTGGCCCTTCCGCGCGAATGGTTCACCAACCAGATAAATTTCCTGTCGCCATTGCTCGGCAGGAGCGCACAGTGCGTGTTCAGGTCATCGTTAATGATCTCGAGGTCGATATCACCCCCATGAGGCATGACCAGAATCGAGGGATCCCAGGTCAGCTCGTCGGGCGGGATCCGGAGTGTGGCCTGCATGCGACCATCGGATCTCTCGGTCGCCTGCCCAATGTTTCCGGATCCCAGCACTCGTCCCAGCGTTGCTTTGTTCTGTCCGTCCAACCCGATCTTGCCCAGCAGGTCGGCACGCTCCTGCGCGGTGCTCGTCATCGGCTCCACCACCCCGACTCAGTATCCTCTAACCTCGGAAATAGGCTGTGAACTGTATCACGTGAACATATTCACGGTCAAGGCCTTGAATTTTCTACGCTTCGCCTCAGGTGAATAATTGCGCGTTTCCAGCTCGCCCGGCCGCGGACGCCATGTAGTCCGTACCGGAAGGGCTGATCAATGGCGGGGGAGTATGCCGAAAGAAACACCTCAGTTTCGCAACGAGATGGCCGAGTTGGTCATCGGGCGCCAGTGATCTACTCGCACAGATTGCCTGCGAATACGGGCTGGCTTGGGCAACCTTGAGTTATTGGTGCAAGATATCGAGAGAATCATGGCGACGCGGGAAGTGGGGGAGCGGCCGGGAGTCGTGCGAGGACTCGGGTCGCGGCCTGCAGGTTGAGGCGGGTGTGGGGATCGTGGAGGTCGAGTTGGGTGAGCTCGCGGATACGGTGAATGCGGTAGCGCCCGGTGCTGCGGTGTATACCGAGCGCTCGTGCGCTGTCGTTGTAGTCGCCGTGGTTCTCGAGAAAGGCCGAGAGGGTCTCGACGAGCTCGGACCGTCCTACTGCGTCGTGGTCGATGAGGATGCCGAGCCAGTCCAGAATGAACTGGGCGGTCTCGGGATCCTTCTCCGAGATCGCCTCGATGCGGCGCAAGTGCTTTTCGTGGATCGGCTTGGTGGGGGACGCTCCGGGCGGGCTGGGCGGCCGATCGGTCATCGCGAGTGCGCCGTCGAGTCCGTCCGCGATCGGCACTGCCGTGTCGCCACCTCGAGACGACAGATGCGTGAGCATCCTGGGGGCGGAGCCGATCAAGGCGAGCCTGGCGTGCGGCCAACCACCGGCCTGCTCCACGGCGGCGGAGAAGACGGCTACACATCCTGGCTGGCGCAGTTCCAGCTCGGACACGTCGGCCACCACGCAGTCTGCTTCGTCAAGCAGTTCCACGAGCGCAGCACGCGCCGTCGCTACCGTGTGCACCGACAAAACGCCGCTCAGTACAGCTATGACGTAACCGCTGGCCGGTTTTACCGCTACGTCCATCGCATCGCCCATGCTCTGTCCTGTCCCGGCCATTTCGGTCAACGGTCCTCGGGTGCCAGCCGATTCGCAAGAGCCGTCGAGGCGTTGTCGAAAGTCGGCGCACACTTCTTGATCAACGTCGAGAGACTCTCCGTAGTCCGGGCGGGGCCACCCGTCGGCGTTGTCGGTCCCGGGCTGGTATTACCGGTCGGGCTCGGCGTGCTGCCAAGTCGACGCGCGACTCGCTCGATGGCATGCGACACTCGTCCGGATTGGGGTATCGGTAAGGCAGAGGAAAGTCGGGAGCCGGCGTCATGGCCAGAGTGGGCGAGGAGCAACCCGGGGAGGGTGAGTTCGAGGGCGCGGTCGAATCTGAGGCCATGAGGGCGGTCCAGGACTTCGACGGCTACCTGCTGTCCACGAACGGCGCCTATGAGGCGGTGTTGGGATGGTCGCTGGATGAGCTGTCGACAGTGCCGTTCTGGGAGCTGGTGCATCCGGAAGACCAGGACCGGATGATGGAGGACCGGGAGCAACTGTTGCTACAGGGGCCCGGCCGCATGGTCGCCGACCGGGTACGGATGCTGTGCCGGGACGGCACCCACCGCCTCATCCGGTGGGACCTCTGGGCGAACGCCGAGGAGGAACGGATCTACCTCGCCGGTGCGGACGTGAGCGACGAGGAGTCGTTCGTCACCGATAAACGGTTCCTCGTCGGCTCCTGGGATTGGGATGTCAGCCGCGACCACGCGACGTGGTCGGACGGCATGTTCGAGATCTACGGGCTTCCACGCATGCCAGGGCACAGCCTGGACATTGCGCTACAGCGGTTGCACGAGGACGACCGGCTCGCCATCGCCGCGAAGGTCAGGCAAGCGCTGTCGACGGGCGAGCCCTACACCGCCACGCATCGCATCGTGCGCCCGGACGGCGCGATCCGTTGGCTGTACTCCGCGGGCCGCGTTTACAGCGGGGCCGGCGAGCCGCAACGGATGCGGGGCCTGACCTGGGACATCACCGACCGTTGGCACAGCGACACCGCGCGCTAGCGGCCACGTCAGACCTGAGAGCGCTCGGATCCCTGCGCCGCGCTGTTCATCGGAGCGCAAGGGCATGGCCTGGGTGATGGAGCGACGGGCTCCAAACCCGGCCCCTCAGGTCGATGTGCTTCACCTGCCCCATAACACAAGATCAGAGTACGCGACGAGTGACGAAAACAGTCAGGCCGTGCGAACTGTATCCCGAGTCGGTATGCCGACTCCGTGCGGAAGTGATGTCACAATGGCTCTGGACACTGCACCCAGGACTGCGGGAACCAAGTATCTCCACGTGGCTGGTGAGATCGACAGCCTCACGGGGGGCGATCTGGAAGCGGAGATCTATCAGGAACTGGAGGACCAGCCGCTCAGATTGATCGTGGATCTCTCCCTGGCCGGCTTCCTGGGATCGACCGGGCTGGCGATCCTCTGCCGAGCAAAGGACGTGTGCCTCCGCCAGGGTACGGAGCTCTCATTCGTCGGCGGCGGTCGAACGGACATCGTACGGCAGTTGCAGATCGTCGGACTCGAGCGGCTGTTCATCGGAAACAGCTGCCTGGAGCCATAGCGACTGCTGAGGGCCCCGTCAATGCCGGTTAGTCCGTCATTGCTTGGCGCATCCGGTCGTCGGAGTTGGGCATGAGGTGACCGTAGGTCTTGAGGACCGGGGTGGCGTGATCAGGATGCGGGCGGTGAGTTCGGTTTCTGGCCGTGAGCACGGATCGTTCGGCGAAGCGGTTCGCTCTCGGGCATCGAGGTGGGATCTTCACGGTGTCGATGCCCGCACCGGTCAGGGCAGCGTCGAACGACGTGGTGAACTGACCGGCCCGGTCGCGGACGAGGAAGCGGAATGCGGGGGTTCGGTCGTCGACGTCCGTCAGGAGGTTCCGGGCCTGCTGGGTGGTCCACGCTCCGGCGGGGTTATGGCGCAGTCGACGTGAAAGAAGTCCACGGCCGGCATCGTCGAGGCCTGCGTCCGCAGGAACCGTGGCCATGTCGTATCGCTGGGCCGGGACGGTGCCGGAGGTATCGCCCGCAGCTTGAGGACCCTGCGGATCGTCGGCGTGCCGACGCGGTGCCCGAGCTCGAGCAGTTCGTCCTGGAGGCGCTGGTAGCCCCCGGTCTGGTTCTCGCTGGCCATCCGTTCGAACAGCGCGGCGATCATGTCGTGGATGCGTGGGCGGCCAGGGCGATTCGGGTAGGTCCACTTTTTGGTGATCGGGCGGCGGTGCCAGTGCAGGACCGTGCCCGGTGTGACCGGGCGGTGACTGCGACGCCGCGGGTAGGCGCCGGATCAGCGCGGCGAGCAGGGCTCGGTCGGCCCAGTTGAGACGCGGCCTCGGTTTGGTTGTGCGAAGTACCGCGACCTCGTGGCGCAGGGCGAGGAGCTCGATGTTTTTGGACGTCGTTGCGCGGCCGAGAAGTGTCAGCCAGCTGAGGGCCGGTCGAAGATCAGGTAGAGGAGGCGCAGCGACACGTCAATGATCATGCCCGGCCGCCGGAGAACGCGGGTCACCGCAGGCACGAGCCCAAGGCCTACTTGTGGATCCCACAGGCCAGGGCCCGTGTCGCCGGGCCGCCGAAGGCCAGGTCGGCGACACTCTGGCTTATCTTCATTTAACCTGGAGAAAAGCACGTCTCGACCGACTCTTTAATGTTTCACTTCACCGTGCATCGGGTCGCAGACGTCGAAGATGACGCGTACTATGCCCACCGGCAAGCGCGGAGGAAGTATTGCTCTATATGGGTGGTCCCGCCGGGGATCGGATTCATCAGAGGCTGCAGGGGCAATCTTAGAGTGGAACGGAGAACTGCGTTTCAACCCAAATGGAAAGGAACGAGCATGACTGCAGGCAAGATCGGGGTCGCTGTGGCGAACCGGCAGCGGTACGACCGCCACGACCGGTACCGCCACGACCGGAACCGCCACGACCGGTACCGCCACGGGGGGTACCACCGGTAAGCAGAGATCCAGCGTGGCCCCGCCCGTGGGGGCGGGGCCACGCGCTGCTGGTCTTCGACACCGATGCTTTGGCGCCGGGGTGTCGACACGGGCATCGAGCGCGCGCTGGACGTCCTCGGCGCGCATCACGGACTCTCCGCTGGTCTTGCCGATCTCGATGTGCTCACGCGACAACGCATCCGACAAGGCCTGGAAGCCCCACGGCTCGTACGTGTCCGCGTCCACCTCGATGAGCACCTCCCGCGACACTCACGAGGTGGAGATCGGGCTGCGGACCGGGACGCCGGTCGCCACCTGCCAGATCAGCAACGACACCGCCGGGATCGCTGAGCTGTTGGCCTGGATCGTCGACCACAAGGGAATGACGCGCGAGCGCGCGGTCTCCGAGCTCGTCGGTCCGGGTTTAGTCCGCGTCCGTCTAGATGACGGCATCGCTGCACGTCAGATGGTATCGGCTTGTGGTGGGGACGATCGGGGGACACTGCCGACGCCCACAGCGCCGTGGCGGCCTGCCGGGTTCGATCTTCCGCGGTAGGCCACAGGTGGCTGTAGGTCACACCCGGTCCCGTACGGCTCCGCGCAGCGCGTTGCGCGTCGTCCGTACCGTTCCTGGCGCCAGCGACGTGGACATCTGTTTGACCTAGATCTCGACATGGCTGCGACGGGGGCGGCCCAAGGGGAGACCGCGGTTGGGCCACTGCTCAACGACGGGGAGCAAACGGAAAGGCCGAGACCGGCAGAGAGCCTCCCGCTCAGCCCGCAGCTTCACCGCTGGGGCCATGCACGTTGACCGCCGTGATCAACGTCTGTCAACCGCCTTAGGTGGCGGCGAGGGCGGTTTGGACCACCGTGACGAGGCCAAGGCCGATGACCACGCCCGTCAACAGGTCGGTGGCGGTCCGCCGGGTGCCGGCCATGCGCAGCTCTTGGGGGTAGGCGCGCCGTTCGAGGAGCAGCAGGAAGCCCAGGACGAACCGCGGGCTCTGATGAATCGCAGGACGCGACGCCGGGAGGCCGTCAGGGGGACTCGACCTCAGGTGGGCTCCAGCGTTCCTCGATCCGGCCGATCCGCCAGACCGATAACGCAAGAACCCACGTGATCAGGAAGAGACCGACGACGATGTAGCCGATGTACTCCAGGTTCAGGGAGCTGACGAGGCCGAGGGGCCCGCCGGTGATTCCGAGTTGGTCGGCCAGCAGTTGTAGAAGCTCGATCACGCCGATCACCAACGCGACAACGACGGACAGAGCGGTGACGGTCATGTTGTAGAAGACCTTGCGCACGGGTCTGAGAAACGCCCAGCCGTAAGCCGCGGACATGAAGATGCCGTCGGCGGTGTCGAACAGGCTCATGCCAGCGGCGAACAGCACCGGCAGCACGAGTATGGCGTACCACGGGAGGTTGAACGCTGCCGCGCCTCCGGCGAGCACGAGCAGAGTGACCTCGCTGGCGGTGTCGAAGCCGAGCCCGAACACGAAGCCGACAGGGTACATGTGCCACGGCTTGCTCACCGTGCGCATCACGTGGGCCAGGATCCGGGCCAGGAAGCCACGGGAGTTCAGGTGCTGCTCCAGTGTCTCGTCGTCCATCGGTTCGGTGCGCATCCTGCGGAACACGCGGACGATGCCGACCAGTGCGAGCAGGTTGAGCAGGCCGATGAGCACGAGGAAGCTGCCGGAGACGATCGTCGCGATCAGTCCCATGGTCTGCTTCAGCTCGGAGGTCTCGTCGAGATCGCTCGCTACTGCACGGACCCCGATGGCCAGCAGGGCGCACATCGCGAACACGACGGACGAGTGTCCGAGGGAGAACCAGAATCCGACGCCGCGGGCCCGTTTCCCCTCGCCGACGAGTTTGCGGGTGGTGTTGTCGATCGCGGCGATGTGGTCGGCGTCGAAGGCGTGGCGCATGCCCAGCAGATAGGCCGTCAGCCCGAGCCCGACACCGAAGGAGCCCTGGTCGCCCAGCGTGTAGCCGCCCGGCGCTACGAGCCCGACCAGTACCAGCCAGCCGACGGCGGTCAGTGCGACGATGGAGCCCGACATTCCGCCCACATGGATCCAGTCCGTTCGATCGAACCCGTGTCGCTGCTGCCTCGCTGTCTCCGCGTCGATCACGCAGGCAATTATTGCCGAGCTGTTCAGATGTTCAAAGGTACGGCCTCGTGCGTGATGTGAACTGTGCGAGCGGCGCGACCCGGTGACCGGTCGCCACCTGCCGTCCCGCTGCGCGACCGACGAACGCTGTCGCCACGCTGAAGATGAAGAATGCCGGAATGAGGAGCAGGCCGTGACCCAGCTGGGTCCCCCGGCTGATCCAGATCATCGCGCCGGCGCCGGCGAGCAGGCCCCCGACGAGGAGCCAACGGCCACGTCCCCGGTCGGTGAGTCGCCCGGCCAGCGGGGAGAAAATCAGCGACCCCAGTCCGCTGGGCAGCATCAGCAGGCCGGCGACAGCCGGCGTGAGGTCGATGACCTGCTGTAGATAGAGCATCAGGAAGACGGTCAGTGCCAGTGCGGCGCACTGCATCGCGGCGAGACAGGTCAGCGAAGCGAATACGGTTGCGTTCTCAGTCGCCGCAGATCGAGCAGTGGGTCCTGGACCCGATGCTCGAACGCGACAAAGGCTCCCAGCAGGAGCAGGCCGTGACCCAGCTGGGTCCCCCGGCTGTTGCAGATCATCGCGCCGGCGCCGGCGAGCAGGCCCCCGACGAGGAGCCAACGGCCACGTCCCCGGTCGGTGAGTCGCCC
>JAODNO010000186.1 GCA_025465235.1 Pseudonocardia sp.
ACCGCAACTACCGCGACGCCAACCACAAGCCCGAGCTGATCTGCGCACTCACCGAGTTCCACGCGCTCGTCGGGTTCCGCGAGCCGGCGGCCACGGTGCGGTTGCTGCGCGCACTCGAGGTCCCGGAGCTGGCCGGGCACGCCGAGCTGCTCGCCGCGCAGCCCGACCAGGACGGCCTGCGCGCGCTGTTCACCACGTGGATCACGCTCCCGCAGTCGATGCTCGACCTCCTGGTGCCCGTGCTCCAGGAGGGCTGTGTCCGGCTGGCCGGGAGCGGCGGCGACTTCAACACCGAGGCGCGCACCGTGCTGGAGCTGTCCGAGCGCTACCCCGGTGACGCGGGCGTGCTGGCCGCGCTGCTGCTCAATCGCGTCACGCTGGCGCCCGGCGAGGCGCTGTACCTGCCCGCAGGCAACCTGCACGCCTACCTGTCCGGTGCCGGTATCGAGCTGATGGCCAACTCCGACAACGTCCTGCGCGGCGGACTCACGCCCAAGCACGTCGACGTGCCCGAACTGCTCCGGGTGCTCGACTTCGCGGCGGCACCACCGCCGGTGCTCACCGGACACCCGGAGGGTGGGTGGATTCGCTACGACACCCCCGCGAAGGAGTTTCTGCTGCGCCGCTGGGCCGGTGGCACCGGGGAACCGGTCGCGGTGCCCGACGGCGGTCCGCGGATCCTGCTGTGCACGGCGGGCGCGGCCTGCGTCCGCTCGCCGGGCGGAGAGATGCAGCTGACCCGCGGCTCGTCGCTGTGGCTGGCGGCGGCCGAGACGGGTATCACGGTGCACCGACGGGCGGAGGACACGGAGCTGTTCCTGGCCAGCGACGGCCTCGGTTCGCCGCGCTAGGCGCTCACGCTGCCGTAGGTCACCCATGGCCCGGCGCCTCACCGAGATCGTCGACCAGGCGATTCTGCCCGCGGTCCACGAGCGCCCGGACAAGCGCTAGGGTCCCGGGCGCAGCAGGCCCGCAGGTCGAGGAGAGTGCAGTGGCAGCAACTGGTGGAACCCGGGCGATCGTGGCGGCCCTGCTGGCCAACGCGGGGATCGCGGTCGCCAAGTTCATCGGGTACCTGATCACCGGGTCGTCCTCCATGCTGGCGGAGGCGGTGCACTCGGTGGCCGACACGTCCAACCAGGGCCTGCTGCTGCTCGGCGGGCGGCAGGCGAAGCGGGCGGCGACGGAGGAGCACCCGTTCGGCTACGGCCGCGACCGGTACTTCTACTCGTTCGTGGTGGCCTTGCTGCTCTTCACGCTCGGGTCGGTATTCGCACTCTACGAGGGCATCCACAAGCTGGAGTCCCACGAACCGCTGACGTCGCCGCTCGTCGCCGTCCTGATCCTCGTCGTCGCGATCGGGCTCGAGTCGTGGTCCTTCCGCACGGCGATCCACGAGTCCCGGCCGTTGAAGGGCTCGGGAACCTGGTGGCAGTTCATCCGCCAGTCCAAGGTGCCCGAGCTGCCGGTGGTGCTGCTGGAGGACCTCGGCGCCCTCGTCGGTCTCGCGCTCGCCCTGCTCGGCGTCGGGCTCACCGTGCTCACGGGGGACTCCGTGTTCGACGCGATCGGCACGATCTGCATCGGCGTGCTGCTCGGCGTCATCGCGATCATCCTCATCATCGAGATGAAGAGCCTGCTGATCGGCGAGGGCGCCACACCGCCGGTGCTCGCGAAGATCGTCTCCGCCATCGAGTCCGGCGACGTCGAGCGGGTCATCCACATCAAGACCCAGTACCTCGGGCCCGAGGAGCTGCTCGTGGCTGCGAAGGTCGCTTTGCCGCCAGGGCGCCCGGTCGAGGACGTCGCCCGGGCCATCGACGAGGCCGAGGTCCGGATCCGGGCAGCCGTGCCGGAGGCCCGCGTCATCTACCTCGAGCCCGACCTCGACCGGACGCCCGTGGCAAGCTGACCCGCCTGCCGCCTGCTCGTGAGTTAGTTTCTCCGCCATGGCTGTGGGAGACAGGCAGAGCGGGATCATGCGGACGAAGTCCGTGGAGCAGTCCATTGCCGACACCGACGAGCCCGACAGCCGGCTCCGCAAGGATCTCGGCACCTGGGACCTGATCGTCTTCGGCGTGGCGGTGGTGGTGGGGGCCGGCATCTTCACGCTGGCTGCGAGCACGGCGGGCAACGTCGCCGGACCGTCGGTGTCGCTGGCGTTCGTGCTCGCCGCCATCGCCTGCGGACTCGCCGCGCTGTGCTACGCGGAGTTCGCCTCCACCGTGCCCGTGGCGGGCAGCGCCTACACCTTCTCCTACGCCACCTTCGGCGAGTTCATCGCGTGGATCATCGGCTGGGACCTGGTGCTGGAGTTCGCCGTCGGCTCCGCGGTAGTGGCCAAGGCCTGGTCGGAGTACCTGGCGACGGTGCTGGGCCTGACGTTCGGCGTCGAGGTGCCGACCTCGGTCGACGTCGGGCCGGTCACGCTGGACTGGGGATCCCTGCTGCTCGTCGGGGTGCTCACCGTGCTCCTCGCCCTCGGCACGAAGCTGTCCAGCCGAGTCAGCCTCGTCTTCACCACGATCAAGGTGGTGATCGTGCTGCTGGTGATCGTCGTGGGCATCGGCTACGTCAACGTCGCCAACTACAGCCCGTACATACCGCCGGCCGCACAGGGCGGGGACGCCGCCAGTGGCCTGCAGCAGTCCCTGCTCTCGGTGCTCGGCGGCGGGGCCAGCAGCACCTACGGCGTGTTCGGCCTGCTCGCGGCGGCCTCGCTGGTGTTCTTCGCGTTCATCGGGTTCGACGTCGTGGCCACCACCGCGGAGGAGACGAAGGACCCGCAGAAGTCGCTGCCCCGGGGCATCTTCGGGTCACTCGCGATCGTCACCGTCCTCTATGTGGCAGTCGCTCTGGTGCTCACCGGCATGGTCCGCTACACGGAGCTGCAGACGCAGCCCGACGGCACGCGCGCCACCCTGGCCACCGCGTTCGAGTCGCTGGGCGTGACGTGGGCCGCCACCGTGATCGCGGTCGGCGCGCTCGCCGGGCTCACCACCGTGGTCATGGTGCTCATGCTGGGCCAGATCAGGGTGCTGTTCGCGATGGCGCGTGACGGGCTACTGCCCCGGGGCCTCTCCCGCACGAGCAGCGTGCGGGGCACCCCGGCCCGGGCGACGATCCTCGTCGGGGCCGTGGTGGCCGCTGGTGCCACGTTCTTCCCGATCGGCGCGCTGGAGGAGATGGTCAACATCGGCACGCTGTTCGCGTTCGTGCTGGTGTCGGTGGGGGTCGTGATCCTCCGCCGGACCCGGCCCGACCTGCATCGCGGGTTCCGCACGCCGCTGGTGCCGCTGGTGCCGGTGCTGTCGGTGCTCGCATGTCTCTGGCTGATGCTCAACCTGACGGTCGAGACGTGGCTGCGGTTCGTCGTCTGGATGCTGATCGGCCTCGTCGTGTACGGGCTCTACGGCCGCACGCACTCCCGGCTGGGTCTGCGAGGTGGGGCCGACAGCGAGGCTGTGAGCGTTCGGAAAGAAACACGAAACACGCCCTAACGTCGTCGTTTTCCCGGGGAAACCCCCCGGTGACGTGCGGTCGGTCTAATCGACTGCGTGATCGAGACGGTGCGGAGCATCCACGACGGGGACCATCACCCTGTCGTCGTGGTCGGCGGCGGCCAGGCCGGACTCTCGATGAGCTGGTGGCTGACCCAGCGGTCGATCGGGCATGTCGTGCTGGAGCGCGACCAGGTGGCCACCGAGTGGCGCAAGCGCCGGTGGGACACGTTCTCGCTGGTCACGCCCAACTGGCAGTGCGACCTGCCGGGCCACCCTTACGCGGGTGGCGATGCCGACGGCTTCATGGTCCGGGCCGAGATCGTCGCCTACCTGGAGGCGTACGCCGCGTCCTTCGGCGCGCCCGTCGTCGAGCGCACCGAGGCCACCCGGCTGCGCGGGCGCAGGGCAGGCGGCTTCGAGATCCGGACCACGGCAGGCACCCTCACCGCCGACCAGGTCGTCGTCGCGGCCGGGCCGTACCAGGTGCCGATCAGGCCGCGGATTGCCGAGCGGCTGTCCACCGGCGTCGTCCAGATCCACTCCTCGGAGTACCGCAATCCCGACCAACTGCCGCCGGGGGAGGTGCTGGTCGTCGGCACGGGGCAGTCCGGCTGTCAGATCGCTGAGGATCTGCACCTTGCCGGCCGCCGGGTGCACCTCGCCACGGGCAGCGCACCCCGGGTCGCGCGCCTCTACCGGGGCCGCGACGTCGTCGCCTGGCTCCACGACATGGGCTACTACCGCAAGAGCGTCACCGAGTTCGACGACGCCGACGCGGTGCGGTTCCGGGTCAACCACTACGTCACCGGCCGCGACGGTGGCCGCGACATCGATCTGCGCGCCTTCGCCCGCGACGGCATGCGGCTCTACGGGCGGCTCTCGAGCGTCGACGGCGGGCTCCTGCGGTTCGCGCCGAACCTGCAGCAGCACCTCGACGCAGCCGACGCGGTGTCCGAGAGCATCAAGGACTCGATCGACGCCTTCATCGCCGCCCACGGGATCGACGCCCCGACCGAGCCCCGCTACGTCCCGGTCTGGGAACCCGCCGACGAACCCACCGAACTGGACCTGCACGCCGCAGGGATCACCGGCGTCGTGTGGAGCACCGGGTTCGGTCGCGACCACCGTTTCATCGAACTGCCGATCTTCGACGGGCGCGGCTATCCGACCCACGAGCGCGGCGTCACGAACTGGCCCGGCCTGTACTTCCTCGGGCTGCCGTGGCTGCACACCTGGGGCTCGGGCCGCTTCTCCGGCGTGGGCGCCGACGCCGAGCACCTCGCCCGTCAAGTCGTCGCCCACCAGCACCGCACCGTGCACACCGGCCTGCACTGGCTGGCAGGCACCCCGTACCAGACCTCGCCCGCCGAGGACGAGGACTGGATTGCTCCACGCACCGTCGCATAGCCCGTCCGCACCACCTCACTGAAGGAGCACTCATGGCCGACCTGACCGATCTCGAGAAGCAGAGCCTCGAGGAGATCCAGCACCCGGCGCTGCCGGAGGGCTCGACGATCTACGGAGGCACCAAGGTCTTCCCCGACTACCAGGCCGAGAACGGCGAGACCTACTTCACGCTCGTGCACGGCATCGCCCACGAGTCGTCGGTGAGCTTCGTGGCGATCCTGCAGGCCACGAGGGCGCTGCGGAAAGGCTTCGAGTCGGCGATCTACTTCTACGGGCCCGGCTCGCTCAACTGCCTGGCCACCCGCGGGTTCCCCACCACGGGCAACTCGGCGTTCCCCGGCGAGCACAACATCAACAACTCCCTGGGGACGTTCATCCAGGAGGGCGGCAAGGTCTACTGCTGCCGTTTCGGCCTCTCGCTGCACGGCGCCCGCGAGGAGGACCTCATCGAGGGCGTCATCCCCACCCACCCGCTCGACGTGCAGGACGCGTTGATCCACTACGCCCGCAAGGGCGCGATCATCAACTCGACCTACATGTTCTGTGCGGGCGGGCTTCGACGGGCAGGGGTAAGGGGCGGGGGCTGCCCGAGGGCGGCCCCCGCCCCTTCGTCGGCCGGATCGACCACCCCCGAGGACCAACCCAAGGACGGAGCACGAGAGATGGCAACGCTGCGGATGGCGGCGGTCGCGGCCCCGTTCGGCCGTGACCTGGAGGAGGACCTCGCGCGGATCTCCGCATTGGTGGCCGACGCGCGCGCGTCCGGCGTGCGGCTGCTGGCGTTGCCGGAGGCGTGCCTGGGCGGCTACCTGGCGAGTCTGGACGGCCCCGAGGACCGGCCACCTGCGCTGCGCATCGATGGGCCCGAGATCCGAACCCTGGCAACGCTGGCCCGCGAGATGGTGGTGGTGGCCGGTTACTGCGAGCAGGACGACGCGGGCGTCCGGTACAACAGCGCGGTCTGCGTGACCGGCGACGGCGTGCTCGCCAACTACCGCAAGGTGCACCAGCCACTCCGCGAGGACCTGAGCTACGGGGCCGGCGACCGTTTCGCCGCGTTCGACTCGCCGGTCGGCAGGCTGGGCATGCAGATCTGCTACGACAAGGCATTCCCCGAGGCGGCGCGCGCGCTCGCGCTCGACGGCGCCCAGATCGTCGTCTCGATCTCGGCCTGGCCGCTGAGCGCCACCGACCCCCATCCCGATCCGGCGCAGGACCGGTGGATGCGCCGATTCGACCTCTTCGACCGGGCCAGGGCACTGGAGAACCAGATCGTCTGGCTCGCGGCGAACCAGAGCGGCACGTTCGGCTCGCTGCGGTTCGCGTCCGGCGCGAAGGTCGTCGACCCCGGCGGCGAGGTGGTTGCCACCACCGGTGTCGGAGCGGGCACTGCGGTAGCAGAGCTCGACGTCGCGGCGGTGGTGGAGTCGGCCCGGCGAGCCATGGGATACCTGCGCGACCTGCGACCGGATGCGTACGGCGCGGCGGCGGCTCCCCGCCCCGCGGCCGCCTGAGCACTCGGGGCGTGACAGCGATCCGGATCGGAGCCGTGGCTGCCGGCTTCGGCAGGGACCTGACGTTCGGCCTCTCCCGCATCGCGACGTTGGTGGAGCACGCTCGCCGCGACGGCGTGCAACTGCTCGTGCTGCCCGACGCCGCGCTCGGCGGTTACCTCGACGACATCACCGATCCCGATCCCACTGCGCTTCCGCCTGCACTCGATCCCACGGGACCGGAGCTGAAGACCGTCGCGGCGCTGGCCAGGGACATGGTGGTGTGCGTCGGATTCTGCGAGGCCGACGGTGGCCTGCGTTACAACACCGCGGCGTGCGTCACGGGCGACGGAGTACTGGGCCTGCACCGGAAGGTGCACCAGCCGCCCGGCGAGTCGCGGGTCTACGCCGCAGGCTCGGAGTTCCGCGCCGTGGACACGCCGGTCGGACGGCTCGGCATGCTCGTCGACTACGACAAGACCTTCCCGGAGTCGGCCCGCAGCCTCGCCCTCGACGGCGCACAGGTGCTCGCCTGTCTCTCGGCCTGGCCGACCAGCGTCACGAACCGCGCCCCACGGATGGCCGACGACCGGCAGGCCAAGCTGTTCGACCTCTACGACCGGTCGCGGGCGGCGGAGAACCAGGTGGTGCTCGTCTCGTCGAACCTGACCGGGACGGCCGGCCGGATGCGCTTCCTCGGCCAGGCCAAGGTCGTCGGGCCGGACGGGGAGATCCTGGCCCGCACCTGGTCGAAGGCGGGCATCGCCGTTGCCGAGGTGGACGTCACGGGGTCGGTGGCGGCGGCGCGCCGGGTGCTGGCGCACCTGCGGGAACGACGGCCCGACGCCTACCGCTGATTGATACCCTTGCAGTTATATAGCTGCCTGAGTATGTTCGCGGCGTGACGTTCGAGGTGCTCGCCGAGCCGACCCGCAGACGCATCCTCGACCTGCTCCGGGAGCGCCCGCGGCTCGTCGGGGAGCTGACCGCGGAGCTCGGGCTGAGCCAGCCCGGCACGTCGAAGCACCTGCGGGTGCTCCGCGACGCCGGTCTGGTGAAGGTGCGTGCCGAGGCCCAGCGCCGCTGGTACGAGCTCGACCCTGGCCCTCTCGCCGAGCTCGACGCCTGGCTCGCGCCGTACCGCTGGATGTGGGCCGACCGGCTCGATGCCCTCGAACGGCACCTCGACGCCGATACCTCGGAGGGATCATGAGCGAGAATCTGGACACCGTCGACGGCCGCTCCGTGCTGAGGATGGAGCGCCGGTTGAAGCACCCGCCGGAGAAGGTGTGGCGGGCGGTCACCGAACCCGAGCGGCTCGCGGAGTGGTTCCCCACCACGGTGACGCCGGAGCTGCGCGTCGGCGGCGTCGTCGAGTTCGGGTTCGGCGACGCGGGCACCGTCACCGACTTCGACCCGCCGCGGCTGTTCGCGTTCACCTGGAGCGGCGAGCACCTGCGCTGGGAGCTCCACCCCGATGGCACGGGCACACGTCTCGTGCTCGTGCACACGTTCGACGACCGGGCCGGCGCCGCGAGCTTCGCCGCGGGCTGGCACACGTGCGTCGTCGCGCTCGAGCTGGTGCTGGACGGGCGGGCAGGCGAGGATCCCGGCGTCGACCACGTGGCCCTGCACGAGCGGTTCGTCACCGACTTCGGGCTCGATGCCGGATCGGCCGAGACCATGTCCGAGGGCTGGCGCGTCCGCTTCGAACGTCAGCTCACCCGGCCCCCCGACGAGGTGTGGGCAGCGCTGTCGGAGCAGGCCCCGGCAGGCGCTGTCCGGGACGGGCAGGTTCTGGAGCACGACGCGGAGCAGGGCGGCAGGCTGCGCTGGGAACTGGTCGAGGGCACCGGCCACGGCGCCCGCCTGGTGCTCACGCACACCAGCTCCGAGGGCAAGCCGGAGCAGGCATTGGCGGCCGGCGGCGCCCGCATCGCGAAGCTCCTGGCGCGCCTCGGGTGAGCAGCCTGCCGGGCGGTCGCGGTAGCAACGCGGCTGGGGCCACTCGCGTCCCGAGTCAGGGGAGCAGTACGAGGCCCCCCTCGCCGTCGTGTGGTGCCGAGGGGGCTCCGTCCACGCGTAGGTCTGCGCGAGCCCGGGTGCCCTCGACGGCGAAGTGCGCCTCCTCCTGCCGGGCCCAGTGCTCCCAGTGCGGGCGGTAGGTCTCGCCGTCGCGCTCGATGCCGCGGCGGAACCGTTCGGCCCGGGGGGCCTCGACCCAGACCAGCAGCGTCGCGTAGCGGGCCACCGCACGGGACCCCGACGCCACGCCCTCGACGAGCAGCAGCGGCGGCACCCCGAGGTCGCGCTCCTCTGCATAGGCGCCGAGGTCCCAGTCGTAGCGGCGGTACCGGGCGGGTGCTCCGGCCGCGAGCGGCGCGATGATCCGGTCGTGCAGCAGCGGCACGGCGTCGGCGAGGCCGTCCCAGCCGGGGTAGAGGTCGTCCATGTGCACCAGGGGCGGATCGCCGAGTGCAGCGCCCAGCCGCTCCGCGAGCGAGGTCTTGCCCGAACCTGACGGACCGTCGACGCACACCAGCCGGGACGTTCCGCACGACGACGGCGCGGCGAGCACCCGGCGAGCGACGTCGGCGATCGCCAGCACGCCGACGCGGGTCAGGGGGCGGTCACCTGGTAGCCGCCGAACTTCTCGCGGAGCGTCTTCTTGGAGAACTTGCCGACGCTGGTCTTGGGCACCTCGTCGATGAACTCGACCGCGTCGGGGAGCCACCACTTCGCAACGCGAGGCTCCAGGTGTGCGATCACCTCCTCCGCGGTGAGCGTCTCGCCGGGCTTGACCACCACGCACGCCAGCGGCCGCTCCACCCACTTCGGGTGCGGTACCGCGATCACGGCGGCCTCGGCGACCTTGGGGTGGGCCATGATCTCGTTCTCCAGCTCGACGGAGCCGATCCACTCCCCGCCGGACTTGATCAGGTCCTTGGTCCGGTCGACGAGCCGGACGGAGCCGTAGCCGTCGACCGTGGCGACGTCGCCCGTGCGGAGCCAGCCGTCGTCGGTGAACTGCGCGCCCTCACCCTCACCCCGGTAGTACTGGGCCGCGATCCACGGCCCGGCCGCCTGGATCTCCCCCGTGGCGGCGTCGTCCCACGGCTGGGTCTCGCCGGTCGAGGGGTCGACGAGCCGCAGGTCGACCAGCGGGACAGGCTGTCCCTGCCGGGCCCTGACGTCGGCCCGCTCCGCTTCGGTGAGAGTCGCGTGGTGGCTCCGCAGGACGGACATCGTGGCGATCGGGCTGGTCTCGGTCATCCCCCAGGCGTGCAGCATCGGCAAGCCGATGGCCTCCCGGTAGCCCTCGGACAAAACCCTCGGCACGGCCGAGCCACCGCAGAGGATCACCCGCAGCGCCGAGAGGTCGTGGGCGGGAAGAAGCGGCAGCATTCCCATCCAGATGGTCGGGACGCCGCCGGTGACGGTGACGCGGTGCTTCTCCAGCAGCGCCACGATCGCCTGCGGGGTCATGTTCGGGCCGGGGAACACCATGTCCGTCCCCGCGAGGAGGCAGCCGTAGGGCAGGCCCCATGCGTTGGCATGGAACATCGGGACCACGGGCAGCACGACGTCGCGCTCGGACAGCGCCATCCCGTCGGCAGTCAGCGAGATCAGCGCGTGCAGCACCGCGGACCGGTGGCTGTAGACCACGCCCTTGGGGTTGCCGGTGGTGCCCGACGTGTAGCACATGGCAGCCGCGCTGTCCTCGTCATCGATGGTGAAGGTGCCCTCGAACGGCGCCGCCGCGGCCAGCAGTTCCTCGTAGTCGTGCACCCGTGGGTCCTCGGGCAGCGGCGCGACGGCACCGTCGTCGATCACCACGAAGTGACGGACCGTCTCGAACTTGTCGACCAGCGGCCAGAGCACCGGCAGCAGCGACCGGTCGACGAACACGACCTCGTCCTCCGCGTGGTTCACGATGTAGCCGAGCTGGTCGGGGAACAACCGGATGTTCAACGTGTGCAGCACACGTCCGGTGCACGGCGCAGCCATGTACAGCTCGAGATGGCGACCGGTGTTCCAGCAGAACGTGCCGACCCTCCCGTCGGCGCTCACGTCGAGGGTGTCGAGGACGGTGGCGAGCCGCCGCACCCGCTGCGCCCACTCGGCGACCGTCGTGGTGCTCTCGTCCTGGGCGCCTGCCGTGACGATCGACTTGTGCCCGAAGTACTGCTCGGCGCGGTGGAATACGTGCGGCAAGGCGAGGGAGCGGTGCTGCATCAGTCCGAGCATCTGGCCTCCTGTGTGCTCTGTGCTC
This sequence comes from Pseudonocardia sp., assembly GCA_025465235.1. Classification (GTDB taxonomy): domain Bacteria; phylum Actinomycetota; class Actinomycetes; order Mycobacteriales; family Pseudonocardiaceae; genus Pseudonocardia. Next base: position 10,677 of record JAODNO010000186.1, read on the forward strand.
TGGGTCACCCGCAAGTTACCGTCGGTTCGGGCCGGTGACCATCGCGTTGACACAGGCCATCGGGCCCGTCTGCCGTTAGGCTCAGGTGCCGTGACGCCCACAGACCAGACCGCCTCGGTCTGCCTCGACGTGGGTTCCACCTGGACGAAGGCCGTTCTGGTCCGTCCCGACGGCACGTTGGCGGGCTTCGCCGAGCACCCGACGACCACGGGTGACGTGCTGACGGGGATGGATGCCGCCGTGCGCGCGGTCTCCGCCGCCGGCCCGTCGGGCTCCGGGGTTCAGCCCGAGCTGCTCGCCTGCTCGTCGGCGGGAGGCGGCCTGCGCCTCGCCGTGATCGGTTCCGAACGGCTGGCCACGACGGAGGCCGGTCATCGCGTCGCCTGCTCCGCGGGCGCCCACGTCGTGCACGTACATGCCGGTCCGCTCGAACCTGCCGACGTCCGGGTGCTGCGCAGCTCCCGGCCAGGGGTGGTGCTGCTGGTCGGGGGCGCCGACGGTGACGACCCGGCGGGGTTGCTGCACAACGCGGGCCGCCTGGCGCGCGCCCGCATCCGCACTCCGATCGTGCTCGCGGGGAACTCGGCGGCGCAGGACGACGCGCTGGCGCTGCTGCGTTCCACCGGCCGCACCGTCGTGGCGTGCGACAACGTGCTCCCACGCCGTGGCGAGCTCGCGCCGGGGCCGGCGCGGGCAGCGTTGACCGAGCTCTACCAGAGTCATGCGGTCGGCGGCCGGGGTCCGGCCGTCGCACCCCGGTTCCGCAGGCTCGTGCGCGTGGCGACCCCGGATGCCGTCGGCCACGCCGCCACGGCGCTCGCCCGGATCTGCGATGCTCGGGTGCTTCTCGTCGACGTCGGTTGCGCCACCACCGATGTGCACTCCGCCGACGAGGTCGACGTCCGCCGGACGGTCGAGGGCGACCTCGGCGTCCGCGCCGCAGCATGCGGCGTGCTCGTCGAAGGTCAGGCCGAGGGCATTGTCGACCCGATAGAGGCGGACCTGCTCGGCCCCACCGTCGCCCGGATGGCGAGCGAGGTCGGCCTCGTCCCCCGCGATCCGGGCAGCGCGGCCGAGGATCGCCGGATCGCCGCGCTCGCCACGGTGATCGCGGTGCGCCGGCACCTGCGGGTGCACCACGAGGCGGGACGGGACGTGGAGCTGGTGGTGCTCTCCGGCGGTGTCTTCCGGCAGCGGGACCGGTCGGGTGGCCTCGCCGCCGTGGTCGCGACGCTGCGCACCGACCCCGTCCTCGCGCCCGCTCTGCGTGAGGCGCCGGTGGTGGTGGACGCCGACTTCGCCGTCGTCCCGGCCGGACTGCTCGCCGCCAGGGGGCGCACGACGGCGGCCGAGTCCTTGCTGCGGGACCATCTGCTCGGCTGAGTCCGAGCAGATGGACCCGCCCGCATCGGCGGTCAGCGGTAGAGGGGCTCGCCGCTCTCGAGCAGGGTCTTGAGATCGCTGAGGATGACGCTCCAGCCGCCGCCCGCGTCCGAAGGCGGTGCGCTGACCGAGGCCGCGGTGATCGGTGCATCGGTGACGTCATGGGTGACCGTCAGCGTCGTGACCCCGTCAGCCTCCGGCTCGATCTCGTAGGTGAGCCGGGTGAAGCCTTCCGCAACGAGCTCCGGGGTGAAGAGCATGCGCCACGTCTGGACCAGCCGGCGCGGCGGATCGACCTCGAGGACCTCGCCGTCGATCACCGGACCGTCCGCCGGGACGCCGTGCGCGACCATCTCCTCGCTCGGGAGCGATCGGTACGCCCCGCCGGCGCGCAGGTCGTAGTCCGCGGGGCTGTGGTAGCCGTACCGCTTCGTCCACTCCGGACTGGTGATCGCCTCCCAGACCGCCTCGGGCGTCGCCCGGATGTGCACCCGGTGCACCTGGACGGTGGTGGTGGGAACGGTGGTGCTGGTCATGGCCGGTTCTCCTCGAGCTCGGTCTTGAGGTCCACGAGCGCCGCGATGCGGTGCTCGGTGTACTTGTCGATCCACCGGTCGTGGATCAGCCGGATCGGCACCGGGTTGAGGAAGTGCAGCTTCTCCCGCCCCGACCGGCGCGTGACGACGAGGTCGGCCGCCTCCAGCACGCCCAGGTGCTTGCTGACCGCCTGCCGCGTCATCTCCAGGCCTGCCGTCAGCTCCCGCAGCGTCTGACCGTCGCGGGCGTACAGCCGGTCGAGCAGCTCACGCCGGCTCGCATCGGCCAGGGCGTGGAAGACGGTGTCATCGTCCTTCACGTGACCCAGAATAGGCAACTAAAAGGTTGCCTGTCAAGGCTGGGCGGGCTGCGCGGCCGGCGGTGCGCCCCGCTGGCTCGACAGCGCCGGTGCCCTGGTCTCGGGGGTGGGGGACCCGGTCGGAGCGGGCATGGGCGCCGGCGGTGCGCTGCCGGTCGCGACCCTGCTCGGCATCGGATCGACCGCCGGTGTGTGCGTCAAGGTCGAGACCGGCGGACTCACAGCGGTCGGCGGTGCGGGCGGTACGGCCGTGGGCACGGCGGTCGGAGAGACCGGTGGCACGGCAGGCGCGGTCGGTGCGGGCGCGACCGGGGTGGGCTGCTGGGCAGGCGCCACCTGCGGTGCTCGCGCGGTCACCACGGCCGCACCGCCGACGACCAGCACGGCAGCGGCGGCTGCGGCGAGCGTCTTCGCGTGCTGGCGCCTGCGCAGCAGCCGCTGCTGCCGGGACCGCACGCCGGCGAGCAGCGCGGCCGCCGAGACGCCCTCGTCCAGGGCGGGGTCGCGCAGGGCGGCTCGCAACGCTTCTTCCGCGTCGGTCATCGCCGGGTCCCTTCGCTCGTGCGGTCGGGCTGAGAGCTGCGCAGGGTCGTCAGGGCGCGCCGGGCGTGGGAGCGCACGGTGCCTTCGCGGCACCCCAGTAACGCCGCGATCCGGGCGTCGGGCTGATCGTGGTAGTAGCGCAGCACGAGGACGGCTCGCTGCACGGGCGAGAGCAGTGCCAGCGCCTCCAGCAGCTCGTCGCGTTGCAGGACGGTCTCATCGACGCCGGTCGTGAAGCCGGTGCGCAGGTTGGTGAGGTCCGCGGTGGGGCGCTCTGCGGACGACAGCCGGCGCCGCCACGAGAGAAAGTCGTTGAGGATCGCCTTGAAGACGTAGGCGCGCACGTCGTCGACCGTGGCCATCCGCGACCACGACAGTCCGATCCTGGCCAGGACGTCCTGGACGATGTCCTCGGCCCGGTGGTGGTCCATCGTCAGGCGCCGCGCGAACGCCACGAGCTCCGCTCCGTTGGCGAGCACGAACGACTCGAACGACGGCACAGCCGCCGGATCGTCGAGGGTGTTCACCCGGCCTGTCCTGCGGATACGGCGGAAGCGTAGACGACGATGTTGTCCTCGTAGCTGCGCGCGCTCCGGTCGAAGGCGCCGCCGCAGGTGATCAGGCGCAGCCCGGCGTGATCGATGTCGCCGTACACCGCCGCTGTGGGGAACGCGGTCTTCGGGTACTCGGCCACGCGGTCGACGCGGAACGAGGCACTCGTCCCGTCGGCGCGGCCCACCGTGATCCCGTCGCCGGGCAGCACGGCTCGCAGGTCGAAGAAGACCCCGGGTCCCGTGCGCGCCGAGTCGACATGGCCGAGGATCACGGCCGGTCCCCGCTCGCCCGGTGTCGGCGAGTTCTCGTACCACCCGGCGTCCGGGGAGTCGAGCGGTGGCACCTCGACGGTCCCGTCCGGGTTCAGCCTCAGCCGCAGCAGCGAAGAGTGCACCTCGATCGCCGGGATCTCCAGCGACACCGGGGCCGAGGGAGCGAGCGCCTCCACCGTCACCGCCCCGCCCACCGGGTCGGCGGGCGGAGCGATGGTGGCGCCGGACCGCTGCGGCGTGCGGAGGCCGAACCCGGACGCGAACACCAGTGACCCTGCCCCGGTGAGCGCGAGCACCACGGCCAGGATCAGCAGCAGCAGCAGCAGCCGTCCGCTACGCGAGCGGTCACCGGGTTCGTCGTGCACGTTCAGCCCTGCGCCGTGTCCCGGGGACGCCGTCTCGCCAGCGCACCTCCGAGGCCCGCAGCTCCGGTCAACCCGAGCATGCCCAGAGCCACCAGCACCATCTCCGTGTCACCCGCGGTGCTGCCGCCACCCGTGTCCGGCGCACCGGACGGGATCTGCGAGATCTGCCCCCGGGCGGTCGCCGGCGCCCGCTCCTGGGTCGGCGGGGATGTGCGGGGGGCCGGCACCGGAGCCACCTTGACAGGGACAGGTGCCGGGGTCGCCGTGGGAGGGGGTGCCGGGGCCGGCGGAGTCGAGGTCGCGAGCGCCTGCCCGGGGACGGCGATGAGCAGCGCCGTCGCCACCACCAGCCCGCCGGCGAAGCGCCGTGCTCGTTGGCGAAAGTTCATGTCGGTTCCTGTCGTCGAGTCGATGTCGTCCCTGTGACGCGCCGACCTGCGGGCCGCGTTGCGGGGCGAGCAGCGGTGTGAGACGCGACACATCAAGGCGCGGGTGCAGGGCGGTCACGGTCGAACCCTCCGGCCGGGTTGACAGCCACGGCCGTCGCTCGCGATGCTGGTCGGGCAATCGCGTTGTCGGGGTCGAGGGGCGCTGCGACGGACGATGTCCGCCACGCTCGACCACCTGGCCATTGCACAAGGGCGCCTTCACTCGCAGGAGGCAGCTCGTGTCGCCATCATCAGCGCACCCCCGAAGTCCGTTGTCGGCTGTGACGCTGATCGTGACGGGTTGCCCGGGCTCGAGTCCCGGCAGCCCCACAGGGGCCGTCGGCGCTGCTGCTCACGTTACGTACGACGGCCCCGCCCCGGCGCGGGACCGTCGGCGATCCGGTCTCCGTCCAGGCCCGGACCTGCGACGGATTAATCACCGGCCACGCCCGTGCCTGGAGGTAGCGTGGCTGGTCGGAAAGGCCCCTACGGGGGCATCACGAGGAGGCGTTACCACCCCATGACCGCCAATGCCGACACCATGACCGACCCGAGCCGTCGGCTGGAGACCCGCAACGGCATCGACTTCGCAGTCGCCGACCTCTCGCTGGCCGAGTTCGGCCGCAAGGAGATCCGGCTCGCCGAGCACGAGATGCCTGGCCTGATGGCGTTGCGCCGCGAGTACGCCGAGGCCCGGCCGCTGCACGGCGCCCGCATCGCCGGTTCGCTGCACATGACCGTGCAGACCGCGGTGCTGATCGAGACCCTGGTCAGCCTGGGCGCCGAGGTGCGGTGGGTGAGCTGCAACATCTTCTCCACGCAGGACCACGCCGCGGCCGCCATCGTCGTCGGCAAGGGCACGCCGGAGGAGCCCAAGGGTGTCCCGGTCTTCGCCTGGAAGGGCGAGACGCTGG
>JAODNO010000192.1 GCA_025465235.1 Pseudonocardia sp.
GCAGCGTCTCCACCGCGAGCGGCCGCGGCGGGGGTGCAGCGGGCGGCACCCGGGTGCTCAGCCACCCGGACTCTCGACCGCCGGAGCCCGGCAGCCGGCTCCCGTCCGGTGCCCTCAGGCCGGCGGCGCCGAACGCCTGCCTGCCGGCCGGGCCGCGGAGGTGGGCTTCGACGGCGTCCACCGCGTCGGCGAGCCCGTCGGGTTGTCCGGTGCGGATGCGGACGAACGGGAAGTCCAGCGCGGCCGCCCCCTCCCGCAAGGCGACGGCCTCGACGGGTGCGCCGCCTTTGCCCGCGGCGGCCGCCCGGACGCGCCGGACGACGGACTGCTCGGACGCGAGGAAGGCCCTGGCGGGCGCGCCGTCGCGGTCCAGGCGGGCGTATCCCTCGGCAGCGGAGGGGAGCGAGCCGCGGGACAGTGCGAGCACCGCGCTGAGGAACCCCGGGCGTTGCCTGCCGTCCACGTCGCCGATCGCGGTGTGCAGGGCCGTGAGCGCCGCCAGCCCGGCGTGGTCGGTGCCGGGGTCGGGCAGGGCGGGCGGTTGCGGATGGGTGAGGAGCGTGTTCCACGAGATGGGCTGCTCGATCTGGCCGTATCTCCTGGCGTCGGCCCGCGGGACGACGAGTACGACCGGCGACGAGGCCAGCGACGGCCGCTGCTCGACGATCGAACCCGATGCGGTGTCCAGGTCTCCGAGAGCGAGCGAGGAGTCCGGGATCCAGACGACCGGCAGCCCCGTAGCGCCCGCGCGGATGTCGTCCACCTGCGTCGCCGACGCCTCGACGACCCGGACGGTGACGCACCGCACTGCGCCCTCGCCCTCCAGCGCCTGACGCACGGGCTCGGCGACAGCGGGATCGGCGGCGATGGTCATGTCGACCGGGCGGCAGGAGGTGAGCGCCCGCACTCCGATCACACCGCCGGCGCTGACCACCAGCACGGCGGTGAAAGCCACGACCGGCCAGCGCCGCGGTCCGCCCTTCCGGTGCTGGCCCCCCAACGCGCCCTCCCCCTGGGTTACTGGCGGTAGCTAACCGGACGGACCGCCCGATGCGCCACTCGCCATTCGGGGCGAACTCGATTACGCAGCGTGTCCATCATTAGGTCTCTGCCCCTAGGCCCGCAGCGGTTGACCTGCTGCAGCGGAGCGGTTTCGACACGCGGCGCGGTGCCGTACGCGGTCGTTGCCGGCGTGGTGCTGCTCACGGTCCTCGCCGCGGTGGGGCTACCCCCGATGACCGGCTGACAGGGCCCGGAGCAGCGGGATCGCGGCGATCTTCTCCTCGGTCAGCTCAGCCCAGCGGATCCCGTCGACCGGCCGATCACCCCGCCTGCCGCGGCAGTCCAGTACGCGCTCCGGCGTCACCACGAGGTCGACGGGTGCGTCGTGCGCCGCCGTCGGCACACTGCCGGCGGGGCGCACCTGCAACTCGTGCACCGTGGTGACGACGACCGTCTCGGGGCCGATCAGCCCGGCCGCGGTGGCGAGCGCGAACTCCAGGTCGGCGAACCCGCCGCCCTTGCCCAGTCGGGCGCCGTCCTCCCCGACCGCGACGCACCCGGTCACCACCAACTGCACGGGTGACAGCTCCGCCACGGTCACCCGGCGCGCCGATCGCGAGGCACCCGCGATCGACGCCGCCTTCCGCGGCGGGTCGGCCAGGTGATCGGGATCGAGCAGGAAGAACGGCTCCGGCTCGGCCAGCCGCGGCACCGCCATGTAGACGGTCTTGCCGTCCTCGAGCGCCCGCTGCCGGACCGGGAGCTGAGCGGAGTCCGGGTTGGACTTGACGGCCTCGGCGGCGCGCCACGCGTCGGTCTCCCGCAGCCGCTGTGCCGCGGCCTCCGCCCCGGTGAAGTTGGAGATCCGGTTGCGGGCACCGGGGAAGCGCGCCACCCCGGCCTCGGTGAGCGCAGCCCACACCTCGTCCCGCAGGGCGGCCTTCGCCGCCAACAACTCCGGATCGCCTCCGGCGTCGTGGTCGTGGCGACCGCCCGGCCTGCTCGTCACGATCGGATCCGGCGCCGCTCACCGCGGCTCCGCAGCAACGCGAGCACGGGCAGGGCCACGCGCGGGAGCAGCGCGCCGAGCCGCATGAGCCCCGCCCGGTGGGTGGGCAGGGAGCGGACCACGCGGCGCCCGTCGAGCAGGGCGACCGCGGCGTCGGCGACCGCCCCAGGGGTGAGCAGGGCTCGCTGCGAGAACAGGATCGCAACGTCCGGGCTCGCCTGTTCGTCGCGCACCAGCGCGGTGTCGGCGGCGTCGGGGCACAGGGCATGAACCCGGACCGGCACGCGGGCGAGATCGAGATCGCCTTGCAGGCTGGTGCTGAAGGTCAACACGGCCGACTTCGTGGCGGCGTACACCGCAAGTCCGGGCACCGGCCCGTGCGCCGACATCGACGCGATGTTGAGCAGGTGTCCGCCGCGCTCACGCATCAGCTCGACCGCGGCCCGCGAGCCGTGGACGACGCCCATGACGTTCACGTCGACCATCAGCGCCTGGTCCTCTTCCGGCTGCTCCCACGCCGGTCCGGAGCGCAGCACGCCCGCGTTGTTCACCCACACCGTCACCGGCCCCAGCTCGGCGGCCACGGCCGCGACGCGGCGGTGGTCGGCCGCGCTGCGGGCGTCGGCGACGATCCCGGTGACGTCGCCACCGGAGGTCGCCAGCTCCGCTGCGGTGGCGGTGACGGCGTCGGCGTCCAGGTCGGTGATGAGTACCCGGTGCCCGCGGGCGAGGAGGCGGCGAGCGATCTCGCGGCCGAACCCACGCGCGGCACCGGTGACGACAGCGACACTGCTGTTGGGGCTCACGGGTCACACTGTGTCACGGCCATGAGGGAGCCCGCGGCGCGGATGACCCTCGCCTGTCGTCCAGTCAGTCCTAGGCCTGTGCGCGCCTCGCCTCGCTCGGCGAGCTCGCCTTGATGCCGCCGCCGCGCATCGCCTCGACCAGTCGCTCGGTCGCGCGCGCCGTGAGGGCCATCAGGGTGAGGTGCGGGTTGACGCCGGTGCATGTAGGGAAGACGGCGCCGCTGAAGACGTAGAGGCCGGGGGTGTCGTGGACCTGCAGGTCGGGGTCCACCACCGAGGTGCGGGCGTCCTCGCCCATCCGGGCGCCGCCGAGGTCGTGGCTGCTGGCGACCCCGCGGAAACGCGGCCCGTCCCAGGTCCGGGCGGCGCCCATCCGCGTGAGGAGGTGGGTGCATTGCTGCCGCATGAAGTCCTGCAGCCGGTGCTCGTTGGGTCGCATGTCGGTGGTGACCCGCAGTACCGGGAGCCCGAGGCCGCTGCGGTCGCGGTAGCGGGGGTCGAGGTCGAGGTGGTCGGTGGTGTACGACAGCGAGTCGGGCTGGATGCGAATCGCCATGATGTGTGGCCAGCCGCGGAGGTGGTGCTGGTAGGGCCGGCCCCAGCTGCGCACACCCGGTGGCAGCGGGTCGCGGGCGATCTGGAGCGGTAGCTGCTGGTTCTCGACGTTGATGCTCGCTCCGCCGACGAAGCCGTGGGCGAGGCTGTCGAAGTCGGCGGAGTTGAGGTCGTCGAGGGTGACCATCTGCGCCGCGGGGCCGGTGTGGGCGTTGAACGTGGTGTCGGGGAAGAAGCCGTACACGTCGCCCCACTGCTTGACCATGAAGTGCCGGCCGAGCTGGCCCGTGGAGCCGCCGAGGCCGTCGGGGTGGCGGTCGTCGGCGGAGAGCAGCAGCAGCCGGACGGTCTCGAACGTGTAGCAGGCCACGATCACGGTGTTGGCCCGGTGGGTCCGCACGACGCCGAGCGGGTCGAGGTACTCCACACCGTCGGCGTGCCCGTCCCGGTCAGTGAGGATGCGGAGCACCCGGCAGTGCGTCCGCAGGTCGAGGTTGCCGCTCGCCAGCGCCTGCGGCACGGAGCTGAGCCCCGGGTTCCAGCGGTCGTCGTGGAAGGAGCCGAAGCCGGCGCTCCAGGGGTGGTAGCGCGTGGCCGGGAGCCCGTTGTAGGGGACGCTGTTCATGCACACCGGGGTCGGATACGGGTGCAGCCCGAGCTCCCGGGCGGCGGCGGTGAAGAGCAGACCCTTGCGGGTAGGCCGCAGCGGCGGCATCGGGTAGTCGCTGCAGCGGGGCACGAACGGGTTGGCCAGGGCATCGCCGGCCACCCCGGCGATTCGTTCGCAGAGGTCGTAGTAGGGCTCCAGGTCCGCGTAGCCGAGCGGCCAGTCCACCATGGTGGCGTGCTCAGGCAGCACACCTGCGCCCCACCGGTCCGCGACGTGGCTGCGGTAGGCGAAGTGGTGCGGGTGCATGCGCCGCAGGGCGCCGCCCCAGTGCACGATCGACCCGCCGACGCCGTTCATCATCCGGCCGAGGCTGAAGGTGATCGGCCGGGTGGCACTGGCGTCGTCCCGCCGCCAGCGCGGTGCCTCGGCGAGGAACTTGGGCCCCATGTCGCCGCGGCAGTAGTAGGCGGCGCTGAGCTCGTCGGGGTGGTAGTCGTAGCGGTGGCGCCAACCGCCCGCCTCGAAGCCGACCACCCGCAGCCCGGCGTCGGCGAGCAGCGCCGCGACGAAGCCGCCGATCGCGCCCATCCCGACGATGATCACATCGGCGGGGCCGGGGGGCTCGTTGGCCGCGCGCTGCGGGTCGTATCCAAGGATCGGCTCGGGTTCCTCCTCGGCCGATCCGCCCAGCCGGTACCCGGCGTCGGCGAGGGAGCGCACGTCCCCGTTCTTGTTCACGTGCCGGTCGGCGAGGTGCTCGTGTGCCCCGTGCTCGAGCCACACCCCGGGATGGGCGAGGAACCGCCAGCCGGCCAGCTCCCGGTTGCCGCCGTGGGCCGGGTCGGCGAACAGGCCCTCCTGCAGGTGAGCCCGCAGCACGCAGAAGAACTCG
>JAODNO010000198.1 GCA_025465235.1 Pseudonocardia sp.
TCCGTGCACAACGTGAGGTAGGAGGTGAGGATGCCTTCCGTGGCGCGCGAGGGGCCGCCGCGGAAGGCATTCCTCGATGTCCGATCAGCGGGCCGCCGTGCTGTTCAACCGGACGTGCGGTTGACGACCACCAACCCGACGGACGCCGTGAGCAGGACGATCGGCAGCAGGGGTACGGCCCAGGGCAGGGCGTGGAGCAGCACGGCCGCGGCGGCGGCCCCGGCCACGAGCGCGGTGAGCTGACGCAGCGCTGAGCCGCGGCGTCCGGCCCGGCCGGTCACGACGTCCTGCAACACGGTGACGAGCGTCCCGGTCATGTACGTCGTCGAGGCCTGCAGTCGCAACGCGGCGACGCTCTGCCCACCCATGGCGATCGCGGCCAGAGCCAGCAGGGCCAACGACGCAGCCGTCCCGGGATGGGCACCTGCGGCCGCCCAGCCCGCGGCCATGACGATCAGGAGCGCCAGCTCGGCGAGCAGCGGGCCGACGACTGCTCGCGGACGGCCCCGCCACAACCTCGTCCAGGCGACCACCCCGAGGGCGAAAGCAGCGACGGCGGTGCCGGTCGGCGCGATCTTTGCGAAGTCAGCCGTGCCGATGCCGTACCCGGCGGTCACCAGGTTGCCGGTGATGATGCCGGCGAACGCGCCACCGAGCCCGGCGAGCGCGAGCAGGTCGACCGCGCCCGCACACGCGGCGAGCGCAGCCGGGATCGCCCCGGCCCACCGCCCCGATACCGCATCCGGGGTTGCGGTCATGTCGGTTCCCTGTGTGCTGGCACCCGTCGACTCCTACCACACCGGTCCTGGACACCAACCTCGTGATCGCCACCGACGTGCCGACGACTTCGTGGGACACACGGAGGCGGCGCGCCGCGCGAAATGGCGGTAGCCGACCTGCTCGTCTCCAGGGTGGGGTGCCGGTGTGGTCCGGACTCGAGCCGGGATGACCGGTCGCCCTCGATCCTCCGCGCCCGCGACTGACCGGCTCTTCACACGTCCTGCACAGTCCGCTCACAGAAACCACGTCCAGGGTGGACTCCCGTGACCATCCGCTTGCGCGGTCTGTTGCGCTCCCGCACTGCTGGAAACCCGCACGGGCTGTTCCTCATCGACGCCCGTAGCGATCGTGTCATCGACAATGCCGGCATCCGCGCGGCCGCGCGCACCTGGTCGCGCGAGCTCGACGCGCTCGGCGTGCCGCACGGCGCGCGGGTCCTGCTCGACGTCGACGACCCGATCGCGTTCGCCGTCGTGCACCTGTCGGTGATCGCCGCCGGACGCTGTTCGGCACCGATGAACCCGGAGATGACCCCGGCGGAGGCGTGGCGCGCGGACAGGGCGTTGCGGCCGGTCCTCGTCGTCACCGACCGCGGATCACGTCCCGGGCTGCGGGTCGACGCCGGCACCGGCCTCCCGGCCGACCCGATCGCAGACCCGCACGCTCCGGTGCCCTCGGACGGCCCGCCGGGCTCTGCCGCCCTGCTCACCTCGGGCTCGACCGGGGCTCCGAAGACGGTCGAGCTGAGCGAAGGGCAGCTGCTGCACGTGGCCCGGGCGGTCGCGCGCCACCATCGGCTGACCCCCGCCGACCGTGGCTTCAACCCGCTGCCGCTGTTCCACATCAACGCGCAGGTGGTGGGCCTCTTGGCCACGCTGGTCTCGGGGGCGACCCTCGTGCTGGACCGCCGGTTCCACCGCACAGCCTTCTGGTCGCTGCTGGCCGCACATGACGTCACGTGGCTCAACGCGGTTCCGGCGGTCCTGACGATCCTGTCCCGGGAGGAGATCCCGGTGCTGCCACCGCGGCTGCGGTTCGTGCGCTCGGCGTCCGCGCCGCTGGCCCAGGGTGTGCGACGGCTGATCGCGGAACGCACCGGGGTGCCGGTCGTGGAGAGCTACGGCATGACGGAGGCGGCGAGCCAGATCACGGCCACGCCGTTGGACGCCCCGGTGCGGCCGGGGTCGGTCGGGCGGCCTGTCGACGTCGAGCTGGAGGTGGTCGGGCCTGACGGTGCCCCGTGCGCACCCGGCGTCGTCGGCCGGGTGCGGATCCGGGGGGCCGGCGTGATCCGCCGCTACGCCGGCGGACCGGGCGACGAGCGGATCAACCCCGCGCACTGGCTCGACACCGCCGACCTCGGCATGCTCGACGCGGACGGCTACCTCTACCTGGTCGGACGCGCCGACGACGTCGTGAACCGCGGCGGTGAGCTGGTCTACCCCCGGGAGGTCGAGGAGACACTGCTCGACGAGCCCGACGTGGCCGACGCGGTGGTCATCGCACGCCCCGACGACGTCCTGGGCGCCGTGCCGGTCGCCCTGGTTCGCAGCGTCGACGAGCTGGACGTCATGGCGGAGGCAGAGCTCATCGGGCGGCTCGTGACCAGATGCGCCCGCAACCTCGCGCGGTACAAGCGGCCGGCGCAGATCCGGCTGGTCCGGGCGTTCCCGCTCGCGCCGACGGGCAAGGTGCGGCGCACCGAGCTGCGCCGGCAGCTCGCGGACGAGCTCGCGGCGACGGGCCGATGACGGCAGGGGCACAGCCCGAGCCACAGCGTCGCACGGCCCGCACCGTCCACATCTATCCGGCCGACCTGGTCCGGGTGCTGACCTTCGCCTGCGTGATCGCGGTGCACACGGTCTCGACGGTCAACCCGCTCGACAGCGTGCCCGGCGGCGCCGTGGTGATGCTGCTGCACTTCACCCGCGAGGCGTTCTTCGTCCTCACCGCGTTCGTGCTGACCCACCGCCACCGCGACGACCCCGTCCGCCCCGTGGCGTTCTGGCGGCGGCGCTTCCTGCTGGTCGGCCTCCCGTACGTCATGTGGTCGGTGGTCTACACCGGACTCGGGCTGGTCACCGCCCCGCTTCCGGCGCGCGAGGCGGCGACCATGTTGCTGCGCAACGTGCTCACCGGCACGGCGTGGTTCCACCTGTACTTCCTGCTCGTGTCGCTGCAGTTCTACCTGGTGTTCCCGCTGTTCCGGCGCTTGTTGCTGGCCACGCGCGGACGGCACGTGGTGCTGCTGGCGGTGAGCGCCGTCCTGCAGGTGCTGATCGACCTGTGGCTGCACGACCCGACGCCCGCCGGCCTGAAGGCATCGCTGCTCCCGTACGCCGGGTCGTTCCTGCTGAGCTACCAGTTCTTCCTGGTCCTCGGCGGGGTCGTCGCGTTTCATGCAGGCCGCGTGGATGCCTGGATCCGTGGACACACCGTCGTGATCGTGGCCGCGGTGCTCCTGACCGGCGCCCTCGCGGAGGGCCGCTACCAGTGGACGGTGGCGCACGGCGCCGGTGCAGAGTTCGCCACCGACGTGTTCCAGCCGGTGATGGTGCCGTGGTCGGTGGCAGTCACCGCGGCCTTCTACGCGGCGGGGGCGGCCTGGGCCGACCGGCGCGCGGGCGGCCCGGCATCGCGCGTCGTCGAAGCTGCCTCGGACCGGTCATTCGGCGTGTTCCTGCTGCACCCCACGGTCCTGTGGGCGCTCACGGTGGCCGGTCCTGCGTCGCCCGCCGCGCTGCTGCCCGCGCCGTGGTCCAGCATCGCCGTGTACGCCGTGGCGGTCGGCGGGTCGCTGGCGATCGTCGAGGTGCTGCAGCGAACCCCGCTGAGCCTGGCCCTGACCGGGAAGTCCCGGCGGCGGCCCCGCCGACCGGCCACCGCTCGCCCGGCTGCCGGCGAGACACAGTGGCGGGAGGCAGCGAGGGTCCGCCCAATCCCCACGTCGGGTTCTCGCACGCCAGGGGGCTTGCTAGGGAAGGCCGATCACAGGTGCCCGTAACGATCCAGCGCGGTCACCAACGGCATCCCCCGCCGGATAGCGTCCCGGGCCTCAGACTCTGCACCGGCCCATCGTGCGGCCTCCGCGGACACGCTGTCCGCGTCCGATGCCGGGACGATGAGCACCCCGTCCTCGTCCGCGACGACCAGATCACCGGGGTTGACGGTCACCCATTCCGTCAAGGCGCCGCGGACCTGGACCGGAACCTGATGGGCGGTGACTTTCCACCGGCCAATAGCTTGCGCGGGCGTGCGGTACCTGGTGACGACAGGAAGCATCAGTTCGCGAAGGTAAGAGACGTCACGGACCCCGCCGTCCACGACCACACCTGCACAGCCCCGTATTTTCATCGCCTCCCCCAGCAGGTCACCGAAACAGCAGACTCCGTGGATGTCCGAGCCCGCCCAGACCGGAACAACTCCCTGCCCCATGCCATCAATTGCCGCGAGCTTCTCTCGATCACCGGCTCCGTGAAACGTCACGGAAGACCCGAGAATCGTGAACGCCGGCCCGACGAACCGGGTCCCCTGCTGAATGGCAAAGAAACGTTCGGAAAGTACGGGCGGCAGTATGCCGTTGCTGTCAAAAATGTCGGATATTACCGCAGTCCCAGCATCAAGAAGGAGTTGCAAGACGACTCTCCCAAGAAGTAGAAAGGCTCCGGTGCCAGCGAATTACGCCATATAATCGTCAACGCTCGCCTCGGGGCGAACGGCTATCGTCAGCTCGATTTCTACCGGCGCATTTCGGGGCAATGACGATACTCCGATGGCAGATCGAGCGTGGCGCCCCCGTTCGCCGAGCACCTCGAGGACAACGGCACTCGCTCCGTCCACAACCGCTGCATGTGCGGCAAAGTCGGACGTACTTGCGACGTAGCCAGTCATACGCAGTATTCGATGAACATGCTGGAGTCCGTTGAGCTCGTGGGAAACGGTCGCCAGTGCATTGAGTGCGCACAGTCTGGCCGCATCCTGCGCGGCGTCCAGGGATACCTCGCTGCCAACGATCCCGGTGATCTTTATGTCTTCGTGGTCGTAAGGAAGGTGGCCGCTGACATACATGACATTGTCGTGCAGGACATTGCGAATATAATTTGACCTTGTCACTCTCGGTGGCGGGAGTAGTATCGATGATTCGTTATGAGGCGATTCTGATATTGTCATCAAGGATCTCTCTCGCGATGAGTGGGGAGCATGGCGAGCTTCAAACACGCCTACGTCGGTCTCGACTTCAACCAATCGAGAGCGGCCGCGAGCGAGATGACATCGGCGTACTTCTGGTCCATGTCGAACAAGTTCATGGCCCGTGCAGCCTCGTGGCGATCGTAGACGCACTCCTCGACGACGATCATGTGCAATCGATAGCTGCAGCCATCGACAACCGTTGCGCGCACGCACCCACTTACGGCCTCGCCGCAGACCAGCAGCGTGTCGATTCCGTGGCTCACGAGATGAGCCGCCAGCGGGGTGCCGAAGAACGCGCTCGGGGAGTTCTTTTTCAACACGACCTCCCCCGGAACTGGGGCCGCCTCCGCCACGATGTCGTAGCGGCGCACGAACCGTTCATGTTCTTCGTCGGTGCGCTGGTCTCTGCCGCGGCCACCGCGAGGAGTCCTCCAGCCAGGCATGCCGGACTCCTCTTCCGCCAGGCCCGTCGCGTGGATGACCGGAATCCCTCTCGCCCGCGCTGCAGCCAACAGTTCACTGATGTGCGCCAGAGCTGTCCACCCCGCCGGGCCCGTACTGCTGGGCCACGTTTCGATAGCCTTGAGCAGAGGCTCCGGGCGGTCTCCGAGGGCGCCTCGGTAGTTGTCGACAGACAGCACCGCCGCCTTATTGCCGAAGCCATACCCCTTCTTCTCTTGGGAAGCCGCAAGATGAGCTTTGTCTTCTTCCGTCAGAAAGCGATCCCAAACTCTCTCAACCATGCTTCCTCCAAGCGCGAGTCCAACGCGGCCGCCGAGGGCCTGCGGTCCAACCAGATCGGCCATCCAGAAGGGGTTTACTCTTGTTTCTCGACAGGCCGGATGGGGAGCAGGAGCCCGATGATCTGGTCGAGCTCTTCGGACACGTCAGGCGACTGGTCCATGCCTGCAACGAACTCCGTGACCCAACTGATCTGGGAAGTCCCGAGCACCGGTTGCACCATCTCCTGGAACCTCAGGCGTACGTCTGCCCAACCCCACCGGAGATTCGACCGTCGCCCGTCGCCCGGATAGCCTGTCGCTTCCCGCGAGAAGTGCGTCCCGTCACGCAACTGCAGGTCGACGACCGCCTCGGGGCCGGCCGCGGAGACGGGAAGGTCAGTGCGAAGGGTGACGCGCCGCCCGAGATCCAAGGTGTCCTCGTCCGCGAGCGACGACTCCGCGAAGGCCCCGACGAGCGAACCCGCAGGACTCCCGTGCGCCGCGGCTGTCAGTACCACAGCCATCACGAATGCTGTGGATCGCTTCGCCTCGCGGCTGTTGACCGGCGGGTACGTGGCGTGCAGCCGTTCACCAACGCGCGCGGGAACCCGCACGGTCACGCGCTCCACGTCGCGGACATCAATGCGCCGGCCACTCAGGATCTCAAATAACGCGCTGGTCGCAGGATGAAGATCGCTAAAATGCGGATACGGCTTGTAGCTCACCGACTGAATTCTGGGTGGGTGGTCGCTCATCAAGTCACCGTGGCTTGCGTCGAAGTCCGGTACCATCCTGCCGATGAGACCGTTGTGCGCCTCCAGCGCGGTATCGGACGCCTGGAACCCCAGGGAAGCCAGCCGGACCGACGACAGCCCGGCACTAGCTGCCCAGGCAGTCTGCAGGCCGCGCACTTCGTCCTCGGCGTCGAATTGCGTGGTTCCGCAAGCGAAGGAGGCGCCGATACCCACGCTGTGGGTGAGGGTCGACTCAGGGAGCGCGAGCATTCGGCCGACGGCCAGCGCCGCGCTCGGAGCCCCCAGAATGCTAGAGGGATGGTAGCCGCGGGAATGAAGGCGCGGGGCGCCCATGGCTTCGCCCAAGCCGCCCATGAACTGGTAGCCGACGATCAAACCTGCCAGAAAGTCCGCACCGCTGATCGGTTGCTCAACGGTCGTGGCGCCATGGCCATCGTTGCCGGCGAGGAGGGCGGGCACGATGACCGCCCCGGGATGAGCACGTGTGGATTCATCGAAATCATCCAGCCCGCGTGCGCCGCACATGAGGCTCAATCCGAACGCGAGGTCGCTCGTAGTTGGCGTCCAGCCAGCCGCTGGGCCTGGACGGCGAAACTTGCGGACTCTCTCCTCAGTCATTCCGGCGAACATCATGCCCAGGCAGTCCAGGAAGTGCGCTTTGGCATCCCACGCCGTGTCTGGTGGCACAGTCCTGAGGTTCGTTCGCGCTGCCCCATGGGCCACCCGGCTCGACAGACCCGCTAGCGGCTTTGACACAGGCCCTGCCTTTCGGCCTCCTGCCACGCCCAGTGCGCGAGAGCGATGTCCTGAGATGCGAGCCCCTCTGTTCGGACGATGATCGTTTCTGTCGGCGATTGTCGGCCGGGCTTGATGCCGGCAATGATCTCCGGAAGTTCCGCGCTCAACTTTGACTCGACAGCGCAGCCGTCTGCGATCAGCCCTGCGATGTCGGACGCGGACTGCGTCTGCAGCCAGTCATCGACGACGAGCCGGTCACAGGATGTGTAGACCTCGCCCTCGAGCTCGTTGGATCCGAGCGCGCACAACAACACGCTCGGCCGCAGATCCTGCGCCTTGATGAACGGCGAGCGCGCTGTCGTAGCCGTGACAACCACATTGGCTGAATTGATGACCTGTTCCAACGAGTCACAGACGGTCACCGGAAGATCGGTCTTCTCCGAGACACTCTGGGCCAGCGCCTGGCATCTCGGTCGAGATCGAGAGAAGAGATGGATCCCCTCGAGTGGCAGCGTGTCCAGCATGACGGCTGCCACCGCCTGGGCCACGGCTCCCGCTCCGACCAAACCGAGCACCGGTCCTGGACCAGCCAAGTACTTCGCCGCTACCCCGATACTTGCGGCGGTGCGAAGCGAATAGTTGTAATGCTCATCCACTATTGCGACGGGACTCCCGGTGGACAGGTCCATCAGCATGACAAGACGGGTTGACGAGTCCGCATCAGGCCGTGACCCGTCGGCGTCAACCCGATATCCGACGATGCGACATCCCAAGACTCCGATAGCCGGGAGCGCGACCGCCTTCGAGTGAAACGTCAGGCGTTTGTCCTGCGTCTTCATCCGAAGCCCCCGTGGCACCGGGTACTCCACCTCGCCATTCGCTTCCCACCGCAGAGCACGCTCGGCCAGGTCGACCGCACGTGCGGGGTCGATCAACTTCTCACATACGGCGCTGGAAATGAACGGGGGGGTGCTCATCAAGTCCTCCTCGCATGACAAGGCAGGGAAACGGACCGTTCCACTCGCTCAGTTGTCGATGACGTGGAGTTCCGTCGCACCCTGCGAGATGTAGTCGAATCCAGATTCCGAAACGACGACAACGTCTTCAACGTGGATCTTTTCTCCGGTCGACAGGAAGAATCTCGGTTCAACACAGAGAACCATTCCCGGAACGAGCAGGGTGTTATCCGCCAGGCTCAACGAAGGTGGCTCGCCGGCGTTCAGACCCAAGCCATGCCCGATTCGCTTCTTGCTGGTAAGGGCGGGCATCCCGAGATCGACGAGGCGTGCGCTGCAAGCCTGCGCCACGTCCGAGGCCCGATTTCCGGGCCGAACCGCCTCCAGCGAGGCCTCCACCAGGGAAGCCATCTGGTCCCTGGTGGCCCGATGCTCCGGTGTCGGGGGGCCGAACACCGCTCGGCGCGCCACATCCGCCTGGTAGCCCTCGTAGGTGGCTCCGAAATCCGACCAGATGGCGTCGCCCCGCTCCAGCGGCGATGACGGGTCGCCACCTTTACTCGTTGAGGTGCTCACATGCCCGGCCACGTCGAAATCGCTGCCAAGACGAGACAGCTCCGTAGCCAGCAGCCTGCGGAGGTCAAGCTCCGTCGAACCTGGGCCCATCTGCTTCAGGGTGAGTTCCCAGGCCTGCAGGCTCACGTCACAAGCAGTGCGAAGCGTATCGATCTCGTAGGTCGACTTCTGCATCCGAAGTTCCTGCAGCTCCGGTCCCGCGTCTGCAAGGGTCAGCCCGGGGCTGTCGGCCAGGAGCTGCCGGAGATCGGCATACGGCAGACCGAGCCGCTGATTCTCCCCCAACTCCATGCCCAGCCGTCCCCGACTAGTCCCCGATTCATCTAGTGCTTGTTGGAGCAGGGCTACCTCGAAGGGCACGTCCTCGTAGCCGTAAGCCCGCACCCCTGGGCACGTCTTCTCCAGCTTCGGAATCTGCTGGCGGTAAATGATGGCGCACGGTGCGCCCGCCCGCGGCAGCAAGAACAACATGGGTCGCATAATCTTGTCGAACTCACGGCTTTGATGTCCGGTGAGATACCAGTAGTTGTACTTCTCACCCACCAGGATCGCGTCTAGGTCCTGGCTTTCCATCAATCGCCGCAGCCGGTCGTGTCGATCGCTTATCTCGATCGTGGACACGCCCATGTTCACTCCATTCGTCACGCGCAAGAGGTTTTCTCGATACATCAACGGCTACGAGCAGGATCGGCACACCAGTGCATCGGCGGCGTCACGGAATGGGCAGGGCGTCCGCCCGCACCGGGGTGGGCCTCGGTTCCTGAACCCGCGGTGGCGTACCCGTCGGCGTCCGCCTGCCGGGGCGGCGGTTGCCCTTCTGTTGCCGCCCGCTCATACCCCCTTGCTGGCCGACCAGGTAGGACAGCGTGCCCAGCACCAGCGTGATGGCCACCATCACCACCGACAACGCTCCGGTCTGCGCGGTGTCGCCGTTGTCCCACCGGTTCCAGATCAGGCTGGCCAGCATCGGGCTGTCCGCACCCCCGAGAACCAACGGGATCGACAGGTTCTTCACGCCCAGCAGTGCAACGAGCAGGAATCCGTTGATGTAGGCAGGCATTGCCAGCGGCACGAGAATCCGGCGAAAGGTCTGGCGCGGGGAACCGCCGCTCGCTGCTCCGGCCTCCTCGAGCTCCCGCTTGATCGCGCCGATTCCGGTGTTCATCTGCCGTGTCGCCAGGCTGATGTACCTCGTCATCAGGGCGATCACGATGATCCAGATGGTGCCGTAGATGGGGATGGTGACGTACAAGTAGATCATCGCGATGGCCAGGCCCATCACCAGTGCCGGGATGGAATGCGGGATGAAGGCCAGTACGTCCAGTACCGAGCGGAACAACGTTCGACTGCGAACGACGAACCACGAGACGATCGCCGCGAGCGTCATCGTCGCGATCGCGGCCACCACCGCGATGAGCAGGCTGTTGTTCAGCGAGTCGAAGAACAGCTGGCTGTGGAAGAGGTCGCGATAGGCGTTCACTGAGCTGTTGGCGATCTTCTCGAATGTCGGGACTGCGAAGAACGGCTGCAGGCTGGTGTAGAGAAGGATCAGCGTGGGGAGGACGAACTCGAGGAGCACGAACAGCGCCAGGAAGCCCAGGCCCAGGATCTTGCCGCGAAGTGTCAGAGCCACGCGGCGGGTCCGGTAGGCGTTGCCTGAGACCGTCGCGTAGCGCTCGGAGCGGCTGATGATCTTCTGGTAGTACCACAGCGGTGCCAGCACGACGGCGATGAGCAGGATGCCGTACGTGCTGGCGAGGCCGTAGTCCGGCAGCCCGGTCGAGGGCCGCACCCGCAGGTAGATCTCGGTCGGCAGAACGACGATGCCGTTGCGCAGGCCGAGCGTCACCGGGACGTCGAAGGACTCGATCGTGGTGGCGAACTGGTAGACGAACGCGCTGAAGATCGCCGGGGTGAGCAGCGGCAGCGTGATCTTGCGGGCGACGACTCGTGGGTGCGCCCCGCTGAGGCTCCCCGCGTCCTCCAGAGACACGTCGAGCGCCCGGCACGCGGCCGTCAGCAGCAAGAACGTGACCGGCACCAGCCCCAGGCCCTCTACCAGGATCATCCCGGGCATGCTCGAGATGTTGAACGGGCCGTCGCCCTCGATGCCGAACACGCCACGGATCATCACGTTCAGAAAGCCGTTGCTCGGGTTGAGCAGCAGCGTCCAAGCGATCGCGGAGATGAAGCCGGGCGTCCCGATCCCCGCGATGATCATGACGAACGCGAAGCCCCGCGCAGGGAGGTTCGTCCGCTCCACCAGCCAGGCCGCGGCCAGGCTGATCGCGAACGCCAGCACCAGCGCGCCGAAGCTCAACAGAATCGTGTTCCAGAGCAGATCGTAGGTCCGCCCCTGCAGGAACACCTCGGCGTAGTTCCGCAGGGACCAGGGGCTCTTGGTACTGAAGGGCAGCCTGCCTGAGGAGTCGCGGAGGCTGGCCGCGACCAGGATGACCGCCGGCACCAGGACCAGGTAGGCGAGCCCCAGTACCACCGCGACCCGGGCGGTGCCCTGGCCGAAACGGCCGTGCAGCGCCTTCATGCCCTGGTCACCACCCCGGAGCGCGGCAGGAGGCGGCAGATGGCGGCCGGCGCATGCATGAACAGATAGCGTTCCTTGCTCGCGTTGCGCGACGGCGAGCGCACCGAGATCTCCTGCCCGCTCTCCGTGACCACGCGGAAGTCGGTGATTGCGCCGGTGAACGACGACAGCATGACCTCCACCGGCCAGGTGTTCGCGGCGCCCGGGTCCACCGCCCCCCGCTCCAGCAGCACGAGGTCCTCCGGACGGAACGCCACCGCGACGTCCGTGCCCTCCGCCGTCGACACGCCGCTCGTGGGTACTGCGGTCACCGGTCCGAACTTCGTCTCCACCACCACCGCGCCTGTTGAGCGCGACAGCACGGTGCCGGTCACCAGGTTGGACCCGCCGACGAAGTCGGCGACGAACTCCGACGCCGGGTTCGTGTAGATCTCCTCTGGCGTGCCTTCCTGCTCGATCTGCCCGTCCCGCAGCACGGCGACCCGGTCGGACATCGCGAGCGCCTCGATCTGGTCGTGCGTCACGAAGAGAGTCGTGATGTTCAGCCGCTGCTGCAGCAGGCGGATCTCCTGGCGCATGTGCTCGCGCAGCTTCGCGTCGAGGTTGGACAGCGGCTCGTCCAGCAGCAGCACCTTCGGCTGCCGCACCAGTGCCCTGGCCAGGGACAGGCGCTGCTGCTGGCCGCCCGAGAGCTGGGTCGCCATCCGGTCCTCGTACCCGGCGAGTCCGACCTGGTCGAGTGACCGCTCGACGGACTCATCGATGTGCTTCCTCGGGTAGCGCTCGCCCGAGACGCGCAGCGGGAACGCCACATTCTCGAAGACCGTCATGTGCGGCCAGATTGCGTAGCTCTGGAAGACCATGCCGATGTCCCGCTGGTAGGTCGGGACGTACTGC
Organism: Pseudonocardia sp.; assembly: GCA_025465235.1. Classification (GTDB taxonomy): domain Bacteria; phylum Actinomycetota; class Actinomycetes; order Mycobacteriales; family Pseudonocardiaceae; genus Pseudonocardia. The sequence goes on from JAODNO010000198.1 coordinate 12,161, forward strand.
GCCGAGGAGAAGACGACCGTCTCGCCGAGAGTGATCTCACCGCTGTCGGGCCGCTCCAGACCCGCCACGCAGCGCAACGTGGTGGTCTTCCCGCAGCCGCTGGGCCCGAGCAGCGTGTACAGCTCGCCCTCGGGAACCTCGAAGGACAACCCGTCAACGGCATTGACGAGATTTCCCCTGTCGGGGAACTGTTTGCGCAGCGTGTCAATCCGGATCATGCGTCCCTCGTCCCTCGTCACGGTCAGCCGGCTGACACAGTGGCGGCACTCGGTCCGGCCGCCACTGCGTTCAGGAGCGGCCGCTCCAGACATCGCTGATCGCCTTGGCCGTGTCGGTCACGAGCGCTGCGTCCTGCGGGCTCTTGATCGCCGCGAGCGTGCCGCCCTTGGCCTCCTCGGGGAGGTCGACGTTGCCCTTGAACGCAAATGTCTGCTTGGCCGCCCGGCCCGGCTCGCTGTTGAGCCAGGCCGTCCAGCACGCGCCGGCGTTCGGGTGCGGGGCGCCCTTCGGGACCGCTGTGTAGTAGTCGACGCCGGGGACGACGTCCAGGTAGTGGATCGCGATCGGTGCACCGTTGGCCTGCTGTTGGGCCGTCTCGGCGGACCGGCCGTTGGTGGTCACCAGGTTCTCGCCGCTCGCGACGGTGAGCAGGCCGGCGGTCGCACCCTGGACGACGACGGGCCTCGCGGCTGCCTTGAGCTGCTTGACGAAGTTGACGGTCTTGTCCTTGCCCCATGCGATGGCCAGCAACTGGAGGGGGTCGCCACGGGGGTCGACGACGACCTTGCCCGCGAACTGGCTGTTGACCAGCCCTTCCCAGGTGGCGGGCAGGTCGTTCACGTTCACCTTGGCGGTGTTGTAGGCCAGCCCGATCGCGATGCGCTCGGTGCGCACCATGCTCTTGCCGAGAACATAACTGTCGCCCACACCCATGGCGGACCAGTCGATGCTGTTGTCGAGCAGGCCGTTCTCCACCAACGGGCCCGACTTGTCCTGTGTGATCGAGAGGGCGTCCGCCTCCGGCGGCCGGCCCGCGGCGGACTCGGTGACCACGCGTTGGGTCACCTCGTCGGGCCTTACGCTGACGGACTGGAGGGTGATGCCGGGATAGGTCTTGGAGAACTCGTTGAAGATCTTCTGAAAGGCGTCCGGGTCCTCACTGTTCCAGGAGACCAGCTTGCCCTCCTTCTGCCCGGCCGCGCAGACCTCGGCCATCGAACCTGAGACCACCGACGGACCGGTTGCCCCCTTGGCATCTGGGGCCGCAGCCTCCGGATCGGCGCACGCCGCCATCCCGGTGATCGCCATGGACACTCCGACAGCCAGACAGAGCCTGCGGCTCCTCAATACCTTCACGACGCCATCTCCGAATTCGGACGGGGAGCAACCGGTGAGAACTGCTCGGTCGGTGGGAACTGCTCAACAAGGAGCGCAACTCCTCCGTCGGCCCGAGGATCGGCGGCGCCGTCCCATGGCTGATCGGCTGCAGCTCTGGTCAAGATGTGGACCTTGCCGAAATAGGGGTCGTAGTTGCGCGGGTACCGTTCGGCTTCGCGACCCGATGCCCCGATGCGGCGCACCGCGGCCGCTGGGAAGCGGCCCTCGAGCTGCACGCTGCCGCCGCGCTGCACGTTCATGCGCGGAGCGCTGACGGCCCGCAGCGCATCCCATCCGCGGTCGGCCATGTGGGCGAGCACCTGCACCAGCGAGCTGACGATCCTCGTCGACCCTGAGGCCCCGAAGACCGTCAGCAGCTCACCCGTGGAGTCCAGCACCAGCCCTGGCGACATCGACGCCGGTCGGGTGGCCCCCGGACGCAGCGAGTTCCAGCGTCCGGGCCGGGGGTCGAATCCGTGCATGAAGTTGTTGAACATGAAGCCGAGCCCCGCAGTGATCACCCCGCTGCCGGACGCAAGGGTGTGCGTCACAGCAGCGGCGTTGCCGTGGTCATCGATGACGGCGATGTGGGTGGTGGACGCCGTCTCCCGGTCGAAACCCGCGTCGGCGACCGACGCACCGAGGAGATCGCCCGCCTGGACCGAACGCGCCATCTCCTCCGTGTGCTCGGCGGAGAGCAGGAACTCCAGCGGGATCTCAGTGTCCCGGGGGCCCGCCAGGTAGGTGTACTTGTCCTCCAGCGCCGCGCCCAACGCCGCCGCCACCGGGAGCACCCCGGCACCGGCGATCCACACGGGTGGCGCCCCGTGCTGCAGCAGCTCCAGCACCTGCAGCGCCTGGATGATGCTCAGGCCGCCGCCGGGGAAGCCCGGGACGAGAATCCTCCGGCCCCGGTAGCTGCCCGCCAGCGGGGCGGTCCGATTCGGCCGGAACGCGCGCAGGTCCTCCGCGTCGATGTCGCTTCCGCCCGCCTGCAGGTCGGCCACGATTGCCGCGGCCAGTTCACCGGTGTAGAAGTCGTCCGCGCCCGCCCTCATCAGCCGCTCGATTGTGGAAGCCAGCTCGCTGTTTCGGATCGTCTCGCCCACGGCACGGACTCCGCCCGTACCGTCGAAGTAGAGCGTGCGGCCGCTGTCGCTGAAGGCCAGGCGCGTCCGGTTTCCCGGCTTGTCTGGGTCGTCCGTGTCGTTCCACTGCTCGTGCTGGGCCTGGGTGACTTGGTAGCCGTCGCGGGCCACCGCGTGGGCCGGTCCGAGAGCAGTCGCCCACGGGGTGGAGCCGAACTGCTCCAGCGCCAGCGCGAGGCCGGCGATCGTGCCGGGCGTGGCGATGCTGCGGTACCCGACCTCGTTCTCGCCGCCTTCGACGATGTACCCGTAGTCGCGGCTGAACTCGCTCACCAGCTTGGCCCCCGACGCTCCTTCCACGGTCTTGCGCGGAGCCAGCCCGAAGAAATCGAGCACAGTCGTGCGGCGGGACGCCGCCTCGTGGATCGTCATGACCCCGTAGCCGCCCGGCCCGCACATCAGTGGGTCGATGACACCTTGGACCATGGCCCCGGTGACCGCGGCGTCCACGGCGTTGCCACCCTGGGTGAGCACGTCCAGCGCGGCCTCGGCAACCATTGGTTGCGGGCAAACGACAGCTCCTTGCATTCTGCAGAACGCTCCGTCCGACTCGCTGGGGGCAAGATCGAATCACACACCGGCAGCGGTCGAAACGGTGCGGATCCACTTCAGGTGGCCCGATGAACCCGGCAACCGAGGACGTCGACGATCAGGACAAAGTCGTCAATCTGCCGAAAGGGCGAGTGGGCACCCGCATCGACCGCCGCCTGGATGTCAGTACGCCGATGCCGTTGTGAACACATGATAATGGATCCAAGGTTGCCGTCAAGAGGCTGCCGACATCCAGGGTTGCCCCTCTGACCTGCAGCTGCACGCCGCACGCCCCCGACCTGGCCTCGGCAACCCAGGCGCAATGGGGCCCTAACGACAGAGGACGCGACGGTGATCGGCTCTCCATCCGCGCTGGATCCAGAATCCTTGACACAAGTTGGTCCGGTTCGTCATCGTTGCGCCGTCCAGTTCGGAACGGATCAACGGAGGCCCGCATGACATCCACCCACAGCACGTCCACCGGTGGGTCTCACGACGTGGAGGCAACCGATCTGGGTGGGGGCCACGGTCACGGGCACGGTCACGGGCACGACGAAGATCCGATGAACCCGCGCCGCCGCGGCAAGCTGCACTACCACGAGGACGAGGTCCGGCCGCTCGCTGCGGAGTCGATCATTCACCGGCAGCCGCACCTGGACCTCTACGCCGACGGCGACCGCCAGCATCCGGCCCGCGACGTCGACCTGCCGCTGCGCACCATCCAGCTGCACATCTCCGAGCTACGTCCGGGGCAGCAGACCCGCCTGCACAAGCACCACAACGAGGCGGCCATCTACATCATGAAGGGCACCGGGCACAGCGAGGTCCAGGGCGTGCGTCACGAGTGGGAGCAGGGCGACTTCCTGTTCATCCCGACCTTCCAGTGGCACACGCACGTCAACTCGGGCGACGGCCCGGTCCTCTACCTCGGCATCACCAACAAGCGGATGCTCGACTGGCTCGGCCTGGACCGGAAGGTCGAGGCGGGCAAGCACATCCCGATGGAGGAGGTCGAGAAGGAGATCGCGTCGGGAAGCTTCTCGCCGTACTCCCACTACAGCATCGACCCCGCCGACGGCGTCCGCTTCGGGCCCCCCGGGTTCATCACTCACGGCGACTGATCGGCCCACGTCGGATCGGATCGGGAGAGATGAAGATGTCCGAACGGGTGTGGGACCGGTTTCTGACCGAGCGCGACAAGGCTCATCTCGCGGCGTCGCCCCCGACGACGCGGTACGGCTTCGGCCACCGGCCCGTCGTGCTCTCGGTGGACAACTACCGCAAGGCGGTCGGCGACCGGCGCGAGCCGCTGCTCCAGTCCATCCGAACGTGGCCGGGTAGCACGGGGGCCGATGGGTGGGCTGCCCTGGACCGCATCGCCGAGCTGCTTGCCCGAGCCCGCGCGGCACAAATTCCCGTCGTGCACGTGACCGGGATGGCTGCCGAGGACTCCGGGATGCCGGGCTGGGGCGCCCGGATCGGTGGCCGGCACGACGTGCGGCCTCGCACGCCCGAGGAGCACGACCGGCACGCGCGTCGCTTCGACATCGTGGAGCAGGCCCGTCCAGAGCCCGGTGAGGTCGTACTGCGCAAGACCGGCCCGAGCGCGTTCTTCGGCACCCCGCTCGCGGCGCACCTCATGGGGCTCGGCATCGACACCGTCATCGTCTGCGGCGAGAGCGTCAGCGGATGCGTGCGTGCCACGGTAGTCGACGCGCGCAGCTACCGGCTCAACGTGATCGTCGTCGAGGAGTGCGTGTACGACCGGCACGAGGCCAGCCGTGCCGTGAACCTGTTCGACATCGACCAGAAGTACGGCGACGTCGTGCCGTTGGCCGAGGTGACCACCTGGATCGCCGGGTGGCAGGGAGCGGACGACCTTCCCGCATGACGAATCGGGGTCCGGTCCGCCGGGCCCCGACCACGGGATCCAACCAGTCGGGGGATGGATCCAAGATCAGAAATCAGTATCCGTACTGCCAGCTCTGTTCGAGATCCCGTTCGTCACGCCGGTCCGAGCCCCGCTCGGCACCGTCCGAGCTCTCCCCGAGGAGACCGCCTCATGTCTCACCCGCACCTCCGACGGCCCGTGCGGACCCGCTGCGCCGTCGTCGCCCTCTCGATCGCCGCGCTGGTCACAGCAGCCTGCGGGTCACCCATGGCTGACCCCGCCGGCGGGGCAGCCGCCGATCCCTGCGCCGGCAGTGCAGCCCTCAACCTCGTCGAGCGCACCGCGAACATGCCCGTCGCCGAGCGGCAGTCGCTGCTCGAGGGTGAGGCCGTCGCGGCTGCCGGTGGCTCGATCGACCTCTACACCGAGCTCAACGACCCGCAGCCGATCGTGGACGCGTTTCAGAAGAAGTACCCCGACCTGACGGTCAACGTCTACCGCGCCGGCAGTGAGCAGATCCGCCAGCGCGTCCTGGAAGAGTCGGCCGCCAACTTCTCCGGCGCCGACGTCGTGGAGATGGACTCGCTCGAGATGGCGATCCTCGACGAGAACAAGCTGCTCGCCCCGGCCTCGTCGCCCATGATCGGGGAGGTCTCCGAGGCGGCCCGCTTCCCCCGCTACACCGGCGACCGGCTGAGCTACATCGTCCCGCTCTGGAACACCAACCTGCTCGCCCCCGGCGACGTCCCGAAGTCCCTCGAGGACCTCGCCGACCCGAGGTTCAAGGGGAAGCTCGCCCTCGAGAGCTCCGACGTCTTCTGGTTCGCCGGGCTCGTCAAGTACATGGAGCGCGAGCAGGGCAAGACGAAAGACGAGGCGGTCGACGTCTTCCGCAAGATCGCCGCCAACGCCTCCATCACCTCCGGGCACACCACGACCACCGAGCTCGTCGTGGCGGGCCAGTACGCCATCGCCTCCAACAACTTCATCCACCG
>JAODNO010000243.1 GCA_025465235.1 Pseudonocardia sp.
CTCGCAAAGGATAGCCGCCGGTGTGCGGGGCTGGTTGTACCTGGCCTGGCCTGGAACTTCCGATGCTGGCCCATGCCGCAAAATAGTTGAGGTGGTGTTGGTTCATGAGCATTTTGTTACCCCCGGAGGACGTTGGTGCGCGATACGCGACGGGTGGTTGTGTTCACGTCCCCGCGCGCATGGGTATCACGAAGTGGTTTTCCGGCGACATATATACCGTGAAGCTCCAGGCAGAAGTCACCAATGGGGCGATCAGCATGGTTGACGCATCGGTCCCGGTTGGTGGTGGGCCAGTACCACACAGCCACGTCGACGAGGACGAGACGTTCTTCATGCTATCCGGAGAACTCGAGTTCCTTGATGGCGACAAGACCTTCATGGCCGGTCCGGGAGACGTGGTTTTCGTGCCGCGAAAGACCCGCCACCGCTTCAAGAACATCGGCGTGCACCCTGCCAGGCTGCTCTTCCTTTACACCCCCGGCGCAACGGCGAACATCTTCGTCGAAGGCGGGGACGAGCCGGAGCCGGGCAAGATGGTGCAGCCGTGGGGCCCGGAGCGCATAGACGGGCGCATCTTGGGCCTCTTCGACAAATACGGCACATTGGCGCAGCCCGACGACGCTCAGTAACGATCGCGCCCTGTCGGGTTCCAGAACTCGGCTGTCGGCGTTGACCTGCGGTTCTACGGCTGTACGTTCGTATTCGTTGATCAGGCCTCCAAGGATGGGGCGGCGTCTGATCCACTGCTGGTCAAGGTCAGGGGCGGGATGGTCGGGGAGTGGTGGGAGGAGTCGCTGCGCCCGGTGTGGTCTCCGACCGTTGTAGTGGGCGCCGTACTCGGCGAAAGCGAAGCAGTTCGCTGTCGGGCAGCGAGGCGGATCGGCCGAACCGGGAGTCAAGCTGATGGGGCGCACGTCTGCGTGCTGTAAGAAATCGAGCCAGTCACGGTGACCTCCAGGGTCCCGGCAAGGTCGCGATAAGCGGGCGCTGGACCTTAAGGGAGTCGCGGGTGTAGGTACGGGTGCAGGCACCGACTCGACGTGATCATGAGGGTATCTTTAACGAGTGGCTCGGTTTCGCGCCCACCGGCGAGATCGAGGACGGCGAGATCGTTTTGCGGCTTGCCCAGTCCGCTGGGTAGCTTACGCGGGACGCGCCATCTGGGCGGCGAGGTCCGAAAGGCCGAAAGGGTGAGCTCTGGGGGCTGGTAATGGGCGCGGACGCGCGGAGATAATGAGGAGATCGCAAATCTTGAAGACCTCTCCAACACGAAGCTGTGCGGTGCTCGGGATCGCCACCGGCCGGGTTGGTCTACAACAAGGGTTCGAACAGCTTGCTTCCTTCTTAGAAGCATGGTCAGCCAGGCTGCACTCATGATCAACCGGGGTCGGCGCGCCAGAACCACCGACGGTCACAGAGGTCGAAGATCTGCCAGGCGGAGCCGGGAGGCCTCGATCCGGCGCGCCAGCGCGCAGCCCGGCTGCAGGCCCGCCAGGTTCCGCAGGGTGTCGGCGACGTCATCGGGATGGCACGGTCGGCGCATCCGTCGCATCGGCGACGGATGCGCCGTCGAGGTCCCCGAAGCAGAGGGCAGCCGCGGCAGCCTCAGCCAGGCTCTTCGGCGCGACACCGGCCACGGCGCTCGGCGCTCGCGTAGGGCGCACGGCAACGGCAACGGCGACGACGACGGCGGCGAGGCGGCCGCCCTGCTGTCGCGGGCCGAGTGTCGTCTCGCCGACCGTGACGAATGCGAAGATGAAACGGATTCCGTGCACCGCAATCAGATTTTCGAGACTCGGAGGTTCCCCGCTCTCCACGGTCGGTACCGGCTCTCGCCAATCAGCGCACAGAAACGTCGATCGCTACTTGTCGCAATGGCATGGTTGAGGGACAGCCATGTGTCAGCGAAAACGGTGAAAAATGAACAACCGGGCGGCAGAAGTTCATGGGGCGGATCGATCCCTTCGACCGGACCACGACGGGCCGAGAGATCATCCGTGCCGCCCGGGCCGCGCCAGCGGCTGATCCGTCTGACTTCACGCGGTGAGCGTCAGCCACCACGAGCAAGGAGTGAATCGTGACCCGAACCGCGCCACGTCGGCCCGACTTGGCCGAGCAACAGACCCGCGATCAGGCGGTCAACGATGAGGTGGTGGCCAGCTTCGTCACCAGCACCTCCTCCGACCGGTACCGGGAGGTGATGGCCGGGCTGGTGGGGCACCTGCACGGGTTCGCCGACGGTGTGAGTTGCGCGGCGCGTGTCCTTGCCCTGCCTGGCGGCGATGTTGCGTGTGTGGACGTCCTCGTCCCGCTGTCGCGGCTACCCCGTGGACCGTCACGGCGCCGCTCCGCCGCAGCCACCATCCGAGCCCCAGCCGCTTGCGGACCTGGCACGCGAGGTCCTCGATGGTGCCCATCGCGGTCACGACCTCGCCTGGTCCAGCTGCAGCGCCCGGGTGGCATTGGCCTTGAGGATCTTCGGACGGACCTGGTGCTTGATCTCGAGCTTCGCGAAGTCCAACCACCAGCCTCGGCGGCTCACGCCCCGGCCCTCGTCGGCGAGGGTGGCGACCACGAAACCAATCTCGCCGATCCTCGCGGGCAGCGTCGGCGACGCCGAGACTGAGCGTGCCGGTGTCGGGTCCGCGCCAACTGCACAGCGATCGGCCATTCCGGCGAGGATGATCAGCAGCTTCAAGGCCAGTGAGAAGCCGACATGTCGAAGCCGGCGGACCGACCGGTCCACGCCGGCCTGACGCAATTGCAGCAATCGTCCGCTAACCCCACCAGCTTGCCCTCCTGGGGACCTGGCAAACGATCATTACGATGCCCGCGGGGTAAGTGCGAGTGGTCGGTCCGTCGGGGCTGGTGGCCGGTGTCCAGCACGTCGTCGTTCGACGCCGGCAGCATAGGGCCAGCTCGGCGGCGCTGATCGGGTCGCGAAGCAGCCGGACTTGCCGCCTCCCTGGTCGTTTCGGCACGGAATGCTCACCTGGGCGCTTGTGTAGCCATGTCGCGGATTTGACGATTCAGATGCGCGCGAGCATCTCCCGATTTCTACCCGAACCCTTCGCTTGGCCGTGCCCGACCCCCGCGGACAGTGCGTCGCCTATATCCGTGGCGTCTCGACCACCCGATCAGTTTCTGCTGGGAAAGTGTGAGCGTCGACACGCTGGGGGGGAAATTCGAAACGCACCCTAACCCGTTAAGTATTTAGAGGGTATAACGGCAGTACGTCAGGCCCAGCGATACCACCGCGATCTCCGGTGCTGAAGACTCGGTCGAAATCGCGCCTGCCGATGTGGGTTGCCCGACCTGTTCAGGTGAGGGCCTTGAGTCGCAATTCGAAAGGTGGTCGGCGTGTCTCGTTCGATCATGCTCTGCGATGGCGTGCCAGTAAGCAGCAGTGACTCGGGCATGAGCCCCCGGGTTGCCGTGTTGGGCGCAGGAGTCGCCGGACTGGTGGCCGCATATGAGCTGGTTGGTCTTGGATATGACGTCGACGTGTACGAGGCAAGTCCGCGTATCGGTGGGCGTATCCACACCCATCGGTTCGGATCGGGGAGATCCTCGCCGTACGTCGAACTGGGCGCTATGCGTATACCGACCAAACACCGGCATACCATGAGGTACATCGATGAGCTCAACCTGGCCGATCGCGTTCGCCCGTTCCGGTCATTTCTGTCCGATGCCAACAACTATCTGAGCGCAGAGTCGGGTCCGGTGCGCCTGTCCGAGGCGATGCCGGCTCTCTTGCAGGCGCTCCGGGAACGATTGCCGGGCTCCGTTTACCGGGAGGCGAGCCTGCAGTTTGCCGCGTTTCTGACGTTGACGGTCGAGGCCGTCGCGCCGGTGCGGATGCGCGGTCAGTTGGTCGGAAATGTCATGCTGACCGGTATGCTGGTCGACCGGCTCGACGGAATGGACCTGCGGCCCTACCTGCCGGAACAGGGACGCCCGGCGCGCCTCGGCGAGTTCTTCATCGACAATCCTGGATTCCGCTCCTTTCTGCCACTGGGGCTGGACGGATTCATCGACGACATTCTGACTGAGACGAGCTCGGACCTGGTTCGACTCGATGGTGGGATGGATGCCCTCCCGCGTCGGCTGGCTGATGCCCTCGCTGGCGCCGTGCACGTCAATCACAAGGTTGTGGAGCTACGGGTGCGAGAACGGGACGTGGTCGTCGAACTCGTTCATGCGGACCGAACCATTGTACGGCGGTACGCGTACGCGCTGTGCGCGATCCCGTTCTCGGCGCTACGTCACCTCCGGTTGTATGATTTTGATCCGGACAAGCTCGATATCATCAGGGAAACCGAGTACTGTTCGGCGACGAAGGTGGCCTTCTACTGTCGTGAGCCGTTCTGGCTGGACGAGGGTATCTCGGGCGGGGCCTCGTACACCGGTGGCGGTATACGACAGACGTACTATCCCGACCGCGGGTCGGCCCTGCTCGCTAGCTACACCATCGGGGAGGAAGCCGATCAGCTCGGTCGGATGTCGCTCGCCGACAGACACGAATACGTTCGGCAGCAGCTTGCGAAGGTCCATCCCCGCATACTGGAGCCTGGGATGATCCGGTCGGCGGTGAGTCTGGCGTGGGGGCAGGACGAGTGGACTCGCGGCGGTTGTGCAGTCCGTTGGGGAAAAGATGTCGGCCAAATCGTCGAGGAGCAGGAACTCGCCTCGACGCCGCAGAACCATCTCTTCTTCGCCGGCGAGCACTGCTCGAAGAATCCGGCCTGGATCGAGGGCGCGATCGAGTCGGCCCTGGATGCGGTGGATAGAATCGACGCTGATGTGACCGGATCGTACCCAGTCCGCAGGTCGGCATGAGTGTATTCGATTTCCCGCGACTCCATTTCGCCGGCGCTGCCGTCAGCAGATTGCCCACTGGGCCGAGGGCCAGTGTCGTCGACCTGGGGACCGGTCGAGTGGTCGAGGTCGGCGAGGGCGCGAACTTCGGAGGCAACGGGCACTTCCTTGTTGACGCCGCTGTCGTCGCCGTCGACATTGCGGGGGACGGTCCGGACACGACCGACCCGGTCGTCGGACGCGCGGTCGACATGTGGGGGCATCACAACGAGTACCTCGGCACCACTGTCAACCGGGCCAGGATCTTCGACGTCGACCCGGCATCGCGGTGGTCGACGACGGTGATGGTCGGTCAGTTCGGCTTCGGGCGCGCGGGGCGATCGCACGATACGGGCTACATGGTCACCGGTCAGGTCACGGGGTTCCAGCCGCCGCGCTGGCAACGGCCGGGCCAGGTCGTGCACCAGTTCGTGGTCGACAAGGCGGACGGCCTGAACTGGCTGCCGGAGACGGATCGTTCTGTCGCGGCCGCGGCGCTTCGTTCGGTGGTGGCAGCCGGCGACGTCGGCGGGCTCGTCGTCCAGTTCGTGCTCGCCCAGAGTGAGATCAGAGGGACGATCGCACCGTGGAGACGCCACGAACCGCGGACGTATCCGGCGGGCCGGCTTCTCACCTGGTGTGACGGCGAGGGCAGCAACCTCACGGTGGAGGTCGGCAGGTCGGCTCTGCACCTGAACCTCGTCGAGCCGTTGCCGGAGGGGCACCGGCTGCGTACCGCACGTTCTCGCGAGCTGGTGGCCCTTCTGCCGCCCGGCCGGGCGGGGCTCGTGCACGCCAACCTGTGCGGACCGTGCGGGCAGGTCGGCAGCGAGCCGCTGGAGGTGGTGGATGAGACGGGTGCCGTCGCGCTGGTCGAGCAGGAGGTCAACGTTCAGGTGGACGACGCCTGCGTGATCCTGGAGCACCCCTCGGGGGAGCACGATCACGATCACGACGTCCGAGTGCACGTCCGTTCCTTCGTGCGGGGCGTTCCTGCCGCGGTGCCCGAGATCCACGTTCGGCAGTGCCCGAACCCCGAAGCTTTGCCGCGAGAACAGGGCACCTCCGTGATCGTCGGCGTCGACGGCGGCGCGGCCTGCGTCGTCGGCACCGACGAGGCCGGGCTGGGGTCGTTCACGCTGCGGGGGCTGCGCGCCGGCACGACGAGGCTCTCACTCGCTGCCGACCCGGCCGACATCCCGGACGGCCATGACGATGAGCGGCATTTCTCCCGGACGGGCGCCGTGACCGTCCGGGTGCTGCCCGACGACTGGCGGCTGGACGCCATCCCGGCCGAGCAGGTCACGTTCGACCTGGTCTACCGCGAGGTCCTCCAACCTTACGAGCAGCTGTACTCGTTCATGCGCGACGAGGTCTTCAGCCTCGCCGACGAGTTCAAGGTGCAGATCTACGCAAAACTGGTGTGGCAGATGTGCGACCCGCGCAACAAGGGGCGCACCTACTACATGCCGCCCTCGCGTGATCTCACGGCTCCGAAGGTACGGCTGCTGCTGAAGTATCTGCGCCAGCAGCAGAAGCCGGCGCAGGTGACCAGGATCCTGCCGTCGGCGGGTCGCGATCGCCCCGGGATCACCAGCCGGGACGAGCTGGTGGCTGCGCTGGGTCAGGCCGTCGTCGTCGAGTTCGCGGTGATGCTGCAGTACCTGTACGCCGCCTACTCGGTGCCGACCCACGGCGCCGGCCTCGAGTACGTGCGACGGGGCCTGTGGACCTCCGAGCAGCTGGCCGCGGCCTGTGGCGACGGTGGTGAGTCGCTGGACACCGGCATCCGCAGCACGCTGTTGTCCATAGCCCGCGAGGAGATGATGCATTTCCTGTTGGCCAACAACATCCTGATGGCCATCGGAGAACCGTTCCAGGTGCCGCGGATCGACTTCGGCACGATCAACAACGAGTTGCCGGTACCGCTGGATTTCTCACTCGAGGGGCTGGGCCTCGGCAGCGTCCAGCGGTTCATCCAGATCGAGCAGCCCGAGGGCGTCGTCGGGAACGTCCACCTCGGTGATGTGATGGAAAGGGGAGCACGGCCACTCTCCGATTACGCGTCGCTGAGCGAGCTCTACGGCGACATTCGCGCCGGTCTCCGACGAATTCCCGACCTGTTCGTCGTCGAGAAGGGGCGGGGTGGCGGTGAGCACCACCTCTTCCTGCGCCGCTCCATCGAGCTGGATCACCCGGACTACCAGATGGAAGTGGACGACCTGCCCAGCTCGCTCTTCGCGATCGACGTGATCACGGAACAGGGTGAGGGCAACGTGCTCACACCGGAGCACCCCGGCGAAGAGTCGCACTACGTCTCCTTCAAGAGGCTGTCGGGGCTGCTCGCGGGCGACCCGACGTGGCGGCCCTCCTACCCGGTTCTGCGCAACCCGACACTGTACGACGGCAACCGGGCCAAGGATCCGGTCACCGTTGCGGACACACGGGATGTCATGAGGCTGTTCAACGACTCCTATTTCATGATGTTGCAGTTGATGGTCCAGCACTTCAGCGGACAGCCGGACTCGAGCCTGCGTCGGTCGGCTCTGATGAATCACGCGATCGACGTCATGACGGGCATGATGCGCCCCCTGGCGGAGGTGATCGTCACGATGCCATCGGGCCGCAAGGGGCGGACCGCAGGGCCTTCCTTCGAGCTGCCCGCGCAACCCGGCTACATCTCCCGGCCCGATGTGGCCAGCCGCGCCATCGCGCAGCGCTTCGGGCGCATCGCCGAGGAGGCGGCCAAGCATCCGCTCGTGCCGACCCGCGTGGCCGAGCAGAGCGCATTCCTGCGCGACTACTTCCAGGGCCTAGGTGAGCAGAGGAGAACGACGTGATCAGTCCACGCCACGAGACCGAGGTTCTGATCGTCGGCGGTGGCCCGGTCGGGATGGCGCTGGCGCTGGATCTCGCGCAGCGCGATGTCGGCTGCATGGTCATCGAGGGCGGTGACGGCCAGGTGCATCACCCGAAGGTGAGCACGGTCGGCCCACGTTCGATGGAGCTGTTCCGCCGCTGGGGCATCGCCGACACGATCCGAGGCGCCGGCTGGCCGGGAAGCCACCCGCTGGACATCGCCTGGGTGACCCAGGTCGGCGGGTACGAGATCTATCGGTTCGAACGTGGCACCGCGGATGACCGGCCGGAGTTTCGCCACACACCGGAGCCGGACCAGATCTGTCCTGCGCACTGGCTCAATCCCCTTTTGATGGACGCGGTCGGTGCTTACCCCGACGGTCCGCTGCGACTGCGCCACCGGGTGGACAGCTTCCATCAGGACGACGACGGCGTCACCGCGTCGATCACCGACATGAGAACCGGCGAGGCGTCCGCCGTACGCGCCGGTTACCTCGTCGCCTGCGACGGTGCGGCCTCGCCGATCCGCACAGCCTGCGGTATCGAGGCACCGGCGCGGCATCAGGCGCAGGTGTTCCGGAACATCCTTTTCCGCGCGCCGGAACTGGCCGAGCAGTTGGCTGCGCGAGGCAGCCGATCCGCGCTGGTGTACTTCCTGATGCTGTCGGCGAGCCTGCGCTACCCGCTGCGCTCCCTCGACGGCGGGGACCTGTTCAATCTGGTCGTCTCCGGTGATACCGCGGCTGGCGATCCGTTGGCCCTGGTCAAGGACGCGATCGCGTTCGAGACGCCCACCGACCTGCTGTCCGACAGCACGTGGCACCTGACCCACCGAGTGGCTGACGGCTATCGGCACGGCAGGGTCTTCCTCGTCGGTGACGCGGCACACACGCTCTCCCCCTCGGGGGGATTCGGCCTGAACACGGGGATCGGTGACGCAGCTGACCTCGGCTGGAAGCTGGCGGCCCAACTGGCGGGCTGGGCGGGTACCGAGATGCTGGCCAGCTACGAGACCGAGCGCAGGCCCGTCGCGCTGAAGAGCCTGGATACAGCCAACACCAACCTGCGCCGGACGATGAGCCGTGAGCTTCCGGCCGACCTGCGCGCGGACTCCCCGGATGGGGAGCTTGCCCGGACCGAGATGGCCGCCCGCCTGCACGAGAGCGGCGCGCGTAGGGAGTTCGACGCACCGGAGGCACATCTCGGTTTCGGCTACTCGTCACCACTCGTGGTCGGTGCGGACACCGAGATCTCGGAACACTGGCGGCCGGGCAGCGATCCCGGATTCCGTGCGGCGCACGGCTGGTTGCGGCCAGGAGTATCCACGCTGGATCTGTTCGGTCGCGGGTTCGTGCTGCTGTGCTTCGACGACAGCGACCGCCTCGACGGCGTCGAGCGCGCGTTCGCCGAACGCCGGGTTCCGCTGGACGTGGCCAGGTGCGAGAACCAGGAGATCGCGCAGCTCTACCGGTTCCCGTTCGTCCTCGTGCGGCCGGACGGACACGTTGCGTGGCGCAGTGACCAGATGCCGGACGACCCACGACAGCTGGCCGATGTAGTGCGCGGGGCAGCCTGATGTTCAGCGTGAAGGGATGGCAGCCGCAGGATCTGGCCAACCCGTACCCCGTGTATCGGCGTTATCGCGAGCAGGACCCGGTTCAGCGCGGCGACGGGAACGCGTGGTACGTCTTCGGCTTCGACGACGTGGACACCGTCCTGCGTAGCCCCGACTTCGGACGTGGTCCCGGCGCGCCTGTGCAACCGGAGCAGGCGGCCCTGTACCGGGTCGTGCAGAACTGGCTGGTGTTCATGGATCCGCCGCGGCACACCGAGTTGCGGAGGCTGCTCAGCACAGAGTTCACGCCCGCGGTCGCGGCCGGCCTGCGTGGCCGGATAGCCACGATCGCCGCCGAGCTGGTCGCTGACCTGGGCAACAGACCGGTCATCGACCTCGTCGAGGACTTCGCGGCGCCCTTCCCTGTTCTGGTGATCTCCGAGCTGCTGGGAGTGCCGGCTGGGCACCGGACGTGGTTGCGACAGTGCGCGATGTGGCTGCAGGAAGCCAGCTCGGCCCGCGTCGGGCGCCGGACCGATGGCGTCGATCGGGCCAACAAGGCGGCAGACGATCTCAGCGAGTACTTCGGCGAGCAGGTCGAGTTGCGCAGGGCCGATCCGCGCGAGGACCTGATCTCGCTGCTGGCGAGAGCACAGCTGCGCGGCGAGGCGACGACCGAGGAGATAGTCGGCACCTGCGTGCACCTCCTGACTGCGGGCCACGAGACGACGACCAACCTGATCGGCAAGTCGGTACTGGCCCTGCTGGCCAGGCCCGACCTCCTCCACCGCCTGCGCTCCGATCGGGACCTGCTGCCAGTGGTCGTCGACGAACTGGTGCGCTACGACTCCCCGGTGCAAATGGTCAGCCGGTGGGCCTGCCGGGATTTCTCGCTCGGTGCAAAAAGCCTCCGCGCCGGCGATAAGGTGGTACTCGTCCTCGGCTCCGCAAACCGTGATCCGCAGCGTTTTCCGGAGCCCGACGAGCTCCGCCTCGATCGTCCGACCGGTCGGCACAGCGGGTTCGGAGCCGGCATCCATTACTGCCTCGGCGCGAACCTTGCCCGGGCCGAGGCGGAGATCGGGCTGGCCGCCCTGCTGACGTCCTTACCCGAGATGAGCCGCGCCGACGAATCGGTATGCTACGGCGACGACATTATTTTCCATGGTCCGGTCCGCCTTCCGCTGACGATTTGGCCAGAGAAGTGAGCAAAGCAAAGACCTATGCGCCCGCCACGCCCTTTTCGGATTAGTTTCGGCTGCCTGTCCGGCGCGTTCATCGGGATGTTGGAGAGTGGGGATCAGATGATTGGTTCATCGTCGGCGGTGAATGTTCTGGAGCGGCTGGCGGCGCCGGAGTTGCGTGGGAATCCTTTCCCGCTCCTGCATTGGCTTCGGGAGAATGAGCCC
>JAODNO010000288.1 GCA_025465235.1 Pseudonocardia sp.
GGCCCGACCTGATCGGGGCACCTGCCCCGACCGGCGCCACGCTGGCCGCAGAGGTCGCCGCGGTGCTGCCCGCCGCCGGCACACCGACGGTGGTGGAGTTGGGGGCCGGCACGGGTGCGCTCTCCCCCGCGATCCAGGCGCGGCTCTCGCCAGGGTCGCGCTACGTCGCCGTCGAGGTGGACGGTGAGCTCGTCGCGCACCTGCACCGCAGGATGCCGTGGCTGGAGGTGCTGCCCGGGGACGCCGCCGACCTGGCGACGCTGCTCCGCGATGCCGGGGTCGGACCCGTGGACGTGGTGGTCTCGTCACTGCCCTGGACGCTCCTGCCGCCCGTACAGCGGCGCAGCATGCTCGCCACGATCGCGGCGACGCTCGCCCCCGACGGCGTCTTCACCACGATCACGACCCTGACCGCGCTGCCCACCCGGGTTCGCGACCTGCGCCGCAGTCTCGAGTCCACGTTCGACGAGGTCGTCGCGGCGGCCCCGGTCTGGCGCAATCTCCCGCCGTCCCGGCTGTACGTCTGCCGCGGGCCCCGAACGTGCTGACCATGCTGCTCGACACCGTCGCGAGCCGGCCGGGCCTGCTGGGCAACCACGTCGGCTCGCTCGTGCTGACCCACGCGGGCTGGGTGCCGGTCGTGCTCGTCGTGCTGCTGATCGCGACGCTGACGCTGCGGGCTCGGTGCAGGCGCAACAACGGTCGCCTTCCGTTGGGCCATTCGGTAGGGTGCGTTAACCCGGATGAGAGAAGCCGGCGACGCAACGTGCCGGGTACGTCGGACGCAGCCGACCCGCGGAGGCACTGTGCGCTTGATCATCAGGACGCTGCTTGCTGCGGCGGTCGGCGCTGCGATGGTCGCGAGCGGGAGCGCGGTGCTCTCCCTCGCTGCACCGGCGGGCGCTCCGATGGCAGCCCCCACCCCGGCCGTCGACGTCCCGGCGGCGCCGCCCGCGCCACCGGCCCAACCGCCCGCGGCCGTCGCAGCCCCTCCCGCGGTGGCCGAGGTTCCCCAACCGCCGACCGCGGTTGTGCCCGAGATCGCGGCCCAGCCGGTTCCGCAGGGACGGCAGACGAACGCCGCACGCCGCGAGACCGCAGACCGCCCCCGGGAGCGCGCAGCCCCGCGACGGACCGAACCGGCCGAGCACCCGTCCGCGTCCCTCGCGCCGCACGCCGCGAGCAGGCCGCCCTCCCCCACGGCCGCGCCTCCGGAACGCGAGACCGACGAACGGAAGGCTCCCCGGGAGCAGTCCGAGCGGCACAGCGCGGACGAGCCGCGCCGCCCCATGGTGCTCGATCGACTCATACATCCGCTGCTCGGGACCTGTGACAGGTTGCCGGTGGTCGGCCTCGTCTGCGGGTGATCTCGTCGGAGGAGTTCTCCTCCTGATTCACCCGTTCGAATGACTCGGCTAACGCATGTGGTCGAGCGTCGATAGTCCGAGTGGACCTGTCGTCGTGCGGAAGTGGTGGATGCTCGTGCGGTTCCCCTCCCGATTCGTGCTCGCGAGCTCGGTGCTCGGCGTCCTTGCTGCGAGCAGCAGCGCGGCGCTCACCATGACGGGTGGCACCGCTGACGCGGCCGTGAAGGTGCCCGAGTTCGACAACTCGGCCGCCCCGTCGGTTCCCGCCCGCGCCACTGCGCCGCTCACCGACGCTCCGCCCGTGACGGGCGCGCAGATCGCCGGGCTCGCCGTCACCCCGGCCCTCGACCGGGTGGCCGCCATCATCGCCGAGCGCGCCCAGGCCGCGGCGGCTGCCGAGGCTGCAAAGGCCGAAGCGGCCAAGCAGGCCGCGCGGGCGGCCGCCCCGCAGCCGGCACCCGAGCGCAGCAGCCGTGACGAGGAGTTCCGCAAGCTGGCGGCCCAGATCCAACAGGCGTGCGATGACGGTCGCCTGCACGGGAGAATCTGCCGCGAGTAAGGGACCCGAACCGTCCTCGCAGACGCGGTGGGCTCCCCGCAGATGTTGCGAACCCTGCGAGGACGACAACCGGCCTGCGAGGACCGGTCGCGTCCGATTTCCGCTAGAGTAGGCGCGTTCCCGGTGGCAGAGTCGGTGTCGTGCTACTCGACCAGGAACGTTGCTACCGCGCCGTCGCCTCTCGCGACGCCCGTTTCGACGGGCACTTCATCACGGCCGTGCGCACGACGCGGATCTACTGCCGGCCGTCGTGCCCGGCGATGACGCCCAAGCGCGCCAACGTCGAGTTCCTGGCCACCGCGGGCGCCGCGCAGCAGCGCGGGTACCGCGCCTGCCGCCGTTGCCAGCCCGATGCCGTGCCCGGCTCGCCGGCCTGGAACATCCGCGCCGACCTCGCCGCCAGGGCGATGCGACTGATCGCCGACGGCGTCGTCGAGCGGGACGGTGTGGTGGGGCTCGCCGTACGACTGGGGTACTCGGAGCGTCATCTCAACCGGGTGCTCACCACGGAACTCGGCGCCGGGCCGCTCGCCCTGGCCAGGGCCCACCGGGCGCACACGGCCCGGCTGCTCGTCGAGACCACGCCGTTGGGCATGGCCGACATCGCATTCGCGGCCGGGTTCGCGAGCGTCCGTCAGTTCAACGACACCGTGCGCGAGGTCTACGGTGTGCCGCCGACGACGCTGCGCGCCGAGGCCGGTCGCCGCCGTGGAGCGGCGCCGATCGTCGCCGGAACGCTCGTGCTGCGGCTGCCGTTCCGGCCGCCGTTCGATGCCGACGGCCTGCTGGCGTTCTTCTCGGCACGGGCCTTGGACGGCGTCGAGTCCGTGATGGACGGCGCGTACCGGAGGACGCTGCGGCTGCCGCACGGGGTGGCCACGGTGGCCCTGGACACCCGTGCCGCCGATGCGCGTCCCACCGGGGGCGACGGGCACGGGGTTGCCCCCCGACACGTCGTAGCGACGCTGCGCCTCGGTGACCCGCGCGACCTCGGACCCGCTGTGGCCCGGCTGCGCCGCCTGCTCGACCTCGACGCCGACCCGGTCGCCGTCGACGCGCTGCTCGGCGCCGATCCCGCGCTGGCGCCGTCCGTGGCGGCGACGCCGGGGATCCGCCTGCCCGGCACCGTCGACGGCGTGGAGACGGCCCTGCGTGCCGTACTCGGGCAGCAGGTGTCGGTGGCTGCGGCTCGTACGTCGACGAGCCGGCTGGCCGCGGCGCTCGGTGAGCGACTGCCGCCGCGGCTGACCGGTGAGGACGATGCCGGAACCGACGCCCCGCACGAGCCGGACCTGCTCTTTCCCACTGCATCCGCGATCGTCGAGCGCGGCGCCGAGGTGCTCACCGGCCCGGCCACACGCATCAGGACCGTACTCGGGCTGGCCGAGGCGCTGGCCGACGGTTCGCTCGTGCTCGATGCCGGCCGCGACCCCGCCGACCTGCGTGCCGCACTGACCGCCCTGCCCGGAATCGGGCCGTGGACGGCCGGCTACCTCGCAATGCGGCTGCTCGGTGATCCCGACGAACTGCTCGCCACCGACCTCGCGGTGCGCCGCGGGGCCGGCCTGCTCGGGCTCCCGTCCGACATGGACGGGCTCTCCGCTCGCGCGGAGAGCTGGAAGCCATGGAGGTCCTATGCCGCGACCCACCTGTGGCGTGCCGCCGGTCGAGCGCAAACCGACACAGCCACCATCGCCCCGCCCTCCCGGAGGACATCATGAGCATTGCGACCTGGTCCACACTGGACACTCCGATCGGCCCGTTCACCGCCGTCGTCGACGAGGACGGGGCCGTCATCGCCTCGGGCTGGACAGCGTCGCTGGACGAGCTCCTGCCGCAGATCCATCCGACCCTGCGGCCTACCGAGCTCGTCGCAGGCGACCTCGGCCCCGTCGCCGACGCGGTCACCCGGTACCACTCGGGCGAGCTGTCCGCCGTGGACGCCGTGCCCGTCCGGCAGCGCTCCGGTGAGTTCCTCGAGCACGCCTGGGAGGTCCTGCGCACGGTGCCGGCAGGTGGGCCCGTCACCTACACCGAGTACGCGGCCAAGGCCGGCCGGCCCGCCGCGGTGCGGGCGGCAGCGTCGGCATGTGCGCGCAACGCCGTCGCGCTGTTCGTGCCCTGCCACCGCGTCCTGCGCACGGACGGCACGCTCGGCGGCTTCCGCTGGGGCGTCGACGCGAAACGCTGGCTGCTGGCGCACGAGGCGCCCCGGCAGTGACGCCGGAGCGGCCGTGAGTACGCACGAATGGCGCGCTCGTCCAGCAGGAACGGACGAGTGTGCCGTTCGCTCGACCGGGTGACCGTCGACCTCGACCATCTGTTCGACCGTTCACCGATTCGCGCCGTCCGCTGGTCCCCGGGCCCGGCGCGCCTGGCCAGGTTCCGTCGGAGGGCCGGTGCACGCTGATCTCCGTGGACACCGCCACCATCTCCGTGCTGCTCATCGGCGTGATCGTGGGCGCGGTGCTCGGCGCGGGCGTCACCTGGTTCCTCGTCACCTCGCGCGCGCGGCTCGCGGCCGCCGAGGCCGGGCGGGCCGCCGCGGACGCCTCCGCGATGGCCCGCGCCGACGCGGCAGGGCTGCGCGCCGAGCGCGCGGGGCTGCTGGAGCGCCTCGACGACCTCACCGAGCAGCACGACCGGGCTGTCGAACGGCTGCGCCGCGCCGAGTCGGAGGCAGCGGGCGCCACGGCCGCGCTGCGCAGCGAGCGTGAGGCGGGAGCGCAGCGAGAGGAGCTGCTCACGCGTCGCGACACCGAGCTCAAGCAGGCGTTCAAGGCCCTCTCGGCCGACGCACTGGCCCGCAACAACGAGCAGTTCGTGGCGCTCGCCGAGGGCCGCATCAAGGAAGCCACCGCGGCGCTGGCCGCCAAGGCCGACGGCGACGCGGTGAGTCGCGCCCAGGCGATCGCCCAGCTGCTCGACCCGATGGCGTCCACGCTGCAGCGGGTCGAAGGCCAGCTGCGCACGGTCGAGAAGGAGCGCGAGTCGGCCTACGCGGGCTTGCGCGAGCAGGTCAGCGCCATGCGGTTCAGCTCCGAGCAGCTGCAGCACGAGACCAAGGCGCTGGTCAACGCATTGCGCGCACCCCAGGTCAGGGGCCGGTGGGGTGAGCTGCAGCTGGAGCGGATCGTGCAGCTGGCCGGCATGGTCGAACACTGCGACTTCTCCACCCAGGTCACCGGGCAGGGCCAGGACGGCGGCGTCCGGCCCGACATGGTGGTGCACCTGGCCGGGGGCAAGCAGGTGGTGGTCGATGCGAAGGTGCCGTTCGCGGCCTATCTGGAGGCGGTGGAGAGCCGCGATCCCGACGTGCACCGCGAGCGGCTCGCCGCGCATGCCCGGCAGCTGCGCCAGCACGTCGACGCCCTGTCGGCCAAGAACTACTGGGCGGCGTTCGAGCCGTCGCCGGAGTTCGTCGTGCTGTTCGTCCCGGGCGACCCGTTCCTCGAGGCCGCGCTGCGGTCCGATCCCGCGCTGTTGGAGCACGCGTTCTCGCACAACGTCGTGGTCGCCACACCCACCACGCTCATCGCGCTGCTGCGCACCGTCGCCTACAGCTGGCGGCAGGAGGCGCTGGCCCGCAACGCCGCCCAGGTGCACCAGCTCGGCAAGGAGCTGCACAGCCGCCTGGCCACCATGGGCACCCATGTGGCCAAGCTCGGTCGCAGCCTCGACTCCGCCGTTGCGAGCTACAACCAGACCGTTTCGTCTCTCGAGGCACGTGTGCTGGTCACCGCGCGCAAGTTCACAGACCTCGAGGTGGCTGACGACGAGATCGCGGCCCCGGCCCAGGTTGAGCGTGCACCGCGCACCGTGGCCGCGCCGGAGCTCGTGGCGTCCGCGGCCGATTCGTTGATCGCCCTCCACGAGCTGAGCCGCACCGAGCGACCCACCGGGGATGCGCACCCCGAGGCCCGGGCTACCGTGAATGGATGACCGAACGCGGTGAACGGAGGGCCGGTGGCCGGTGGCCGATGGCCGACCGGTCCATGCTGGCCACGGTGCTGGGGGTCCTGCCAGTCGCGGCGGTCGGGCTCGGCGCCGCATTGACAGCGCTGGGCGTGTTCGTCGACCTGGCCCGCGTCGGCAGCCTCGGCGTCGTCTTCACGATCTGCTACATCGCCGGCTGCGTGCTCGCGGTGGCGTGGGTGCGCCGGAACGGGTTGTTCGGCCCGATGGTCCAGCCACCGCTGCTGGTGGCCGTGGCCGTTCCGGTCGTGGTGCTGCTCGCCGGATCACCCAAACCTGGTGCCGGCGTGGCCCAGCGGCTGCTCGTGGTCGGCGCGCCGTTGGTGAACGCGTTCCCGATCATGGCGTGGACCACCGGGATCGTGGTGGCCATCGGCGTGGTCCGGCTGATTGTTCAGCGCCCTCTCGACTCCGCGAGCGCCCCGGGAGAGCCGGTCAGCGCCCGGCGTGGCTCTGCTGCGGGGAGAGGGGCTGCAGGGAAAGGGGCTGCGCGGAGCGGGCGGGGCGCAGCTCGCGGGGCAGTGAGAACGTCAGAGTCTCCTCCGCGGTCGTGACCTCCTCCATGGAGGTCCACCCGCGCTCGGCGAGGTGGTCGAGCACGCCCCGCACCAACACCTCCGGCACGGACGCGCCGCTGGTGAGCCCGATCGTCCCCACGCCGTCGAGCCAGCTCGCGTCGATCTCCCGGGCGTAGTCGATGAGGTACGCCGCGCCTGCCCCGGCCTGCAGTGCCACCTCGACCAGCCGCACCGAGTTCGAGGAGTTCTTCGACCCCACGACGAGCACGAGGTCGCACTGCGCGGCCATTGCCTTGATGGCGACCTGCCGGTTCTGCGTGGCGTAGCAGATGTCGTCGCTCGGCGGGTTCTGCAGCGACGGGAACCGCTCCCGCAGCGCGCGCACTGTCTCCATGGTCTCGTCGACCGACAGCGTGGTCTGCGACAGCCAGACGACCTTCTCCGGGTCGCGCACGGTGACGCCCGCGACGTCGGCGGCGGTCTCGACCAGCTGGATGTGGGCAGGGGCCTCGCCCGAGGTGCCCTCCACCTCCTCGTGCCCGTGGTGGCCGACCAGCAGGATGTCGTAGTCCTCGCGGGCGAAACGCTTGGCCTCCTGGTGGACCTTGGTGACGAGCGGGCAGGTGGCGTCGATCGTGCGCAGCTCGCGCCGACGAGCCTGGTCGCGCACCGCAGGGGACACCCCGTGGGCCGAGAACACCACGAGCGCACCCTCGGGCACCTCGTCGGCCTCGTCCACGAAGATCGCGCCGCGCTCGCTGAGCGTCTCCACGACGTGCACGTTGTGGACGATCTGCTTCCGGACGTACACCGGCGGGCCGTGCTGCTCGAGCGCCTGCTCCACGGCCTCGACGGCTCGGTCGACACCCGCGCAGTAACCGCGCGGCTTGGCCAGCAGGACGCGCTTGTCGGCTCCGGACATGCCTCTCACCCTACGGCCCCGCACCTCTACGCATTCGTTGCGCGTTGTCCGAAACCCCCGGTCTGCTCGCGGGCGCGAGGCAAGGGAGACTGGGGGTATGAACCCGCTGCCGCTGCCGGTGCGGATCGCCGCCGGCCTTGTCGCCACCGCCGTGGAACAGGCCCGGGACCTGCCCCGGCTCGTCGTCGAGTTCCCCGTCACCGCGGTGAGCCAGGCCCTCCAGGCGTCCATGCGCGTACAGCAGAAGGTCACCGAACTGGCCATCAAGGGCGACCGCGCGCTGGGCACGCTGCGCCCGGTCGAGGACCGGCCGAGCTGGGCGGTTTTCGACGACGACGACGAGCCGGTGCAGCAGCGGCACAACGGCGCGAGCACCGTCACCGAACTGCGCCCGCAGGCCCGCGACACCCTCGTGACACTGCGGGACGAGCAGACGCCCTCGGACAACCCGGTGGAGACCGCCGCCAGGAGCACCGCGGCCGCGGCCACACACCCGGCGCCCGAGCACACCGAGCCCGCACCGTCGGCCGCGTCAGGGCCTAACGTCCTCCCGGGTTACCAAGACCTGACGATCCCCCAGCTGCGCGGCCGGCTGCGTCACCTCAGCGCGGAGGACCTGCAGATCCTCCTGGACTGGGAGACGGGCCACGACAACCGCCCGCCGTTCGTCACGATGCTCTCGAACCGGATCATCACGGTCACCGAAGGGTGACGCAGCCGAACTCCCCCGAGCAGCCGTGGCCGGTCCGCACGGTCGCGAGGAAGATCGCCGAGTGGGTCGACCGGCTCGGGGCCGTGTGGGTGGAGGGCCAGCTCGCGCAGGTCACCGCCCGGGCCGGCACCGGCACGGCGTTCCTTGTGCTGCGCGACCCCGCCGCAGACGTGTCGCTGCAGCTCACCGCGCCGATCGGGCTCGTGCGCGACTCCGGTCCGGCGGTGGCCGAGGGCAACCGCGTCGTCGTCCACGGCAAGCCGTCGTTCTTCCTCGGCCGCGGCACGCTGAACCTGCGCGTCGACCAGATCCGCGCCGTCGGCATCGGGGAGCTGCTGGCCAGAATCGAACGGTTGCGCCAGCTGCTGGCGGCCGAGGGGCTGTTCGACCCGGCTCGCAAGCGCCGCCCGCCGTTCCTGCCCGGGTGCATCGGGCTGGTCACGGGGCGGGCGTCGGCGGCGGAACACGACGTCGTGTCGAACGCGACAGCGCGCTGGCCGTCTGTCCGCTTCCGGATCGAGCACACCGCCACACAGGGGGCACTGGCCGTACCCCAGATCGTCGACGCGCTCGGCGCGCTGGACCGCGACCCGCAGGTCGACGTGATCGTGCTGGCCCGCGGTGGCGGCAGCGTCGAGGACCTCTTGCCGTTCTCCGACGAGACGCTGTGCCGCGCCGTCGCCGCGTGCCGCACTCCCGTCGTGTCGGCGATCGGACACGAGCCGGACACCCCGCTGGTCGATCACGTCGCCGACGTCCGCTGCTCCACGCCCACCGAGGCAGGCCGCCGCCTCGTGCCGGACCTGGCCGAGGAGACCGCGCGCATCGCCGGGCTGCGCGACCGTGCCCGGCGCGCACTGGCCGGGTGGGTGGACCGCGAGCAACGGCTGCTCACCGCGCTGCGCGGGCGGCCCGTGCTGGCCGACCCACTGCAGGCCCTCGACGCCCGAGCCACCGAGGTGGAGCGGCTGCGAGAGGCCGCCAGGGCCTGTCTGCTGCGCGGGTTGGACCGGCGCGGCACCGACCTGGAGCACATTCGAGCTCGGTTGACGACGCTCGGCCCGGCCGCGACGCTGGCGCGTGGGTACGCCGTGGTGCAGCGGGTGCCCGACGGCGTCGAGCCGGGGACGGTGCTGCCCGTCCTGCGGTCGGTCACCGAGGTCGAGCCGGGAGCCCGGCTGCGGATCCGGGTGGCCGACGGGGCGGTCGCGGCCGCCGTCGCGGACGAGGGCGGCCCGCACGGCACAGACGGGGGCGCCGGGAACAGTGCCGACACCGGCAACGGCAACGGGGCCGTCGAAGGTGGCACGACGAAGCCGGCGCCCACGCGCCCACGCAAGAAGAAGGCGAGCACGACATGACCGAACAGCCTGGCGTCGACGGGCTGGGCTACGAACAGGCCCGCGACGAGCTCGCCGAGGTGGTGCGCACCCTGGAGACGGGCGGGCTCGGCCTGGACGAGTCGGTGGCGCTCTGGGAGCGCGGCGAGGCACTGGCCCGCCGGTGCGAGGAACAACTGGCCGGTGCCCGGGAACGCGTGCACAAGGTCCTGGACGCAACCCAGCCGGACTGACAGCTACCCCAACCCCACCCGCGGGGGAACCAGGTCCGCTCAGCGTGGCGGGAGGGGTTCGGCCTTCACCGCTGCTTCGGCCAGTGTGCGGAAGTCGTCGTCGGTGCCGCTGCCTGTGATGAGCATTCGGACCAGCGGCCCGTTCGGCGTCGCTACCTCCGCGATCCAGATCGGCTCGTCGCGGGCTCCTGTCGTCCCCTGACCGCCGTAGACGACCCACTGCTGCCCGTCGACGTCGGCCGGGCCGCGCCCCGGCACCGGTCCCCGCCCGGCCTCCACGGCCAGCAACGCGGGCTCGGAGGCGTCGCTCTGCAGCAGCCGCAGGTAGCGGCCCTCCGGCGTGACGTAACCGGTGCGAACAGCCCGGCCGCCCCCGGCGACGAGGTCCTGGTCCACGGAGTTCGCCCGCCAATCCGGCGGCACGGCCGGAATCCGGACGGGCAGTGGGACGAGCGGCGCGAGCCGGCGCAGCTCGGCAGGTGCGTCGACGACGGGGAGTCGGCTGCTGTCGACGGTGGGCCCGGTCGGCGCGAACGAACAGGATCGCGACACTCCCCCGGCCGCGAGCACGACGAGCACCAGCACGCCCAACGCGGCGAGCATGTCGCGCAAGGTCATCGCCGACCGCGGCGGCTTGGACGGCGGACCGGACGCCGGGCGGGTCGGCGGCCGCGTCGTCGGCTCGGGCTCGGAGCTCACGAGCGCCATCGTCCCAGCACGTGCGCATCGTCTCAGCTACGGCAGTTTCTGGCCGCGTGAGCACCGTTGGTGATGCCTATCTGCCAGGATCGGTGCAAATCAACGGCCCTCACGAGCACCACGAGTGCTCGGCACGGGGAGAGGAGGCCGCAGGTGATTCCGTCGGAGAAGGGCAACGTCACTCGCGAGCGGCGCCGGGAGGCGCCCGACCGCAACCTGGCGATGGAGCTCGTCCGCGTCACCGAGGCCGCGGCCATGGCCGCCGGGCGCTGGGTGGGCCGCGGCGACAAGAACGGCGGGGACGGCGCGGCCGTCGACGCCATGCGCCAGCTCATCGGCAGCGTGTCGATGCGCGGCGTCGTCGTGATCGGGGAGGGCGAGATGGACGTGGCGCCCTTGCTGTTCACGGGCGAGGAGGTGGGCAACGGCGAGGGGCCGTGGTGCGACGTCGCCGTCGACCCGATCGACGGCACCACCCTGATGGCGAAGGGCATGCCGAACGCCGTGGCCGTGCTCGCAGTGGCCGAGCGCGGCGCGATGTTCGACCCGTCGGCCGTCTTCTACATGGAGAAGCTGGCCGTAGGCCCGGAGGCCGCGGACGTCATCGACATCACCGAGCCGGTGGCGGAGAACATCCGCCGCGTCGCGAGCGCCAAGCACCTCGACGTCACCGACGTCACGGTCTGCGTGCTTGACCGGCCGCGCCACGAACCGCTGGTGAAGGAGATCCGCCGCACCGGAGCGCGCATCCACTTCATCTCCGACGGCGACGTGGCCGGCGCGATCTCCGCTGCCCGTCCGAACACGGGAGTCGACCTGCTCTACGGGATCGGCGGCACGCCCGAGGGGATCATCACCGCTGCGGCCATGAAGTGCATGGGCGGCGCGATGCAGGGCAGGCTCTGGCCGACGAGCGACGAGGAGCGGGCCAAGGCCCTCGACGCTGGCCACGACCTCGACCGGGTGCTCACCACCGACGACCTCGTGCGCGGCGACAACGTGTTCTTCTGCGCCACCGGCATCACCGACGGCGACCTCCTGCGCGGTGTGCACTACCGGGCCGGGGGGTGCACCACGCAGTCGATCGTGATGCGGTCGAAGTCCGGCACCGTCCGGATGATCGACGGCTACCACCGGCTGACGAAGCTCCGCGAGTACTCATCGGTCGACTTCGACCTGTCCGACGAGCAGCTCGCCGCCGTCGAGCACTCCGCACCGCCGCTTCCGTGATCGGAGAGGTGCGTTCCGTAACTGAATCGTGAG
>JAODNO010000299.1 GCA_025465235.1 Pseudonocardia sp.
TGTTGCACCCCGACCAGGCGCAGGCCGGGCTCGGCCGCGGCCCGGTCGAGCGCGTACTTGGTGGACAGGTACTCCGGGTGCAGGTCGTGTGCGAGCACGGTGGGCGTCACGTCGAGCAGGCGCCCGAGGTGGTCGATGCCGTCGGTGTACGCCCGCAGCGTCTCGGCGTTCTCCAGGTCGCCGACGTGATGCGAGGGGAAGGCCTCCGCGCCCCTCAGCACACAGAACGTGTTCTTCAGCTCGGCGCCGCAGCCGAGCACCGGCTCCCCGGCGGCGACGCCGATCCGGAGGGGCTCCGGGGTGTAGCCGCGGGAGCGGCGGATCGGGTAGGTGCGCCCGGCCACCACCCGCAGCACCGAGTCGTCGGCGCGCGTGTGGATCGGCCGGTCGTGGGTGAGGAAGGCGTCCGCGATGCCGCCCAGCCGGGCAGCGGCATCGTCATCGAGGTGGGCGATCGGTTCGTCGGAGACGTTGCCGCTGGTCAGCACGATCGGAGCGGCGAGGTCGTCGAGCAGCAGGTGGTGCACGGGCGTGTAGGGCAGCATGAGCCCGATGTGGTCGTTGCCGGGGGCGACGGCGGCGGCAAGCGGCGCACCAGGGCGCCTGCGCAGCAGCACGATCGGTGCTCGCCGTGACGCGAGCTCGGCAGCCTCGGCCGGCCCGAGCTCCGCCAATGTGGCGGCCGCGGCGAGGCCGGGAGCCAGCACCGCGAACGGCTTGTCCTCCCGGTGCTTGCGGGCCCGCAGCTCCGCGACGGCCTGCTCGTGGCCGGCGAGCGCCGCCAGGTGGTAGCCGCCCAGCCCCTTCACGGCCAGCACCGCGCCGTCGACGAGCATCCGGGCCGCGCCGGTGGTCGGGTCGCCGGGGAGGTCGTGGCCGCCGGCGTCGACCAACCGCAGCGTGGGACCGCAGTCCGGACAGCACACCGGCTGCGCGTGGAACCGCCGGTCGGTCGGGTCGTGGTACTCCGCCGCGCAGGCGGCGCACATCGGGAAGCCGGCCATCGTGGTGGCGACCCGGTCGTAGGGCACGCCGGTGACGATCGTGAACCGGGGCCCGCAGTTCGTGCAGGTGATGAACGGGTGCCGATAGCGGCGGTCGGTCGGGGCCCGCAGCTCGGCCAGGCACTCGGCGCAGGTGGCCGTGTCCGGCGAGATGAGGGTGGCCCGGGGACCCCGGGCCGAGCTGGCCGCGATGGCGAAGGCGGTGTCGCCGCGCAGCGGCATGTCCGTCGTTGCGATGTGGGTGACGAGCGCCAGCGCGGGCGGCCGGTCGCGCAGCGCGTCGAGCATGGCGCCCAGGGCGGGCGCGGCGCCCTCGGCCTCGATGACCACGCCGGACTCGTCGTTGCCCACGAAGCCGACGAGCCCCAGCTGCCCGGCCAGCCCGTGCACGAACGGCCGGAACCCGACGCCCTGCACGATCCCGCTGACCCGGATCCGGGCCCGGACCCGCCCCTCGGTCTGCGGCTGGACCTGCAACGACGGTTCGGTCACCGAGGGCCCAGCGCGCGCTGCACCAGCTCCCACAGCACGTGGTACGTGGTGGTCTGCGCCTCCTGGATGCGGTGCACCGACGCCGACGGCATGACGAAGAGGTGGTCGATCTCGCCGCGGGTGGCCGCCTCGGCCATCGCGCCGCCCGAGTACCCGGCAAGTCCGACGGTGAGCAGGCCACGCTCGTGGGCGACGGCCAGCCCGCGCAGCACGTTGGCCGACCCCCCGCTCGTCGAGAGGCCCAGCGCGATGTCGGCCGGCCGGCCCGCTGCTGCCACCGGCCGGGCGAAGACGTTCTCGAAGCCGACGTCGTTGGCGAGCGCGGTGAGCGTCGCGACGTCGGCCGCAAGCGCGAGGGCCGGCAACGGCCGCCAGGCCGGCCCGGGGTCGACGCAGAGCGCGACCACCGCGGCGGCGTCCGTGCTCGAGCCGCCGTTGCCGAAGGCCAGCAGCCGCCCGCCGCGGTCGAACCGCTCCGCCATCGCCGTGGCGCAGGCCGCCAGCTCGGCGGCGTCGGCGGCGAGCACCTCATGGCGCAGCCGCCCGATCTCCCCGACCTTCTCGGCTGTCGACCGGGCGACGTCGGCCAGCAGCACGTTCAGGTCGGCGGCCCCGGAGTGCAGGAAGGGGTAGAGGGACTCGACGCTCATGACGACCCGCTCCCGTGCTGGATCTGCCCGGGCGGTTCGACCCTGGCGATGGCCTCGCCCGCGTGCACGAGGACGGTGTCGCCGACGCCGGCGTCGACGAGCGCGACACTGACCTCCTCCTCGGTGCCCGGCCCGGCCCCGGTGTCGACCATGGCGAGACCGTCGCCGAGCAGGGCGGTGACCGTGACCGGCACGGCCATGTCGGAGCAGGTGATGCAGACCTCGCCGGGGTGTGGGTCGGGCGAAAGGGCGCTCGGGTCGGTGCTCGATGCCGTGTTCATGCCAGTACCTCCGGGGCATCGAGGAAGACGTGCACAAGCTCCCAGAGCACGTGGTAGGAGGTGACCTGAGCCTCGCGCACGATGCGGGGGTCGTCCGAGTGCACCGCGATGACGTGGTCCAGACCGGGCAACAGGGCGACCGCGCCGTCGGCCGCTCCGCCGAGCAGTGCGACGGTCAGCAGCCCGCGCTCCCGGGCGGCCGCCAGCGCGTCGGCGATGGCTTCGTCGCCACCGTCGGGTGCGATCGCCAGAGCGATGTCCTCGGCCTCGCCGAACAGACCGAGCTCGGCGGTGAACCCCGCGGACCCACCCGGCAACGACAGCGCCGGCAGCGCCCGCTTTCCGATGATCACCGGATGCACGAACTCCACGACGACGTGCGCGGCGTCGGCGGCGGAACAGCCGATACCGAACGCGATCAGCCTGCCGCCACGGTGGAACCGCCGCGCCATGGCGTGGCAGGCGGTGGCGAGAGCGGGGGCGTCAGCGGCCAGCAGGCCGATCGGCCGGTCGCGCCGCGTGAACGCCGTTTCCGCGTCCGCAGCTGTCAGCTCGACGGTCAATTCGGCTCCCCTCGGGGCATCCCCGCCTGGCAGCGGCGACCACCCGGGCGTAGCGATCGAGAAAGATGTGCAGGGCCTCGTGCGTCTGGCCGAGGCTGTCGGCGAGCGAGTCGAGACAGCTCACACCGTCGGGCGTGACGTAGTAGGTGCGCCGCGCCGGCCCGACATCGGACGTGTGCCATTCCGAGCGGACCAGGCCCTGCCGTTCCAGGCTGCGCAACGCGCGGTACACGCCGCCGGCGTCGCCGTCGCCGTCGTGCATGGGCCGCAACCGCGCAGCCAGCTCGTAACCGTGGTCGGGCTGCTCCCGGAGGAGCAGCAGCAGACAAGGCTGGAGGAAGTTGCGCGGTTCGAGCTCGGCCATGTGGGGCGATGCCCTCCGGTCGGCGGTGGTGGGCGCCTGACTTTGCCGATGTTGCCACTGTGTGACGGCAACCACAAGACAGGTCGGTCTCCCCGGTTGCCGAGATCCACCTGTTCGGGGCGGCCCCGTCGGGTGTAGTCGCTATCACACCGGCTGGGAAACCGCCGAAGAACGCGAAATCACGGTCGCGGTAGGTCACCGTTCCGGTGGACAAGTCGCTCGTTGACCGCCGATCGAGACGCGACTACTATTTGCCAAACAGGTCTGAGACAGACCTGTCTCCCTCCACTGCGCGCGGCGAATTGCGCGCCGTGGACGAGGGCGTCGGGTGTACGTGATCGAGCATTCGCCATCAGAAAGACCGAGGATGTGGATCACGCGGTCCACGGCGTCCGCGTGCCAAGGAATCTCAAGGAGGAGATCCATCCATGGGCTACGACCCGCGCACGGCCACGGGAGTCCCCACCGAGCCGGTGGGATCGATTCCGCGGCCCACGAAGCTGCAGGACGCCTACGCGAGATACGACGCGGGTGAGATCGGCCGGGACGACCTCGAGAAGCTGCAGGACGCAGCAGTGAAGGACTCGATTGAGCGGTTCGAGGCCACCGGCTCACCGATCATCTCCGATGGCGAGCAGCGGTGGTCGTCGTTCGCGACGTACCCGATCGCGGACACCCTGGCCGGCACCGGACTGGCGCCGGGACTCGGCCCGGGCGGCCAGTTCTTCGCGATCTTCGCGGACGGCCACGGGCGGCAGCTGCCGAAGCTCGAGCAGGGTCCGTTCCGGTACAACCAGCACGCCGCGGACACCCTCCGCAAGTCGATCCCGTATGCGACCAGGCCGATGAAGCAGGCCGTGATCGCGCCGTCGATGCTGGCGCTGCTGTATCCGCTGAAGGAGCCGGTGGAGGGCTACAGCCGCGAGGAGTTCGAGGCCGCGCTGATCGACGAGTGTGAGACCGACATCCGGGAGGCGTTCGCCGCCGGGGCCGTGCGGGTGTCGGTGGACTTCACCGAGGGCAGGCTCGCCACGCGCGAGGACCCGCGCAACCCGTGGACCGGAGCGGGGCTGCTGCCGCATTTCATCGAGCTGAACAACCGCGTGATGGCCCGGTTCTCCGCGGAGGAACGCCGCAATATCGGCCTCCACACGTGCCCTGGTGGCGACCGCGACTCGGTGCACTCCGCCGACGTCCCCTACAAGAACCTGCTCGGCACGATGTTCGAGATCAACGCGGGGTACTTCCTGATCCAGCTCGCGTCGGAGCGAGACAGGGACCCGGTGTACGAGACCATCGGCGAGCACCTGCGCGACGACGCCGACGGCGTGCCGCAGATGGCGTACATCGGCACCACCGTCACGCAGAGCCCGCGGGTGGAGTCCCCCCAGGAGATCGCCGACCAGCTCATCCGCGCGGCGAACTTCATCCCCAAGGAACAGATCGGATCCACCGACGACTGCGGCTTCTCGCCGTTCTCGATCGACGAGAAGCCCAACCACGGTTCGCCGGACTACGCCCGTGACGTGGCCTTCCAGAAGATCACGTCGCGGGTCGAGGGCAGCCGTCTCGCGGCGGAGAAGCTCGGCCTGTAACCGAAACCCCAGGGCGGGTTCGACCGGATCGACGGTCGGGCCGGCCCTGGCCCGTTCCGCGGCTCAGTCGACGGGGACGCCGTGCGATCGCAGGAGCAGCACGCCGAGCTCACGAGCGGCCGACGCCGCACCGGCGTCGCCCTCGTGGGCCGCCATGATGGAGCCCTTCATCAGCACGTGCCACTGCCGCGCGACGCGCTCCGGGTCGGCCAAGCCGGCCGCCGCGGCGAGCCCACGGAGGTACCCACGGATGCGCGCGAGGTGCTCCACGCTCGCCTGGAACACCGGGTTGTCCCGATCGTTGATCTCCATCATCGTGGTGAGGAACGCGCAACCCTCGAAATCAGGGCGCTCGAACCATTCGGAGAACAGATCGAAGATGGCCAACAGCTGATCCTGGGGGCGTTCGCCACGCAACTGGCTCTCATGCTGGAGCCATTCTTCGGTCCACAGCCGTTCGCGGCGGCGGAGGAAATCGAGGATCAGCTCGTCCTTCGACGGAAAGTTGCGGTACAACGTCATCTTGGCCGTGCCTGCGCGCGCGATCACGGCATCGACGCCGACGTCCCGTACCCCGTATTGGCTGAACAGCTCGTACGCCGCGCGGCGGATGCGATCGCCGCCACTCTCCGGCGATCGCCTGGAGCCATTGCCGCCTGATGTCGTCACCCGCACCGCCCTGCCGAGGTCCGCAAGGACGATACCGCCACGATCAAGCAACGGGACCGCTGGAGCGGGGTGGTTTCGACGGCCGACTGGACCTTGGGCGAAATGGGCGTATCGGTGATCGTCCAGCCGCCCGAGCTGGAGAAGGCCGCGCAGGACCGTCAACTGCGGGGGGACGGGCCGATCCGGGCGATCGCGAACGCCTGCGCCGCCACCGCAAGGAGCAGGACCGCGATGGCCGCTGGGTACCCGCCGCTCAAGTCGACGATCAGCCCCATGACGAGCGGCCCGAGCCCGGCGACGGTGTAGCCGACGCCGAGAGCCATGCCGCTCGTCGACGCGCTCGCGGCGGCGTCCGGCGTCCGCCAGGCGACCACGGCGAGCCCGAGCGGGAAGCCTGCGCCCGAACCGATCCCGATCAGCACAGCCCACGGCC
>JAODNO010000429.1 GCA_025465235.1 Pseudonocardia sp.
AGCATGCCCAGCCCATAGCCGACGAGCAGGGGCACCACGTTGCGGCCGCGGTCGCGGCGGGCGTGCCGGAACATGTCGGGCTCGTTGCCGTACACGGCCACGCCCACCAGGAGTCCGACCGTGAGGAGGATGCCCTGGGTCGGCTGGACCTGGGGAGCGGCGAACAGGTTGGGTCCCGCAGTCGAGGCGACGGCCTTGATGATGGTGTACGCGCCCCACAAGAGCAGGACGGGAGCGGCCAACCGGGCGTAGCCGGAGACGCTGCGGAACCCGAGCAGGTTGTTGGTGATCATCACGAGAGCGAACAGCACACAGAAGAGCTGCAGATGGGTGAGGCCCAACAGGCCATCGAGGAGCTGTGCCAGGAACACCGTCTGGAACCCGTACCACCCCAAGCCGGTGACGGCGAGAAGCAGCGACGCCAAGGCGCTCCCGGACTTCCCGAGGACTCCTCGGGCCAGTACCGCGTGAGGCTGGCCCGTGATGGTCCCCACGTTGGTCGCCAACAGGCCGTAGCCAACCATGACGACGACGCCGATCAGCGAAGCCCACAGCACATCACGCAGCGACATGCCCGCGGACCGAGCCAGGTAGCCGGTGTACATGTTGGAGACAGTGGCCTGGCACGTCACCCACAGGAGAGTCATCTTCAGCGATCCATCGCGACGGCTCTCCGGTACGACCTCTTCCAACAAGTCCGACGACTCGAGCTTCGTCAGCAGGCCCTGCGGCCCGTGCCCGGCTTTCTCGGTCCCCGGCTGGACTGTTACTGCCATGTGACTCCCTACGTGAAGGCACGTGCGCGTCAGGCATATTTCGGTATTGCCCAGAGAGATCGATCTGACCGAGAGACACTTTCGACAACTAGGGGACCCGGCTTGGCGAGGGCTTCGCCTCGCTCCGCAGTGGCGACGCCGGTGGCGTCGGCGAGCACCAAGTCCTACGCGCCGGCCGAGCCGGCGGCCGGGAATTCCGTTTCGATGATGTCCAGGATGTGCTGGCTGATCCGCTCGGCCAACAGCTTTCCCTTCTCCGCGCTCGCCTTGGTGGCCGAGGCGAGTACGCCACTGGCGGTGGACATCGTCGTATCGATCGGCAGTACGTCATAGAGCGGGTGCCGCAGCGGCGCGTCGTCACAGATTCGGTCCCGCCGGATGGCACCAGGTCGAAGATAGGCGAACAGCGAGGTCTCGATGAGCGAGGCATGCTCCAAGTCGAGACCGGGGAAGCCATCCGGGAACAACTCTGCAAGGTCCGCGTCGGAAAACGGCGGCAAGCCCTGCTCCACCACCACGATCTTGACCTGCGGGTGGCGTTCGGATACCAGGAAGGCGGGCTCGTACACGAATCCGACATTCTCGAAGTGCCAGTTGTAGACGACGATGCGGGTGAAGCCGGCGCGCACGAGTTCGTTGAGCACGTCCTCCAACACCGCCATCAACGTCGTGGCGCGTAGCGAGAGCGTGCCAGGAAAGTGCTGGCCGCCACCGCTGCCAGGACGGGAGCGGTACCCCAGCCGCAGCGCCGGACCCACGACGAAGTGTCGTTGGGCCGCGGCCAGCCGCATCAGTGCCTGCGGGATCGCCCAGTCCGCAGACACCGGTAAGTGCGGGCCGTGCTGCTCGGTAGCCCCCACCGAGATGACCACGGGCGTATCCCGCCGGGCCTCCTCGGCGATCTCCTGCCACGTCATCCACTCGTACTCGGCAGTCCCTGCCCCGATCCTGGGACACATCAGGTCGTCGATCACGTCGACCCCTTCCTCGTCGTCACGCGCGGCGCGTTATCGCATAGGTAACAAGCCGTTGGCCCCGGCCCCGTTTCACAGCGGTCGAAGGTTGTTCCATGACGCCCTCTCCTCCGTGATTTCCCGCCAGTCCCGCCAGGGGGGTTTGGTGTAGAAGCGGGCCACAGCGGCCTCGAGCGCCGCGGCGGCGGATTGGCGGTCCTGTTGCGCGGGGCCAGGTGGGCCGGCCAGGAATCGGCGTAGCTCCGTCCGCATCGCTGAGCCGTCGACCTTGGTCGCCTCGCCCTCGGCGAAGACGAGTTCGCCGTTGACATACACCTGCCGCAACGCGGCGGGCCGTGCCCGTCGTACGACCGCATCGATCCGCTCGGCCGCCGGGTCCAGGTACGCGCCGGTGACCGACTCCCAGTCCAGCACCAGGAAGTCGGCGGCATAGCCCGGTTCCAGGCGGCCGATGCGCCCGGCGAACGGCGTGGTGGCCGCCGAGCCCTCCAGCGCCATGTCCAGTACTTGGGCCGCCGTGGCGCGCGCGGTGGTGTCCTGACCGGGTGCCTGTGTCAGCGCCCAGGCCAGCCGAATCTCGCTGAACATGTCGCGGTCGTCGGCCAGACCTGCCTCGTCGATCCCGAGTGCCAACCGGACACCGCCCGCCCGGAGCCGTGCCGTGGGTGCGAGGCCGCTGCGGAGCCGCAGGTTGCTCCCGGGGTTGTGGCAGACGAGCGTGCCGCTCGCCGCCAGCAGGCCGATGTCGGATTCATCGATCCACACGGCGTGGCCGAGGGTCAGCCGAGAGGACAGCAGTCCTCGTTCGTGCAGGTACCCCACTGCGGTGCGACCGCCTGAGCGCTGGGCAGCGTAGACCTCTTGGTAGGGCGTTTCGGACAGGTGCATGTGCATGCCGACGTCGTCGCGCGCGGAGATCTCGGCCGCGGCCAGCAGCATTTTCTCGCTGCACCAGTGCAGGTTCGCGGGCGCGAGTTGGATGGCGATGCGGCCGTCGGCGGCCCCGTGCCACTTTTCGCGTAGCCGCGTGTAGCTCGACGCCAGTTGCTCTTCGGGGGTTTCGTAGCGGGCGGGCGTCAACATGCGCACCGCCGCCTGGTCAGCGGGGGAGAGCGAGGCGATGAACTGCTCGTCGTCGGAGTACACCAAACGGTTCTGGTCGGTCAGTCCCCGAGAGTAGGACACCCTCATGCCGACGTCGGCGTACGCCCTCAGCACGGCCGTGTCGGCCGCCTCGTACTGCTCGGGATCGCCGCGTAGGCGCCCGTTGAGGTGTTGGACTGTGGTCACTCCGCCGGCGAGAAGGTCGACGGCGCCGCACACGGTGTCGAGGTAGGGATCCACCACCGGTGGCCCGTGCCTGCGGGCGATCCACAGTTCGAGCGAGTCGTCGGGCACCCCGAGCTGGGTGGGGGTGAGCCCGACATGGTGGTGAGCGTTGACCAGTCCGGGCATGATCAGAGAAGTGGTGGCGTCGATCTCGACCACGTCACCGTCGAGGTCGGGCAGGTTCGCACGCGGTCCCGCGTATCGCACCGTCGCGTCCTGGATGAGGAGTGCAGCGTCGCGGATCAATTGTAAAGTTCCCTGGTGCGAACCAGCGAGCAGGCGTCCCGCAAGAATCAGGGTCGCGGTTGTCACACACCACCACCTCGAGCAATGGGAAAAGTCGGTACGACGCCTCGCTGCATGGGGACACTTCATCGGTTATTCGTGCCATCCCCGTTAAGTGGCGTAACGTCCAGGTTAAGGAGTTGACCAGAGACCTGTTACAGACAGCTCCCAAGGAGTTCCAGGCCAGTGCAAAATGCCGCCTTGTCTGATTCATCCTGATCTCCGGCCGCTGGGGTTGACGGCACTTCAGCGGGCTGTCCGAGAAGGGATGGACTGGATGTTTCAGTCAGGCGGAACAGGCAGTCCCGAATTTATGTCGAGCGATAGGAACGCACCAGGGGAACGGAAGACGATTATCGACTGGCCGTTGCCCACCCGCACCATAGGAGTAGCCGCAAGATGCCCACCGACGACCACCA
>JAODNO010000320.1 GCA_025465235.1 Pseudonocardia sp.
ATCACGATCGCGATCGCCAGGCCGACAAACGCGACGCGTGCGGTGCGGCCGAGGGCGACGAGCATCCGCTCGAGCGTCGTCCAGTCGAACAGCGCGTCCGTGATGACCTGGTGCGGGGGAGGCAATAGGAAGCGCCGCTGCTCGTCGAGTAGGCCGTAGGTGATGGCGTACCAGAGGGCGATGAGCGCGAGGAACACCAGCAGCGGGGGGAGCCAGGACCTGAGCTGTAGGCGGCGGCGGGGGCGGGCCGCGGGTGGCTCTGGAACGTCCTCGTCGGGTGCGGTGGCATGGGTACGGATGTCCGTCACGCTCATGAATGTCCCTCCCGCAGTGCCGCGGAGGCCTGGCCGGACAGCGCGGCGAACTCCGGGGTGAAGCGCAGCTCGGGGCTGCGCGGGTAGTCGAACGGCACGTCGAAGGCGGCGACGACCTTGCCCGGCCGTCCGGACATCACGACGACCTTGTTGGACAGGTACACGGCCTCGCTCACGGAGTGGGTGATGAACAGGGCGCCGAACCGCTGCGAGCTGAACAGCCTGATCAGCTCGTCGTTGAGCCGCTCGCGGGTGATCTCGTCCAGCGCGCCGAACGGCTCGTCGAACAGGAACAGGTCCGGCGCGAGGGTAAGGGACCGGGCGAGCGAGACGCGCATCTTCATGCCGCCGGACAGCTGCCGGGGCAGGTGTTGTTCGAACCCGGTGAGTCCGACGAGCTCGATGGCGCTCTTCGCGGCGGCCTTGCGGTCGTTCTTGGGGCGGCCCGACAGCTCGGCGACAAGTTCGACGTTCTGCTGGACGGTGCGCCAGGGCAGCAGTGTGGCGTCTTGGAACACGTAGCCCAGGTGCTTCGAGTCGACCTCGCACGTGCCCGAGGTGTGGGGTTCGAGCCCGGAGGC
This sequence comes from Pseudonocardia sp., assembly GCA_025465235.1. Taxonomy (GTDB): domain Bacteria; phylum Actinomycetota; class Actinomycetes; order Mycobacteriales; family Pseudonocardiaceae; genus Pseudonocardia. The sequence continues at coordinate 896 of JAODNO010000320.1, forward strand.
GATGCGCAGCAGTGTGCTCTTCCCACATCCCGAGGGGCCGACGACCGTGACGAAGTCGCCGCGGTGGATCGCCAGGTCCACGTGCATGAGTGCGGTGGTGCCGTCCGGGTAGGTCTTGCCGACGTCAGCGAAGCTCAGCACCTTCTCGGGGGTGGTTGTGGAGGCTCGGGCGGACAGCCCCCCACCTCGAAGGACGCGCTGGTCGGTGTCGTAGGTGATCGGGATGGTCATGCTGTTCTCACATTCCGATCGAGGGGTCGATGAACTTGTTGGTGAACAGCTGGTCCGGGGTGAGTCCGGCGGCGGGGGGTGTGCCGAGGCGGGTGAAGATCGGTGTGGTGATGCCGATGATGCGGGCGATGCGGTCGCGGTCGAAGTCCCCGAGGGTGGCGTTGGTGCCGTTGCTGACGAGTCCGAGCTTGAGCTGGGTGTCGACGGAGTAGGCGGCGACCTCGGCGGGGTAGATCCAGCCTGTGTCGAACTGGTTCACGGCGTTCACGATGAGGTCGTTGGTGGGGCCGGGGTTGCGGTAGAAGTCGACCGTGGCCTGCTGCAGAACGGGGACGAGTTTCTGCAGGCAGGGGGAGAGCTTGTCGAGGTCGGCGGTGCGGGCGGAGATCGCGGAGGCGTAGACCGGGTAGCCGGTGTCGTGGATGAGCTGGTAGCCGACGGGCTTGTTCCAGGCGGGCAGTTGGTGGGAGTAGACGTAGGGCTCGACGCTGGCGAAGCCCTGTTGGGCGTCCTTGCCGCCGGCGGCGACGTAGTTGGCGGGGGTGCCGTCGTAGCTGCCGTCGACCTGGGTCTTGGAGAGGATGCCGCTGCCGGTGAGGTACTCCATGTAGGCGGCGCCGTCGAAGTAGCGGACGGTGGCGCCGGTCTTGCCGAGGTCGGCGATGGAGTGGACGTCGGGGTAGGTGGCAGGATCCCACATGATCATCTGCGGGCCCTTCTCGAACGGGGCGAACACGGCGGTGGTGGGCATCGTGGCGGAGAGCTGGACGGCTTCATCGGTGTTGGCGTAGCCGAGGGTGATGTTCGGGTCGGTGTAGAGCTGTGAGGTAACGGTCTGGAAGCCGATGGCGGGGCCCCCGGCGCGGACCTCGACGTTCACGCCGGTGTAGCTGCCCTTGGAGAACAGCGGACCGGAGACGCGTTTGTGGGCGGCGTCGATGGTCGGGTTCGGGCCGAGGAGCTGATAGAGGTCGCCCTGTTCGGCTTCCGGGTTCCAGTCGGTCTGGATGGTCACCTTCCCGGGGCAGACGCCGGAGAGGTCGGTCGGGCCGATGGTCAGGGCGGCGGCGGTGGTGGCGGTAGAGGTGGTGCCGCCACAGGCGGTGAGGGCGGCGAGGGTGGACAGGGCGAGTGCAGTGCTGGCGAGGGCGCGCAGGCGTGCTGCGGACATGGATGTCTCCTGGAACTGGGGAAGGTGGGTCAGAGCTCGTCGATCGCGGTGGCGGTGACCGTGTGTGAGTAGCGGTCTCGCGTGGTGACATAGAAGCTCGCGCCGAACCGGGCGACGGGGAAAAAGTCCTGCAACCGCACTCGGCACCGGTCGGTGTCGACGAGGCCGTCACGGGCGTGCAGGCGCAGGACGCGTCCGATGTAGATCTGGCGGCTCTCGGTCTCGAGCCGTTCGTGCAGTACGCATTCGAACGCGACGGGTGCCTCTGCGATGCGGGGTGGGGCGACCGCGCTGGACGGGATCGGAGTGAGGCCGACGAAGCCGAGCTCGTCGACGTGCGAGGGCAGGACGTCCCCACAGCGGTGCATGCGTTCGGCGATCGGCTCGTCGACGATGTGGACGACGAACTCGCCGCGGGCGTCGATGTTGGCGGCGGTGTCCTTCTGCCCACCGTCCTCGAGGCGGTTGACGCTGATCAGCAGCAGCGGTGGTTCCTCGCCGAGCATGCAGAACATGCTGAACGGGGCGGCGTTGCCGACGCCGTCCCCGCTCAGGGTCGTGACCAGGGCAATCGGGCGGGGGACGATCAGGCTCGCCATGAGCTTGTAGCGCTCGTGGGGGGTGATCCGGGAGAAGTCAATCTCCATCGCGGGCTCCGGTGGGGGAGTGGCTCGCGGCCCACCAGGTGAACACGATGTCCCGCAGGGCGTCACCGTCGGTCGAGTAGAGCTCGGGGCGGCGCAGGCGCTCCAGTACAGCCGACTCGTTGGGACTGAGCGCGACGGTCAACGAACTGGTCCGGATCGGGGTGTTGGTGAACGCGGGTTCATAGTGCGGGTCCCGGTGGAGCGCCCGCTCGGTCCGGATCACCGGCTGGCGGAACTGGCTCGGGTCCCGCTGGGTGCGGTAGCGGGGCAGCGCGGGGACGGCGCCGAGCTCGGCGGCCGGGACCCGGTAGCGCTGCACGAGGACCGGTGCCAGGGAGAAGTTGCTGGTGGGCATGATGTCCGAACCGCAGATGTTCGGGACGGCCAGCACGTCGAGCAGGGCGAGCAGCTCGACGTGGTCGCCTGCCTTCGCGGTTTGCCGGTGGATCCGCGGGACACCGTCGACGACGTCGGTGGTCATGAAGAAGTTGAACGAGTCGTGCACGTCGTCGGGGGTGAGACCGTACTCGCGCTGGGCCTCGGCCTGGATGTCCGAGCAGTTGGTGTGCGTCGTCAGCCCGTAGACGGACTCGTAGAGGGTGGCGCTGCACCGCGGGAACATCACGTCGTTGACGTGCAGGGTGTCGGTGGCCAGGAACATCAGCGCCCGTTCACGGGGCGGCGCGGACCAGAGGAAGTCCCCGGCACCCGGGTTGATCCCGTGCAGGGTCCGGGTGCGACCGGTGTGCATGGCCTCCTTGTAGTCGTGCAGGTTAAAGCAGTTGAAGTCCACGCACTGCGCGCCCTCGACCTGCTCGATCCGCAGCAGTTGCCCCCGCTCCACCTCGACACACCGGCCGGTGCCGGGCTCGAGCGCGAACTCCTCGATCAGCTCCCGCTCCGCCGGCGCCGCCGCTAGCTGGGGGGAATCGAAGGCCGGCTCAGGGGTCGGGGCGCCGGGCACAGGCCGGTGGACCACGTACCCGGTACCCGACTCACGCAGGGCGAGCCGGACTACCTCGCCCCGGTCAGCGGCCTCCCCTGCTGCGATCGAGAGGTCGAGCAGCTCGAGCTGCTGCTGGTTCAGGCAGAGCGTCGCCTCCCTTGTCATGGCTGTCGCCCCAGGCTGCCGGTCGTCTGTCACGGTCATCGTGTCCCCACTTCACTCGTTGTGGATGCGAAGCAACATACTTTCGTATACCAAACTTTGCTGTTTCGTGTACGTAAAATGGAGGTGTGGGATGGACACCGTCGGACTGGATCGTGCACCGAAGTCGGCGCATCGGTATACGATTGTTCCCATGACCGACCCTCGTTCGGCCGGCTTCGTAGCGTCGAGCTCGGTGCCGGATCGCACGCACGCGGTGTACGCGGCTGTGCGGCAGGCGATCATGGAGAACGCGCTGGTTCCGGGGACGAAGCTGCCGGAGGACGCGCTGGGCGCGAACTTCGGCGTGAGCCGGACCATCGTGCGCGCAGCGCTCGCCCGCCTCACCACGGAAGGGCTGGTCGAGACAGGCAAGGCCAAGTCCGCAATGGTCGCGAGCCCCAGCCCAGAGGAGGCGAAGGCGACGTTCGCCGTGCGGCGGTGCCTCGAGCGTGAGGCCGTGCGCTGGATCAGCGACCGGTGGCAGCCCGAGATGCGGGCGGTGCTGGAGCAGCATGTCGAGCTCGAGCGGGACGCCGCCGGCACCGGGAACCCCAAGCTGTCCGGCCGGCTCGCGGCGGAGTTCCACATCCTGGTCGCGGAGCAAACAGGGAATCCGCTGATGCACCGGTACGTGTCCGAGACGGTGTCGCGCTGCGGGCTGATCCTCGCCGTTTACGGTCGGGACCACTCGCAGGACAGCAGCATCCGCGAGCACACCGCGCTGATCGCGGCAATGGCGGACAGGGACGCCGACGCCGCCGAGCAGCTCATGGACGCACACATTGTCGCCGTTGAGGAGCGGGCCCTGCCGCCGGCGAGGGTTGAGTCAACTCCCGACCTCAGCCAGATCCTCCGCACGTATGCCACCGCACGGCCCTAGTACTA
>JAODNO010000350.1 GCA_025465235.1 Pseudonocardia sp.
AGCGATGTTTGACCCCAACGGTCTACAAGCATCGCACAATCGTTACGTAACGCGGTGAGGTCCTAGATCGATAAACCCGGTGATGGAGATCGTCCTGGGCGAAGGCCATGGGCAGCGACGGGGTCGAAGGCGAGAAAGCACCGCACCGGCGGTGGGGGGGAGAACGGCGATGCAGCGGAACGGCAACCCGCGGGTGTCCGTGGTGGTGCCGACCCGGAACGAAGCGCGGAATCTGGAGGTCGTGCTCCCTGCGATCGCCGCGGTGCGTCCGGCGGTGCACGAGATCATCATCGTTGACGGCAACTCTGTCGACGGCACGGTGGAGACCGCGCAGCGGGTACTGCCGTGGGTCAGGGTGATCACCCAGACCCGCAAGGGCAAGGGCAACGCGATGGCCTGCGGTTTCGCCGCCTCCACGGGCGATGTCATCGTCATGTTCGACGCCGACGGGTCGGCCGATCCCGCGGAGATCCCGGCTTTCGTCCGCGCACTGATCGACGGTGCCGACTTCGCCAAGGGGAGTCGATTCGTTCGCGGCGGGGGCAGCGACGACATCACTCTCCTGCGCAAGACCGGCAACGCGGGTCTCAACGGGGTCGCGAACGCGCTGTTCGGGACGTCCTACACCGACCTCTGCTACGGCTACAACGCCTTCTGGGCCGACCTGCTCCCGGTTCTCGACCTGCCGCCGACCGACGCCCCGGCTCCCGCCGAGGGCATGCTGTGGGGCGATGGCTTCGAGATCGAGACCGTGCTCAACTGCCGGGTCGCGGCCGCCGGACTGAAGATCACCGAAGTGCCTTCGATGGAGCGCGAGCGGATCTTCGGCCAGTCCAACCTGCGCACCTTCGTCGACGGCAGCCGCGTGCTCCGCACCCTGGCCGCCGAGCGGCGCCGTGCGCTGCACCGCCGGGCCGAGCGGGTGCAGGTCGAGGAGCAGTCCCGGGCGCTCACGCCTGCCGGTGGTATCCCGGTGGTACCGCCGCTTTCCGAGGCCACCACGAACGGCGCGCCGGTGGCCGACGCGCCGACCGCCCGCCGCCCCCTGCCGCCGCCGAGACCCGCCCCTGTCGATCAGTCCCGGTTGGAAAACACCAGCAGAGAGGGCCGCGACGGGGTGGCCGTGCGCTTCGCGCTGGAGGAGGAAGCGTCCTGATCGGGGGGCACCCCTACACTTCGACGCCAACCGGGTCCGCCGGGGTGTCCGGTGACTACTTCCCAGATACCCGCGGTGAGAAGACCGCGGCTTGGTGACGAACGGAGTTCCACGGTGAGCGTCCCCTCGAGCGCTGAATTGACGCGTGCGCGCGTTGCGCGCCGGGTGGTGGCGCTGCTCTTAGTCCTGGCCGGGATCGCCGCCTGCGCACTCAGTGTCCTGGGGATCACGGGTGGCGTCATCGGCGAGGTCCGGTTCGTTGTCACCTTCGCCTTCCTCATCCTCGGGCCGGGTTGGGCCGCCGCCGGATTCCTGCGGCGGGCGCCGGCCGCGCACGTCTGGATGCTCACGGTCGGGGTCGGCGTCGCCACCACGCTGCTCGTCGCGCAGATCATGGTGAGCACCGGGGAATGGCGGCCGGCAATCGCGCTCTACGCGATGACGGCGCTGAGCGTTCCGCTGCTGCTCCGGCACGCGGTGGTAGCCCAGTGACCGTCGACCCGGCTGTGGCGAGCCTGCGCGCCTCGGCCCCCCTCGTTCCCCAGGTCCTTCCCTCGTGACCCCCCCGCAGCCGCCGCCGACCGGTCCGCGCTCGGCGATCGTGCGACCGGGGCACGACGGCCGTCCCCACCCCGACCCGCGCGCCGACCCGCCCACGGAGGTGCTCGACCCCTCCGCCACCCCGACCGTCCGGCTCCCGAGCGTGGTCGCCGACACGGTACGGATTCCCAGCGTCGTGCGGGGGGTCGAGCCGGGCGAGGACAACCCCGACGCGGGACTGAGCGACGGTCTTGCTCTGTCGCTGAGCTCGGTGCTGGGTTCGCTGGCGGGTTTCCTCAGCTGGCTGATCGCTGCCCGCATCATGCCCACCGCGGCGATGGGCGACGCGACGCTGGTCGTCTCCGCGTTCATCCTCGTGGGAGGTGCCGCCCAGCTCAATCTCGGCGTCGCTCTGATGCGGTGGATACCCAGCACGGGACGCAGCACCGGCAGACTCATCTGGAACAGCCTGCTGCTGACCATGCCGTTGTCCGGGCTGGTCGGTCTGGTGTACGCGCTGTTCGCGCCCCGGCTCGCCACGATTTCGGCCGGCCCGGACGGGCCGTTCGCGTTCGGCCTCCTGCTGTTCGTGCTCGCGTGCGCCGGGTGGGGGGCGTTCGTCATACACGACTACATCCTCGTCGCGCTCCACAAGCCCTGGTGGGCGGTCTGGCGCAACGGGATCTTCGCCCTCGTCCGGCTGGGCCTGCTGGCGCTTCTCGGCGGCGCCGTCGGCCTCGGCTCCTACGGCATCGTGCTGTCCTGGGTCGGCCCGATCGTCGTCTGGATCGTGGTCGGCTCGATCGTCATCCTCGTCCTCGCCCGGCGGTCGAGCGCGCGCGCGAAGGGCGGTGCGCTGCCGGGCCGGACTGAGGTCGTCGCGTTCCTCGCGCCGACCGCCGTGGGGCAGATCGGCGGTGCCCTGCTCTACAACCAGGTGCCGGTCCTGATCAACCTGCGGTTCGGTCCCGAGATCGGCGCCGTGTTCTTCATCGCCTGGCAGGCGATCGCCGTGATCGACCTCGCCGGGATGTTCTTCATGAACTCCCTCTCCGTGACGGTGGCCCGTGAGCCGCACCGGGCCCGCGAGCTGGCCAACGCGGCGCGTCGCAGGCTGCTGATCATGTTCCTGCCGATGCTGGCGCTCGGAGCCGCGCTGGCGTACCCGCTGCTGCTGATCTTCGGTGAGGCGTATGCGGAAGGCGCCACCGTGCTGCGCCTGCTGTTGCTGGGGCTGGCGTTCCGGCTGATCGTCGCCCACGAGCTGGGGGTTCGCCAGGCGACCGGCTCGGCCATGGCCTACGCCAGGCTGCAGCTCAGCAGCTCCGTCCTCGTCGTCGTCGCA
>JAODNO010000428.1 GCA_025465235.1 Pseudonocardia sp.
TCAGCGGGGCGTCGCGGAAGTAGCGCTCGACGTCGAACTCGGTGGAGTAGCCGTAGCCGCCGTGCACCCGGATCGCGTCGATGGCCACCTGCATCGCGGTCTCCGAGCAGAACAGCTTGGCCATCCCGGCCTCGAGGTCGGCCCGCTCGGCCGAGTCGTAGCGCTGCGCCGCATGCAGGAGCAGCTGGCGGGCCGCCGTGATCTTCGTACCCATGTCGGCGAGGAGGTTCCCTACCGACTGGTGCTGCCAGATGGGCTTGCCGAAGCTCTCCCGCTCCTGCGCGTAGCGCAGCGCATCGTCGAAGGCCGCGCGGGCGACGCCGGTGGCCCGGGCGGCCACCTGGATCCGGCCGATCTCCAACCCGCGCATCATCTGCGCGAAGCCGCGGCCCTCCACCCCGCCCAGCAGCGCGTCCGTCGGCACCCGACAGTCGTCGAAGGACAGCTCGCAGCTCTCCACGCCCTTGTACCCCAGCTTGGGCAGGTCAGCGGAGACGGTGAACCCCGGGACCTTCTCCACCAGCAGCACGCTGATCCCGCTGTGGGTGGGTTGCGCCTGCGGGTCGGTCTTGCACAGCAGCGCGACGACGCCCGCTCGGCGCGCGTTGGTGATCCAGGTCTTTCCGCCGTTGATGACGTAGGAGTCCCCGTCGCGCCGCGCGACCGTGCGCATGGCCTGCAGGTCCGACCCGCCGCCCGGCTCGGTGAGCGCCATCGTCGCGCGGAGCTCACCGGTGGCCATCCGGGGCAGGTAGCGCTGCTTCTGCTCGTCCGTGCCGTGGTCGAGCAGCAGCTTCGCCACCACCGTGTGCCCGCCCATCGCACCGGCCAGGCTCATCCAGCCGCGTGACAGCTCCTCGGTGACCATCGCGTAGCACGGCGTCGACACCCGCACGTCGCCGTAGGGCTCGGGGATCGCCAGCCCGAAGATGCCGAGCTCCTTCATCTGGTCGATCAGCTTCTCGGGGTAGGTGTTGGCGTGCTCCAGCTCGCGCACCACCGGGCGGACGTCGCGATCGACGAAATCGCGGACCGTGTCGACGATCGCCGACTCCTCGACGTCGAGTGTGTGCATGCTGCGCGTCCTCCCCGCTCGCTGTCCTCTTTCTCGGGACCAGACAACCACGGCCGAGCCGCGCCCGGGCCTGCCCACCGGTCAGCCCGCCTGCTCCCGGCGCGAGGTGGCCGGGCACGTGGTCAGGACGGGAGCGCGTACCAGCGGACGGCGGTGCCGCCGCGGACGTCGGCGAGCTCGGCCGCCGTGAGCCCGCAGCCGGCCACGGCGGCGTCGAGGTCACGGAGCGCCGATCCGTACTCGGCGCGGAGCGTGACGACCGGCCAGTTGCTGGCCAGCATCAGCCTGCGCGGCCCGAACAGGTCGACGGCCTGGGCCACGTACGGCGCCAGGTCGACCGGTCGCCACTGCTCCCATGCGGTCAGCACGTCGATGCCGACCGACACCTTGAGCGCCACGTTCTCGCAGGCGGCGAGCGCGGCCAGCCGCCTTGCCCAGCTGTCGCGATCACCGGTGTCCAGCGGAGGCCGTGCGAGGTGGTCGACGATGATTCGCAGCTTCGGCACCTCCCGCGCCAGCGCGACCACCGCCATGGCCTGCTCGTCGGTGACCGGGACGACGTCCCACGCGAGGCCCGCGGCCGCCAGATCGTGCATGAGCCGGACGGTGGCCGCTTCGCCCAACCAGTCGAGCGGAGCGCGCCCGACCACGCAGCGCACCCCGCACCACCGGTCCCGGTCGGCCCTGTCGAGCTCCGCGCGCGCCCGGTCCGGATCCTCGAGGGGCAACCAGCCGACGACGCCGGCCACCCGGGAGAATCCGGCGGCGTAGCGGGCCAGCCGGTCGTTCTCCGCGGAGGTGTCGGCGGACTGGACCAGCACGGTGGCCTCGATCCCCGCCTCGTCGAGCTGAGGGCCGAGGTCGGCGGGCTCGAAGTCGCGGGCGAGAGCGGGGTGGGCACCCATGCGCCACGGCTGCTCCTGCTCCTCGGCCAGCCACATGTGGTGGTGCGCGTCGACAGTTGGGACGGGGCCTGCGGGTGTCATCGGCCGGTCCGGTCCGCCGTCGTGGGCGGCGTGCGGGGGCCGAGCAGCGGCGCGGTCTGGTCCTGCACGAGAATCATCGACGGCCTTTCGTGGTCGGTCGTCGCGGACGAAGGGACCCGAACGGGTGCGTCCGCCTCCCCTTCCCGCGGTTCCGGACTATTGTCTACAGCAGTCAATCACAGGGCGTGGGAAGGTGCCCTCATGACAGGCGACCGAGCCGTCCCCCGCGAGACGCAAGGAGGTCGGTCATGACCGCCGGCGCCCGCAGCGGCATGCACACCGACAGGGGGGCGGAGGTACGGATCGATCCGCCGAGCCTGGTCGCGCTGGCGGCCGACTCCATCCGCAAGATGATCCTTTCCGGCAGGTTGGAGCCGGGCGAACGGCTCATCGAGGAGCGGCTGACCGAGCACCTGGGCATCAGCCGCCCACCCCTGCGGGAGGCGCTGCGGCTGCTGCAGAACGAGGGCCTCGTCGAGACCAGGCCGCGCTACGGATCGAGCGTCGCCACCCTGACCGACCAGGACGTGTTCGAGATCCTCACCCTCCGCAGCGGCCTCGAGCGGCTGGCGGTGGAGCTCGGCGTGCCGGTGCGCGAGCCGGACCGGCTCGTGGTCTGCCACAAGGCACTGGCGCGGATGGAGCAGAACGCGCGCGACACCGACAGCGGATCACTGGTGGAGAACGGCTACGCCTTCCACGCCTCGATCGTGGCGCTGGCCGGGCACCGCCGTCTCAGCGAAATGTACCGCTCGGTGCAGCAGCAACTGCTGCTCTGCATGGCCCGCAACCTCGGAACCCGCGAGCGCTATCACGAGAACCTCGTGGACCACGTGCGGCGCCACCGCCACCTGCTCGAGCTGATCGAGGCAGGCGATCCGCAGGCGGTACTGGCAGAGCTCGCGGTACACGGCGAACGGTCCTTCACCGAGCACTGACCGGGGGTGCCGGGTACACAGGGCCATGCCCAACGCCGGCCCGGCAACCCGCTACGCGCCCCCGGCGAGGCGCGGCATCCCGCCGAGGTACCTCTTCGCCCCGCTGCCTGAGCAGCTGGCCAACATCCGGCGGTGGAACGAGGACCGGGAGTGGGGCCTACGCTCCCGCGAGCTGGACGCCGTCGACCTCACGCCGCGAACCCACGCGGATCCGCTCGTCGTCGACCTCATCGCCGTCTACCTGGACGCCGAATACCGGGGCGATGAGCTCGGCGAGCTGGACGGTGTCCGCCGCACCTGCCACGAGATGTGGAGCGTCGCAGCGGAGCGCCAGCTCAACACCTGGTCATGGGACTGGATACGGGACGCCTACGAGAGCAGGCCCAAACCGGTGCGGCTGCTCCCCGGCATCGAACACCGCCCCGGCGTCCGGCGGGTGACGCTCGACCTGGGCGGCCACTGGGTGCCCGGCCGGCACGTCCGGCCGCGGAACCTGCGGGGTCTGGACTCCGCCCACGCCGAGATCCTCGCTGCGGCGGCGCACTTCCCCCGCTGGGTCCGCTGCATGGACGGCGTCAGCGTTCCGTTCGTCTGGCTCGCCGGCTACCAGGTGACCCACCCCGAGCACGCCGTCGACGAGCGACTGCTGGCGCTGGCCTGGGTCCGGTACCGCCAGACGCTCAGCCTGAGCATCGACCGCGCCGACCACTCCCACAGCGGGTGGGCCGCCCCCGTCCGCCTCGGGTGAGTCGCACCGCCTCGGTGCTGGTCATTTCAGCGGGACCTGGGTGGGTGGGTCAGCCGGCGTCCAGCATGTGGAAGAGCAGCAGGAGCTGGGTGATCGCCAGCGGCTCGCTGCGCTGCCCCCAGCCGAGCACGCCCAGTCCGTCCGGCACGTCACCGGGCTGGTCGAGCAGCGCCCACATCGCCTTCTCGAGGGTGCGGCTGTCCTCGGTGGGGACGTAGCCGTGCACATGCAGCGTGTCGACCGGCCTGCCGTCGGTGTCGCGGCACAGCTTCACGTGCATCGTCCGGTGGTTCGCCAGCACACCGCTGAGGTCGGGATGGCGGATGGTCGGCCGGAGCACGAGCTCGGCCGAGAGCTGGGTGCCCGGCGGGTCGTCCCGCACAGCGATGGGCGCGAACCGGACGACGATGTCGGCGTGGCTGCGCTGCGGGCGGATGTAGGCCTCCGACTCGGCGATCCGCCGGTCGAGCTCGTCGAGCACCTGCGGCCTGGAGTAGCCCCGCGCCCTGGTGTCCCGGGTCAGCTTCCAGCGGCGGCGGATCTCCTCGGGCGGGTCGAGGTACACCGTGACGTCGAAGCAGGCGCGGGCGAGCTTGCTGTACAGCGGGAACAGGCCCTCGACGATGATGTACTTGTTGGGCTCGACGCGCTCCGGTCGGGCCAGTTCTCCCGTGGAGTGGTCGTAGACCGGCTTGAGGATGGGCTGGCCACTGGCCAGGAGCTGCAGGTGCTGCTCCATGATGTCGAGGTGGTTGCAGTCGGGATGCAGCGCGGTGAAGGGCAGGTCACGCCGCTCAGCCCGGTCGAACCGGTGATAGTCGTCGACGCAGATCGAGACACAGTTGTCGGGGCCCAGCGCCTGCACCAGCCCGCGGGTGAGAGTCGTCTTGCCGGACGCGCTGTCCCCTGCGATCGCGAGCATCACCGGGCGCGAGCCCGCCCCGGCGCGCACGATCCGAAATGCCTTGTCCGCCATGCCCCACGTACCGCCTCTCCGCCGCGTTCAACACCACCATCGGCACCGCCATCGGTGCCACGGCCGCGGTGGGATCGACCGTAGGCGGATCACGGCGCCACGGAGTCCCCCGCAACGGGGGTCCGACGGGGGAGACGCTCGCACAGAGGGTGTCCGGCCGGCTGTGGCAGCAACTATCGTCAGCAGATGCCCGGGCCGCTGCGCATCGTCCTCGTCGACGACCACGAGATGGTGCGCCACGGCCTGAAGGCGATGCTGGCGCCGTTCCGCACCCGGGTCCGGGTGGTCGGCGAGGCGGAGGGCGCCGACGATGCGGTCCCACTGGTCGATGGCCTGGACCCCGACATCGTGCTCTCCGACGTCCGGCTCAACGGGGAGAGCGGCCTCGACCTGTGCCGCCGGCTCTGCGAGGAGCGAGCCGGGCGGCGGGTGGTGCTGCTGTCGGTGTACGACGACGAGCAGTACCTGTTCCAGGCAATGCGGGCGGGGGCGGCTGGCTACCTGATCAAGCGCATCACCGGTGAGGACCTGGTGCGCCACCTCGAGCTGGTACACGCCGGGGAGACCGTCATCGACCCCAGCCTGGCCGGTCGCGCGGTCGCCTCCGCGGCGCGGCTGCACAGCGGGGAGTTCTGGCCAGGCGCCAGGCACGGGCTCACCCACCGGGAGAGCGAGGTGCTCTCCCTGATCGTCACCGGTCTGTCCAACCGCGCGATCGCCACCAGGCTGGTGGTCGGAGACGAGACGGTGAAGAGCCACCTGCGCTCCGTCTACCGCAAGCTCGCCGTCAACGACCGCGCCGGTGCCGTGGCGGCCGCCCTGCGCGAGGGCATCTTCCAATGACCACCTCCCGGCGCCCCGCGCTGGGCGGCCTCGCCGACCTCGAGGCGGAGAACGCGCTGCTGCTGGCCATCGTGGAGGCCACCTCGTCGGGTCCGGACGTCGAGCCGCTTGCCGCCGCGGTCGCCCGGTTGATCGTCGAGGCCACTGCCACCGACGTCTGCTTCGTGCATGTGCTCGACGACGCCGGGCGCTCGCTCACGCTCGCCGGCGCGACCCCGCCGTTCGACTGCGAGGTCGGCACGGTGCGGCTGCCGATCGGTACGGGGGTGGCGGGGTGGGTCGCCGAGCACGGGGAGCCCGCCGTGATCGTCGACGACAAGCGCGCGGACGCCCGGTACCTGCCGATCCCGGCGCTGCGCGGCACCGACTACACCTCGATGGCCTCGGTGCCGATGACCAGTGACCTGGCCGGCCTGGTCGGCGTGCTCAACGTGCACACGGTGGTCCGCCGCGAGTTCACCCCGCGCGACATCCGGTTGCTCACCTCGATCGGCAGTCTGGTGGCGGGCGCTCTGCACTCGGCGCGGCTGCACAGAAGGCTCGTCTCCCGCGAACGTGCCAACGAGCGGTTCACGGAGCAGGTGATCGCCGCCCAGGAGACCGAGCGGCGCCGGCTCGCAGGCGATATCCACGACGGGATCTCGCAGCGGCTGGTCAGCCTCGGATACCACCTGGACGCGGTGGCCGGCACGATGCGCACCGACCCGGCGTACGCGGAGCAGCAACTGGCGCTGGCCCGTGAGCTGGCCGACATCACGGTCGACGAGGCGCGGATCGCGATCGGCGGGCTGCGGCCCCCGGTGCTGGACGACCTCGGCCTCGCCGGCGGCCTGGCCAGCCTGTGTCGGACGGTGCCCGACCTCGACTACGAGCTGACCCTCGGCGACGAACGGCTGCCCGAACACGTCGAGATCGCGCTGTACCGGATCGCCCAGGAGGCGCTGCAGAACGTGCAGAAGCACGCGCGGGCCAGCACCGTCCACATGCGGTTCGCGGTGTGGGCGGGCACAGCGCGGCTGGAGGTCGGCGACGACGGCTGCGGCTTCGCCACCGGCATGGGCGGGCTCGAGGCGCGCGACCTGCAGCCGGACGGCTCGGGGTACGGGATGCGCAGCATGACGGAGCGGGCGGAGCTGGTGGGAGGCACGCTGACGGTGCGCTCCCGCCCCGGCTCAGGGACAACGGTCACGGTCACGGTCCCCGTCCCGACCGGCTGATTCCCTCAACGGGCGGGCGGTGGAGCCGTCCAGCCCAGTTCTGGACGCTCCAGCAGGTGCGTCACGAACAGGTCGGTGCCCGCTGTGGCGTGCGGGTGGCTGACCGCGTGCCACGGCCGGTGCAGGGGAGTGCCCGGCATCGGCAGCACCACCAGGCCGCCGTCGGCGAGCTGCCGGGCCACGGCCTGCCGGGACGCGAGCGTCACCCCGAGCCCCGCCTCGGCGGCCGCGATCACCGCGCCCGGCGAGCCGAGGGTGAGCCGCGGCGGGTCGACCTCCAGGGCCACGAGCAGGGCCTCGCAGGTGTCGCGCGTACCCGAGCCCGCCTCGCGCAGCAGCCACGTCGCGGCGGCGGGCGCGAAGTCCGCGGCCAGGCCGGGCGGGCCGACCACCAGCAGGGTGTTGGGGCTGACGGCTCGGATCCCGGCGGCCAGCTCGTCGGGGGGACGTCCGGCGAGCACGAGGTCGACGTCGTGGTGCGCGAGCAAGGGCCACACCCTGGCCCGGTGGGCGACCTCCAGTCGCAGCGTCACGTTGGGGTGCCGCACGCGGAACGAGGCGAGCAGCGCCGGGACGACGTGCTCCCCCGCCATCGTCACGGCGGCCAGCCGCAGCAGCCCCCGCTCCGGGTCGGCCTCGCCGCGCGCCGCCGCCATCGCCTCGTCGTGCAGACCCAGGATGCGCCGGGCGTACCCGGCGTAGCGTTCCCCGGCCGGGGTGAGCAGCACCCCACGGCCGTTGCGGCGCACGAGCGGCACCCCGACGTCCGCGGCCAGCGCGCTGACCGCGGCCGAGACCGACGACTCGGTGACCACCAGGCGCTCCGCGGCGCCCCGCACCGAGCCGGTGTCGGCCAGCTCGACGAGGGCCCGCAGCCGGGCGTTCGTGGTCATTCCGGCATGGTCCCCGACCCACACCCTTCGGCGGTACCCCGCTCGCCCGGCTCCGTGCCGTCCGGTTCGGGGTCGAACACCCGGCTCGCCAGCAGGTCGGCCGGCTCGATGGTGGTCAGCGCGTCGCGATCGACCCGCGGGTCCGGCCCGTCGACCAGCCGGCGCGCCTGGCGCAGCCGGGCCCGTTCCACGGCGTTGCGGACGCTGCGTGCATTGGCGAAGCGGGGGCGGGCCATGCGGCGTTCCAGGTAGTCGCGCAGCACGGGCCGGGTGTCGGGGGCGAAGACGTACCCCAGCTGGTCGGCCATCCGGTCGGCGATCTGCTCCAGCTCGTCCGCGGTGTAGGCGGGAAACGTGATGTGGTGGGCGATCCGCGAGCTCATGCCGGGGTTGCTGCGGAAGAACACGTCCATCTCGGCGGCGTACCCGGCGAGGATGACGACCACGTCGTCTCGGTGGTTCTCCATCACCTGCAGGAGGATCTCGATGGACTCGCTCCCGTAGTCCCGCTCGTTCTCCGCCTTGTGCAGGTAGTAGGCCTCGTCGATGAACAGCACGCCGCCCATCGCGCGCTTGAGGACGTCCCGGGTCTTGGGTGCGGTGTGCCCCACGTACTGCCCGACAAGGTCGTCGCGCGTGACGGTGACGAGGTGCCCGCGGCGCAGGTAGCCCAGCCGGTGCAGCAGGCCCGCCATCCGCAGCGCCACCGTCGTCTTGCCGGTGCCCGGGCCGCCGGTGAAGCACATGTGCAGGTTCGGCGGGGCGGTTGAGATACCGAAACGGGCCCGGGTGCGGTCCACGAGCAGCAGCGCGGCGATCTCGGCAATCCGTGCCTTGACCGGCGCCAGCCCCACCAGCTCGGCGTCGAGCACAGCGAGCAGCTCGTCCACCCCGGTGGCGCTGCGCTCGGCGGCGAGGTCGACCACCGCGTCGGGTGCCAGCGAGGGCGCGGCTCCTCCGTCGTCCACCGGCGCCACCTCCGGCGCGGGCGCCACCGCGCTACCCGGCATCGCGAACCCGCGTCGCACCGCGCTCCTGTCCCCGAGACCGTTCATCCGGACGGCGCACATCTCGTGGCTGCGCTCGCTCCGGCTCTCACGTCGCCGCCTCTCACGCCAGGTAGCGCTCGCCCTGCGGGCGGCCCGTCGCGTAGGACGTCGTCGTGTACGTGATCCGCCGGTCCGCGCCCTCGTGGCGGTCCAGGCGGAAGCCGGGCTCGGGCTCGGGGCGCTGCACGATGAACGAGAGCGCCGTCGTCTGCCTGCCGAGCCTGGCGTCGTACGCGTTGAGCTTCACGTAGCAGTCAGGGTGGGTGGTGCGGCACGCGTCGACCTCGAGCATCACCCCGGCCGGGTCGGCCAGGTCGAACATCGGCAGCCCCCACATCTCCCAGTAGGTGTTGCGCGGGTGCGGGTCGTCGGTGAACTCCACCGACAGCGGCCAGCCGTTGTCGAGGCAGTACCCGATCTGTGCGGTGATCTCGTCGTCGGTCAGGTCGGGAAGGTGAGAGAAGGTCCCCTGGGTGATTCGCACGAAGGCTCCTCAGACCCCGGTGGGCGTGGCGACCACGTCCGGGGTGTCGGTGGCGGCGTAGTCGAAGGTGATGTCGCCCCAGGTGGCCAGCGCGACGTCGAGCTCGCGGCAGCGTCCGGCCGCCGTCTTCAGGACCTCCGCGCCCTCGATCATGACGTCCCGCCCCTCGTTGCGGGCCTTGATCATCGCCTCGACGGCGACGCGGTTGGCGGTGGCCCCCGCGGCGATGCCCATGGGGTGGCCGATCGTGCCCCCGCCGAACTGCAGGACGACGTCCTCGCCGAGGTGGTGCAGCAGCTGGTGCATCTGGCCGGCGTGGATCCCGCCGGACGCCACCGGCATCACGCCCGGCAGCGACGCCCAGTCCTGGTCGAAGTCCAGGCCTTTCACCGGGTCGGCCGGCACGTGGTCGAGCCGCAGCGTGTCGTAGTACCCGGCGACGATGGTCGGATCACCCTCGAGCTTGCCGACGACCGTGCCGGCGTGGATGTGGTCGACGCCGGCGAGCCGCATCCACTTGGCGATCACCCGGAAGCTCACGCCGTGGGTCTTCTGCCGGGTGTAGGTACCGTGCCCGGCCCGGTGCAGGTGCAGCAGCACGCCGTGGCGCCGAGCCCACGCGCTCATCGACTGGATCGCGGTGTAGCCGACCGTCAGGTCGATCATCACGATGACGCTGCCGAGCTCGCGGGCGAAATCCGCGCGCTCGTACATCTGCTCCATCGTGCCGGCGGTGACGTTGAGGTAGTGGCCCTTGATCTCCCCGGTCGCGGCCTGCGCGCGGTTCACCGCCTCCATACAGAACAGGTACCGGTCGCGCCAACGCATGAACGGCTGGGAGTTGATGTTCTCGTCGTCCTTCGTGAAGTCCAGCCCGCCGCGCAGGGCCTCGTAGACGACGCGGCCGTAGTTGCGCGCGGAGAGCCCGAGCTTCGGCTTGGTGGTGGCGCCGAGCAGGGGGCGGCCGTACTTGCCCAGGTACTCCCGCTCCATCACGATCCCGTGCGGCGGCCCGGCGAACGTCTTCACGTAGTGCGTCGGAATCCGCATGTCCTCCAGGCGCAGGGCCTTGAGCGCCTTGAAGCCGAACACGTTGCCGATGATCGAGCTCGTGAGGTTCGCGATCGAGCCCTCCTCGAACAGATCGAGGTCGTAGGCGATCCACGCGATGTACTGCCCTGGCGCGCCCGGCACGGCCTCGACCTTGTAGCACTTGGCCTGGTAGTGCTCGTGCGCCGTGAGCCGGTCCGTCCAGACCACCGTCCAGGTGGCGGTGCTCGACTCCCCCGCCACTGCAGCGCCGGCCTCCTCGGGAGGCACCCCGTCCTGCGGCGTGATCCGGAAGGCGCACAGGATGTCGGTGTCCTTCGGCACGTAGTCCGGCTGCCAGTAGCCCATTTCCGCGTACGGGATGACGCCCGCGCTCCATCGATCCGACATGGGCCGAGCATGGGCCCCGACTCGTAACCAATCAATCAAGACTTCGCGGCTGACACTTCGCCATATCCTCAAGTATCGATCGGGGCTTCTACCGCCGGTCCGCGTCCTGCCCGGCATTTCCGGACGTCGGTGCACGCCTCGCCGCGTTTCGCCGGGGCATGGGCGAGAAGGACGCGACGCCGGCCTGCATCCGCCCAAGGTCCCGCCCGCGGCCCACGCGCCCATCAGCATCGCGGGGGCAGCACAGGTGACCTCGACTCCTGAGCGAAAGGTTGACGGTTCACTGTCGACTCTCCATAGACGGCCGGGCGTGTCCGGCCTCATCGTGGGACAGCGCCGGTTCCCCGGCCCAGCGACGGGATGCCCATGGACGAGTACCTGAGGTCGTACGCGCTGGTCGGGCTGCTGCTGATGCTCGGAGTCGGCTTCGTGGCCGTCAGCTACGGCGCCAACCGGCTGCTGCGCCCGAACCGGCCGACCCGGGAGAAGGTGCTCGGCTACGAGCGTGGTCTCAACCCGGTCGGCGACGGATGGGCGCAGTCGCACGTGCGCTACTACGTCATCGCGTTCCTCTACCTGATCTTCGCGGTCGACGCGGTGTTCCTGTTCCCGTGGGCGACCGACTTCGCCCGTCCGGGATACGGGGCGGTGACGCTCGTGGAGATGTTCGTGTTCCTCGGCTTCGTCGCGGCGGGCGTGGGCTACGCCTGGCGCAAGGGGCGGTTCGTGTTGAACTGGGGCCGCCGGTACTCGCTCTGGGTGCTCAACTTCGGGCTGGCGTCCTGCGCGATCGAGTTCATCGCCGCCTCGATGAACGGAATCCTGCAGCTGCAGAAGAAGATCGCCGGCCAGCCGCTCGGCGACGTGCTGCGCCTAGAACCGGGCTGGTGACCGGCGTGGACGCCGAGGAGATCGCCCTGCTGGCCGGGGCCGCGCTCGCCATGGGCGAACCGGAGATCGGCCACGGGCTGCTGACGGTCACCGTCGCGCCCACCGCGTGGTGCCACGCTCTGGAATGGGCGCGCGACGAGCTCGACTGCTCGTTCTTCGACTTCCTGTGCGGCGTCGACGAGCTCGATGCCGATCCCCCCGGAATTCAGGTGGTGGCGCACCTGCACTGCCCCGCGGGACGCCACCACCTGCTCCTGCGCACGCTCGTGCCCGCGGACCACCTCCGGCTACCAACCGCGACCGGCGTGTACCGCGGCGCGAACTGGCACGAGCGGGAGACCCACGAGATGTTCGGGGTGGACTTCACCGGGCACCCGAACCTCGACCCGCTGCTGCTCCCGGACGGGTTCGAGGGCCTCCCGTTGCGGAAGGACTTCGTGCTCGCCTCTCGAGTCGCGAAGCAGTGGCCGGGCTCGGTCAACCCCGGCCACTCCGCAGGCGACGCCGCCCGCCGCCACGGCAAGCGCCCACCCGGCGTCCCCGACCTCGCAGGACCCGGCACCGACCCAGGGGCCTGATCCGGTGATGCTGCTGCTCGACGTCGGCGCGGTGGTCGTGCTGCTGCTGTTCGGGATCATGCTCACCCGCGCGCCGATCTCGCCGTCCGCCGACGCCGACTCCCGCAACCGGCCCGCCGGGCTGTGGTCACCGGCGGCTACGGGTGGCCGGCAGTACTGCCACTACGGCTGCCGCGGCCGTGCTCGTCCGCTGCAGCGACCTTCGCCGGTCGCCCGCTTGCTCGATGACGGCAGGCTCGAGCACCCATAGTAGGAGCTCGGCACTCCGTCGTCGGCCTTGTGCCGCACGTCCGCGGGATCGACCTGGCTCAGCAGCATCAGCAGAGGTGCCAGCTCAGCGAGCTCAGCCCGGCACGGGGCGCAACTGGCGAGATGGCGATCGAACTCAGCATGCTCGGACGAACAGAGGCTGCCGAGCAGATAGGAGCCCAGCGCGAGGCAGATGCCCTCGTGCTTGGTCACCGTGCCTCCCTATCGGAGAAGTCAGCAGCAGCCCTCATCACATGCCCCATGACGGGTAGGCGCCGCATCCGGTTCACCGCGAGCCCGCCGTGTGGCCCACACCATCACAGACGTCCTCGATCGACGCCGTCCGGGGCCCGTTCCCGGTCCCGCGAGCTCGGGCTCGCACCACGAACGCGGGCATGACATGACGTCCGGCGCAGGACGATGAGAAGAGCTTTTCCACTTACCCGCCGGTCGGCCCGATCGAACTACACCAGGAGAAACTCACCCTCTTCCGCGACAACAGAAACCGACACTCACATACCCCATGGGAGAACGTCGAGGACCGATATAGCGCAGCGCTCCGCCGTTCGCCCTCCGACTCACCGGCACGGACGCCGCCGCCCAGGCCGAGGGCGTCGTCCAGGAGGCCATGCACCAGCATTGGCTGCGGCGATGGCCCAGATCACACGTTCGATTTCGGCCGGTATCTGAACCCGGACCGGATATCGGTCCGTAGAGATGGACATGGGGATGGTGGGCCGACGCCACGAGCGAACAGGACTCCGGCCGGTGGCGCCCGCCGGTTCACCCGGCGCTGGAGATGACTGCCGCTGAGGGTCCCCGTAGGGGGCCGTACACCGGTCCATTCCGATCCGGCGCCGTTCCACGGCACACCAGGTCGCACCTCTGCGCTCGCCGACCGGTTCTCGCTCGCACCATGGAGTTGTTGTGGATGCACTTTCCGAGGTCTTGCCCATGCTGCGCATCCGCAGCGCGTCGCCGTCTCGTCTCGAGGCGAGCGGAGAGTGGAACTTGACGTTCCGAGGCTGCCCGCACATCAAGGTCGCCGCGGTCGCGTCCGGTTCCTGCTGGGTGACGGCCGACGACGGTGCGCCCCTCCGCATGGAAGCCGGTGACTGCTACATGCTGTCAGCAGGGATCCCGTACCGGATCGCGAGCGACCTCGAGGCGCCACTGCTCGACGGCAACGACCTCTTCACCTGTGCCACGACCAGCACGGTGCACGTCGGCGATCGGCCGGACGATGCACACCGGACGGTGCTGATCGGCGGCATGGTCATTGTCGAGGAGACAACCGCGGCCCTGCTGCTGGACAGCCTGCCGCCGGTCACCCGGATCGGCGCGAGCACGCACCCTGCGCACGTCCTGCATCCGACCCTCCAACTGCTCGCCGACGAGACCGCCGTCGCTCTGCCAGGGCGCACCGCGATGTCCGAGCACCTGACCGAGATCCTCTTCCTCCAGGTGCTACGCAGCCACCTCGCCGATCACGAGGGTGAGGACCCGCAGTCCCTGGGCTGGCTCGGCGCTCTGAGCGATCCCCAGATCGGCACGGCGCTGGCCCTGATGCACAGGGAGCCGGGCAGGCGCTGGACCGTGGCCGCACTCGCCGCGTCCGCTGCCATGTCCAGGTCCGCTTTCGCCCTGCGGTTCAAGACGCTCGTGGGGCTCTCCCCGCTGGACTACCTCCTGCAGTGGCGGATCCGCGCCGCCGAGCAGGCCCTCAAGGTCACCCACCGGTCAGTGGCCTCCATCGCCGCGGAGTGGGGCTACGAGTCGGAGAGTGCGTTCAGCAACGCCTTCAAGCGCGTCACCGGGCACCGGCCCACCCACTACCGGGGCATGGTGGATTCGTAGCCCGTGCGCTGCCCCGAGGGGCGCGTCACCATGGCCCGGGAAGCGCAGCCTCGGCATCTGACGCGGCGGTGGTGACGATCGTCCGGGCCGCAGCGGAACCCGACTGCGCAGGGTTCCGGCTGAGCACCGCAACGACGTAGCGGTCGTCCGCGCCCAGTACACCCGTGGTGTGCAGGTAGAAGTCCGAGCTGATCCACATCCACCCCTGCTTCGCCGCGACATCGGGCTTCCGCGGTGGATTGATCAGACCGAAAGCCTGGTCGAAGCCGTCGGCCCCCTTGTCCTGTGCCTGCTCGAGGGCACCCATGATCATGTCCCGGCTGCTCGCCGCCATCGACCGCAGGACGTAGTCGTACACCGCAACGACATCGCGCGCGGAGATCAACGTCTCTCCCCACTCCGAGCTGTCGTCCGGCGGTCTGCTGTCCTTGAGCCCGACGAGGCTGATGGTCTGTGCAACGGTCTGCGGCCCGCCGAACTTCTCCCACAGCGCGTTCATCGCCTGGTCGTCGCTGGCCACAAGGGCCTGCTGGATGTTGGTGCGGTCAGCCGCCGTGAGCGTCACGGATCCGGCCTCGACGCGGTGCAGAATCGCGACCACGGTGTAGAGCTTGACCACCGAGGCGGAGTAGAACGCCGTCGCGCCACCCGCACCGACTGCCAGCTGCCCGGTGGTCCGGTCGAGGACCGCAACCCCGAACCTGGTGTTGGGGCTGGCCCGGTCGAGGGCGTCAACCGCCTGCACCGCCGCCTTCACCGCCGCTGCTGACCCCGCCGTCACCCCGGCGGCGTCCCCGGCAACGAGAGCAGGCGCTGCCACCGGCGCGGACCTCGGCGCAACCGCCGCCGGGCTCCCGGCGCCGGCGCGGCCTTCGACCATGATGGCGGCCCCGCCCAGGACCACCGCGACGACCAGCACCACCAGGATGATTTTCACGGGCAGCCGAAAATGATGTTCCCCCACGATCAGGTGACGAAGGACAGCACCTCATCGTTGCCCCGCGATGGGTCACTCATAGGACATCAACAGCTTTGGCGCGTTCTCACAGGATCTGGAGAACTAAAGGCCCTTGAACTCGCCGAACCGCTGGTGTACGTCGCCCCCACTGCGGCTGGTGACCGGAAAATAATCACATCTCGACCATTCCGACTTACCGCATGCATTCACCGGCGATGTCCGTACAGATCGGAATAAATCGCAACCTGAAGCACATCATTGTTCAGACCGGTCGACCAGTACCATCACCGAGGAATCGGGTGACGGACCGGAGGAAACACAGTGCCCCAGCTCCTGACGGTCGTGTCATGACCGGCGCGACCACCGCCGCAGGTCGTCCGGCCGACGCCTCGGACGCAATCGTCGTCGGCGCCGGGATCAACGGGATGTGCGCAGCCGCCCTGCTCGCCCGGGAAGGCTGGTCGGTGACGCTGCTCGACGCCGCCCCCGACATCGGCGGGTTCATCGGGTCGGCCGAACTCACACGCCCCGGCTACGTGCACGACACGTGGTCGTCGTGGCACCCGCTGTTCCTCACCGGTGCCGCCTACGCCCAACTCGGGCCCGACCTGCACCGCCACGGCCTGGAGTACGCCAACTCCGACGGCACCCTGACCGCGTCGGTGGCCGATGACGGCACGGTCACCATGGCCTACCGGGACCCCGCCGCCACCGCCCGCGAGTTCGCCGACCCCGCCGACGGCGCCGCCTACCTTGCTGCCCTGGATCGCGTCGGTGCTCACATCGGGGCGATCGGCGGGCTGCTGGGCAGCGAGCTGCGCGGCCCGGCACTGGTCCGCCACGCGCTCGGCCTGGCCCGCCCCGGTGGCCCTGGGGAGCTGGAGTCCTACGCCCGCGACGTCGCCACCAGTGGCCGGGGGTGGTGCCGGCGTGAGTTCCGCGGCCGTGAGGTCGACCATCTGTGGGCTCCGTGGTTGCTGCACGCCGGGCTGTCCCCCGACCATGCCAGCGGCGGCCTGATGATCCCGGTGTTCGCAGCCACCATGCACGGCGCCGGCCTGCCCGTGGTGGTCGGCGGCGCGGGCCGCTTCGTCACCGCCTTCCGGGCGCTGCTCGACGAGCTCGGCGTCACCGTGCGCACCGGCACCCGCGTCGAGGCGATCGAGGTCGCCGACGGGCGCGCCGCGGGGGTCCGGGCCCGCACGCCCGAGGGACAGGTGGTCCTGGGGGCGCGACGGGCAGTACTGGCCTCCGTCACCCCGGCCGCGCTCTACACCGAGCTCCTGCCCGCCGGAGCCGTGCCCGACCCCGTCCGCCGGGACGCCGTCGGCTACCGCCACGGACGCGCCGCCGTGCAGTTGCACCTGGCGCTGTCCGGCCCGGTGCCCTGGACCGACCGACGCCTCGCCGAGGTTCCGCTGGTGCACCTGTCCGACGGGTCGGCCAGCACCGCGATCGCCTGCGCCGAGGCCGAGGCCGGCCTGCTGCCCCGACGTCCGACCGTGGTCCTCGGGCAGCAACACGTCCTCGACCCGACCCGCGCCCCCGAGGGAGCGGCAACGCTGTGGCTGCAGCTGCAGGAGATGCCGCGCGAGCTGCTCGGCGACGCCGCCGGGGAGATCGACACCTCCGCGGGCTGGACCCCAAGGGCGGTCGAGGCCCTCGCGGAGCGCGTCGTCGCGCGCATCGAACGCCATGCCCCGGGCCTCGGAGCCCACATCGTGGGTCGGCACCTCATCGGCCCGGCAGATCTGACCGCCCACAATGTCAATGCCGTCGGCGGCGACCCCTACGGCGGCGCGGCCGAACTCGATCAGAGCCTGATGTGGCGCCCGGGTCCCGCCACCGCCCGGCACCGCACCGTCATTCCGGGCCTCTGGCACATCGGCGCCTCGACCCACCCCGGGCCCGGCCTCGGCGGCGGCTCCGGCCACCTCGTCGCCGAACAACTCACCCGCCCCAGCCGACCGGCGTCGCTGGTGGCAGGCGCTCGACGAGCCGTCACGAGAAGCCGCTGACGGGGACCGGCCCCTTCGATTGCACCAGCCGCTCATGCCCGACGGCGTCGGCCGGGCGCACTGGCAACAGGAGTTCGCGCGGCTGCAGGCGTTCCTGCCCGACCTGCGCGGTGACGTCGTCGGATGGGCCGGCAAGCACGACAAGATCTACGTCGGCATCCGCTGCGCCGCGACCGCAGGCGGACGCCCGCTGCAGTTCCGGGCGATGGATCTGCTGACCGTCATCCCCGATGGCACCATCACCCGACGGGACTCCTCCTTCGACCCCACCCCGCTGATCACGGCACTGTTCACCCGGCCGGCGGCATGGGCGGCCTGGTGGCGCTCGGGGGTGGCTCCGCTCGCCGGTCGGCGAGCGCGGTGACCACCGGACGGCGCAGCGGTCTGGCAGCGCGAAGGGCTACTGCCCGTCGGCTGGTATCGGTGGGGCCTCGCCGGGAACGAGCGCTGCTCCGATCTTTCTCCAGAGGAAGTCGGCGGAGTTCTTGTACGCGCCGGAGGTCGGGTCGAAAGCGGCCTGGTCGAAGGTCACGGCGACAGCGATGGCCACTTTCTGCGAGGGCAGGTACGCGAATGATCCTGCTGTACCGGCGAACAGGGGGTTCTGCATCACCCAGTTACCGGACGAGACGATTCCGAGCCCATAGGTGTAGCCCGCGACCTGCGGGAAGCAGGTGGTGCATCCGGCCAGTTTCGTCGTCTTGCCAATCAGGTCCTTCGTCAGCATCTTCTGGTTGGACTCGGGCGACAAGAGCGTGCCGGTCCCGATGGCGACGGCGGTGGCGTTCATGTCATGGATGTTCGTGGTCTGGATGGCGCCGTGGGTGATCGTCCACGACGGGTTCCAGTAGGTCGAGTCCTCGTAGAACGGCGTGCCGGCGGGGATCTCGAGGGTCTGGCGGCGCTCGGAGGTGAAGGCGTGCAGCACGGGCTCGGTGATCGCGGGCGTTCCCGGATCGGTGGTGTTGTCGAGCCCGAGGGGGGCCAGCACCTTCTCCTGCATCAGCGCGTCCATCTTCTTACCGGTGATCTTCTCGAGGGCCAGCCCGAGGATCACGTAGTTCGTGTGCGAGTAGTTCCAGTTCGTTCCGGGCTCGTAGAGGAGTGGGTTTCTGGTGCTGATCGCGATGAGCTCTTCGGGGGTGAAGTTCCGGAACGGCTGCCCGTACTGTTCGTTCGTCAGCTCCTGGGTCGACACGTAGTCCACGTAGCCCGAGGTCATCTGGGCCAGCTGGCCCAACGTCACCCTGTCGGTGTACGGGATGTCGGGCAGCCACGTCGACACCTTGTCATCGAGGCTCACCTTCTTCTCGTCGACGAGTTGCAGCAGCAAGGTGGAGACATAGGAGATTGCAACCGCACCGTTGCGGAAGTGCATGTCCGTCGTTGCGGGCACGCCGGTCATCGAATCGCCGACGGCCTGAGTGACGATCTCCTTGCCGTCGATCGTGACGCGTACGATCACGGCCTTCAGATGGGCATCGGCCATGGTGTCCCTGACGGCCTTCATCACCGTTTCGGCCTTGGCCGGATCCGCCGGAAGCGATGGCGAGGAGCTGTTCGCCGATGTGCACGCGGTGCACAGCGCGACGAGACACAACAGGACGAGAAACGTACGCGGAGCCCATGCCCCTTTCCGTAGGACGTCCATCGCCGTCTCCTGTCCGGTGCTGCTAGCGATAGCGAGGCCTCGCCTGTCCCTGCTCGGCCTTCGCATCGGCTCGACAGCCTGGTGAGCCGCCACGTTCCTCGCTGAACGGATCTCGTCGGTCGGATCGCGGACATTACCCGCATCTGGGACGCATTCCGCCGTCTCGGCCAGGCAACCCCCAAACGGGCACTCCGGCTTCGTGATCAATTTGTCTCCCGTACCGCTGTCCCACCGAGAGGACGGCCTGGCGCGGCTGGCGCTCGGCTGACGGCCGACGTGCGGTGGAGACGGTGGTGGGAGGGCTCGGTGGGGCAGCTCGCTGGTCCACGGCGTGATCGACTGCAGCCCCACGATCGGCGGGAGGATCGGCACCGACCCGGTGGCAGGCACAAGGTCCCGACAGCGGATCTGGATGCCGCCGACGTCCAGGGACCAGTGCGCGCCCCACGACGGCGACCGAGCGGCCGTCGGCCGAGGACCAGACCGGCTCCGAGCCAGGCCCCGAGCCGACCACCACGACGTCGAAGAGCTCCATGAGCGACGGCCTCCTCGCGAGCAGGTTGAAGGGGCCGGTCCTCATTGGTCCGGCCGGTGCCGCGCCTCGTCCCCCGTGCGTGAAGTTCTGCAGCCGCTCTGGACCTCGAAGTGGTGTGCTGCGTATCGGGTTGACAGAGGGAGAACCACCAGGCGAAGTGATGTCGGGACCCGCTTGTTCCGCAGCTCACAGGCGGGGGGCGGACGAGCTGGCCTGTAAGCCGGATCCTGTTCCCGGGCGTCTTGCGACGCACCGTTCGGCGGCCATCCATCTGGGCCTGCCGTCGCCGGCAGGCTCTAGCGGTCTACCCGCAGGCTCGGACGGGCCGTCCTCGAACGCCTGCGCAGCTCCCCGTCCCTGAGGACGGGGAGCCTCTTGACCTTGCTCCGGGCGGGGTTTACCGAGCCACCCCGGTCACCCGGGGTGCTGGTGGGCTCTTACTCCACCGTTTCACCCTTACCTCACGGCCGAAGCCGCGAGGCGGTCTGTTTTCTGTGGC
>JAODNO010000436.1 GCA_025465235.1 Pseudonocardia sp.
TGCGATGGGCAGCCCTACGTCGAGCACCGATCCGGCGAGCCGCACGAGTGTCGAACCGTCAGGCACCGCCGGCTCTCCCTCGACCCAGCGACGGTCGAGGTGGTGACAGAGCATCACGAGCGCTACGCGGCGCTCTGCCGGCAGCTGGCTGAAGAGCCAGCGCCGTCGGCGTTCCTGTTCTCCTACCGGCCCGAGCGCGACCGTCCTTGCGACCCGAGCGGCGTGACCCACCGCTACGCCCGGATGTGCAAGGAGCTGGGGATCGACAGCCACCTGCACGCGCTGCGGCACTACTCAGCGACGGAGCTTCTCTCTGCCGGAGTCGATTTGCGCACTGTGGCCGGACGGCTTGGACACGGCGGCGGTGGCGCGACGACATTGCGGGTCTACGCGGCATGGGTTGGCGAATCCGACAAACGGGCCGCACAGATTCTCGGCAGCCGCATGGCCCGGCCAGGACGGCCCGGGCAAATGCCTAAGCTGCGTCGGCTCCCGTCCGCGCCGGACGAGGCCCAGACCTGACTCCTGGCGCCATTTGGTGACCCCTGGGCCGCGGCGGGGATGTCTGGGTCGAAGGTGGGTGGTCACATCGGACGGCACGCGGGCACCGGCCGTGCCGCTAACCACATCGGCCGCTGGAACCTTGTCGAACGCACCCCCGCCGAGATCGAGGCCGACGTCCGTGCCGCCGCGCCGCCGGGAACCGTCGCCGGACTGGACATCACCGCCGATGCCACTGGCCTGACGCTGTTCGCGACGGTGCGGCGCGCTGACGAGCCGGGGTGATCCCCGCAGTCGGCTTCGTGTTCGTCGCCGACGCAGCCTCGATCGTCAGTCGAGGCCTTCAATGATGCGGAAGTCGCGCTCGACGCCGTCAGCAAGTGCGGCCAGCGCCTCCTGGTAGGCCGCACTCGCATGTGCGGCGACCGCCTGTTCGAAGCTGTCGAACTCGATCAGGACGGTGCGCTCGGCGATTCCGGCGTCGTGGGCGACGACCCGACCGTCGCGGGCGAGCACCCGCCCGCCCCCGGCCTTGACGGCCGGAGGGGCCAGCTTGTTGTAAGCAGCCAGCTTCTCAGGGTCTGAAATGGTGCGGTAGGCGCTGACCCAGTAGCCCTTGGGCATGGAACCTCCAGTGTTGGGATGAGTGCATCTGACTTACGGGTTGGTCTCGGACGAGCGTCGGCGAGCGAGAGCGAGGCTTGTCAGCGTCGTGATCGCCATGGCGCCGATGCCGACCAGCGCCGCGGTGGTGTAGGCGCTGTCGTCGGGGAAGAGGTGGCCGGGGCCGGTGCCCGCGGCGAGGATCAGGCCGCCGATGGCGCTGCCCAGGGAGTACCCGACGCTGCGGACGACGTAGTTGAAGCTCATGGCGCTCGACGTCTCGCTCTTGGGGGTGACGGCCAGGATGACGCCGGGCATCGCGGCCGAGAAGCTGCCGACGCCGAAGCCCAGCACGCCCATGGCCGCGAGCAGTTCGGCCAGGTTGGACCGGGCGGTGGCGAACAGGACGAACCCGCCGCCGACGATGGCGGCGCTGCCGGCCAGGAGCAGGGGGCCGTCGATCCGTTCGCGGACCCGCGGCGTGAGCTTGCCGGCGACGAACCCCAGCACGGAGAACGGGATGAGGACCAGCCCCGCCACGAAGGTGGTCAGTCCGAAGCCGTAGCCGGCGCTGTGCGGCGTCTGCGCGTAGAGGGTGATGAGCGTGAGCAGGAGGTACATGCCGCTCCCGCCGACGAACATGGCGATGTTCGCCCCGGCGACCGCCGGGTGCCGTACCGCCCGGACGTCGACCAGGGGCGTCTTGGTTCGCAGTTCGGAAACGGTCCAGACGCAGAGCAGGAGTACGGCGGCGACGGCAAGGGTCACCGCCACGGCGAGGTGTCGGCTCCACAGGCTCCTCTCGCCGGCCAGGAACAGGACGAGGAGCAGTCCACCCGCCAGGACGAGCGCACCGGCCACGTTCACGTGAGCGGAGCGGCCTTCGGGAGCTGCGGGCATGGAGCGCCACGCGGTCACGAAGGCGATGGCGGTGACGAGCAGGCCGAGGCCGTAGGCGGCCCGCAGTCCGCCGAACTCGGCGAGCAGCGCGGCCAGCGGGTAGCCGACGCCGGCTCCGATGATGGAGACCACTGAGATCAGGGCGATCGTGGCCGCGCTGCGCTCCTCGGGAAGATGGTCGCGGGCCACGCCCATCATCAGCGCCGTGAGACCGAGTCCGACGCCTTGGGCCGCTCTGCCCACGAGCAGCCAGGCGAACGGCAGCGGCAGCACGGTGAACGCGCTGCCCACGACGACGATCGCCAGCGTGGCGAGAATCGTGGCCCGCCGGTGCGGACCGGCTCCGAGCCGGCCGAGGACGGGTGTGGCGACGGCGCCGCTGAGCAGGGCGATGGTCAGCGTCCACTGCGAGCTGTCGAGTGAGACGTGGAACGTGGTCGCCACGCTGGTGATGAGCGGCGTCCCGAGGCTGGCGACCGCCGCCACGACCAGGGCGATGAACATCAGGGCGGGGACCAGCAGACGTGCCTCGGAACGTATCAGGGCAGTGCTCATGGGCTGGTCATGAGCCTTGGCCGCGGTCACCGGTCCGACTCCTCTCGGGCGTGGCTTTCGAGCTCCGCCAGATGCAGCAGCGCCGGAAGGGCTGCTGCCAAGGCCTCGACCTCGTCACCGGTGAGTTCGTCGATCAACCGCGCGTACGCGTCGACGCCCGCCTGGCGTCGCGTCCGGACGTACGACGCGCCGGCCTCGGTCAGGCACACCAGCGTGACCCGCTTGTCGGACGGATCGCCCTTCCGCTCGACCAGCCCGGATTCCTCCATCACCCGGACCAGGACGGTCATCGCGGGCTGGGTGACGCCCTCGGCCACCGCCAGATCGGTGATCCGTCGCGGGCCGGTCTTGTCCAGGGTGGCCAAGGTGGCGGCGGACGTCAGGCTCATGTCGCGGGGAAGGCGTCTCACGGCCCTGGTGGCCAGACCGTAGAGGGCTGACCCGATGGCATCGGAAGCGCCGTGCGCGGCGTCTCGGCGACTCACGCCTGAAGCATAGCAGCTTTATATGAATCCTTTATGCACTTCCCGATCAGGGTTCGGCGTTGGTGACGCCGGTCGTGATCGCGGCGAGGATCTGCGGCCACCACGTGCTGACGTGCGGCAGCGAGTCGCGCACCGCGGCTTTGAACACGGTGCACATGTCGATCGCGACCACCTGGACCCCGGCCCGCCACTGGCGAGTCTGGGCGCCGATCCACGCCGACACACTCGCCGCGGTGCGGCCCTCGACCTGCCCCAGCAGCCCGGCACCGCCGACCAGGTCAACCAGCCCGACATGCCACCGGTCGGCGACGACTTCCCATATCTCACCGCCGTCGGGCGCCTCGACCAGGCGGAACTTTGCCTTCCCGCGTCGGGTCTCGTCGATCCCCAGGTGCGTCACCGGCGGCGTGTCCTTCGGCAGCGCAGCCTCGGCCGCGGCCGTGAACGCGGTGTTCGCCACCGGCCACGACACCTCGAAGTCGCGCGCGGCCTG
>JAODNO010000453.1 GCA_025465235.1 Pseudonocardia sp.
GCGGAACCGAACCCTCCGTGGCGGCCGCTGTCGGAGACCGTGACGACGAGCCGGTGCTCGCGCGCCAGCCGCACGAGCACCTCGGGCACCGGCAGCACCCAACGTGGGTCGACGACGGTGACCATGACACCCTGCTGCTCCAGCCGCTGCGCCGCCGCGATGCCGAGCTCACCGAACGCACCGGCACAGACCATGAGCACCGCGGGATCCCGGTCGCCGCCCGGGCCGGGCTCGCGCAGGACGTCCACACCGTCGAGGCGCCGCACCGCGGGCACCGACTCGATCACCGAGCCCTTGGGGAACCGGATCGCGGTGGGACCGTCGTCGATCGCGACCGCCTCGCTCAGCTCCTCCCGCAGGGTCTCGGCGTCGCGCGGCGCAGCCACCCGCATGCCCGGCACGATCCCGAGGATCGACAGGTCCCACATCCCGTTGTGGGACGGCCCGTCGTTGCCGGTGACGCCGGCCCGGTCCAGCACGAGGGTGACTGCCTTACCGTGCAGCGCCACGTCCATCAGCAGCTGGTCGAAGGCCCGGTTGAGGAACGTCGAGTACAGCGCGACGACCGGGTGCAGCCCACCCGCGGCCAGCCCCGCGGCGGAGGTGAGCGCATGCTGCTCGGCGATGCCGACGTCGATGCAGCGCTCGGGGAACGCCGCGGCGAACGGCGCGAGCCCGGTGGGGCCCAGCA
Organism: Pseudonocardia sp.; assembly: GCA_025465235.1. Classification (GTDB taxonomy): domain Bacteria; phylum Actinomycetota; class Actinomycetes; order Mycobacteriales; family Pseudonocardiaceae; genus Pseudonocardia. The sequence continues at coordinate 692 of JAODNO010000453.1, forward strand.
TCGCCGCCGTGATCGCGACCACGTCGGGTCGGCGGGCCCCGAGCGCCACCATCTCCTCGGAGAACACGCTGGTCCAGCCCACCGAGGGCGGCCCGGTGGGCAGGCCGGTCTCCGGGTCGAACGCGGCCGGGCTGTGCATCTGCTCGGCCTCGTCGTTCTCCGCGGGCGGGTAGCCCGCGCCCTTGCGCGTGACGGCATGAACGATCACCGGCCCGCCGAAATGGCGGGCCCGGCGCAGCGCCGACTCCATCGCGACGATGTCGTGCCCGTCGACTGGCCCGAAGTACTTGAGGCCGAGGTCCGAGAACAGCTCTTGCGGGCTCAACGCGTCCTTCACGCCGGCCTTGAGGGCGTGCAGCCCGGCGTAGAGGGCACCACCGACGACAGGGGTGCGCGCGAGGGCCTGCTTGCCCGCGTCGAGGACCCGCTCGTACCCCGGCTGCAGGCGGAGCGTGGCCAGCCGGTCGGCCAGGCCGCCGATCGTCGGGGCGTACGAGCGGCCGTTGTCGTTCACGACGATGACGATGTTGCGGTCTCCCGCAGCGCCGTCGGCGCCGAGCCTGCGGCCTGCTGTGCCGTCGGCCCCGGGGCTCCGCTCGCCGGCTGCGATGTTGTTCAGCGCCTCCCAGGCCATTCCGCCCGTAAGCGCGCCGTCGCCGATCACCGCGACGACGTGGCGGTGCTGGCCGGTGAGCGCGTAGGCGCGGGCGATGCCGTCGGCCCAGGACAGCGAGGTGGACGCGTGGCTGTTCTCGACGTGGTCGTGCTCGCTCTCCGCCCGGCACGGGTAGCCGGACAGCCCACCGGTCTTCTTGAGCTGATCCCAGCCGGCCTGCCGACCGGTGAGCATCTTGTGCACATATGCCTGGTGGCCGGTGTCCCAGATGAGGGTGTCATGCGGGGAGTCGAACACCCGGTGCAACGCGATGGTGAGCTCGACGACGCCGAGGTTGGGGCCAAGGTGCCCGCCGGTGCGGGACACCGAAGCCACGAGCTCGCGGCGGATCTCCGCGGCGAGCGGGGCAAGCTGGTCGACCTCCAGCCGCTTGAGATCGGCCGGGCCACGGACGGAGCGCAACACGGTCACCGGCTCAGCTTACGAGAGACCATTGAGCCCGGCCCGGCGATGCCGTTCAGGTGGCACCGCGCGGGCTGGGGATCTCGACAGGACCCGCGAAGCGGACGAGGTTGCGCCCCTCGCGTTTCGCCGCGTAGAGGGACGCGTCGGCGGCGTTCAGCACCTGCTCGAGGCTCGTGCCGTCGGTCGGGACCGCCGCCCCGCCGACCGAGACGGACAGGCCTCTGACGGTGAGGACGCCGTCCGGCGTACCGACGGGAACGGTGAGACACGCGACGCGCTTGCGGATGCGCTCGGCCACCGCGCGCATCTCGGTGTCTCCCGAAGGTCCGGGAGGAAGATCGGGTAGCAGCACGACGAACTCCTCGCCACCGAACCGGCCGACGACGTCCTGTGCACGCACCGTGGCGCGTAGCTCCGCCGCGACAGCCGCGAGCACGTCGTCCCCGACGAGGTGGCCGTGCGAGTCGTTGACCAGCTTGAAGTGGTCGAGATCGAGGATCAGGACGGCGGCCGTGCCCCGGGACCGGTGCACCTGGCGTACGGTCCGTGCCCCCTGCACCTGCCAGGCCGCGGCGTTCAGCAGCCCGGTCTTCGCGTCGGTGCACGCCACCTCCTCGAGCTGATGGACGAGCACGGCGCGGTGCAGCACGAGAATCGGTGGCAGCACGAGCGCGACGAGGCCCGGTGTGAAGCCGAGCGCGACCGCGGCCAGCCCGCCCATGCAGACGGTGGCGACCTCGAGGGCGTTGTCGTCCCACCGGCCGAGGAGCTCGCGCACCCCCACCCGCTCGCTGGTACAGGCGATCACAGCGGCGACGAGCACGGTGTTGACCAGGACGTAGAGCAGCACCGCCAGCCCGATACCCGCGACGCCTGCCACGTGGGCGGCAGCGGTGGGCAGGCCGCCGGCCTGCTGGACGACGGCGTGCGCGGCGTACGCCGCGAGCACGACCGTGGCCGTCGTGTAGACGTGCCGGTGCAGCGGCACCTTCGCCGGGCGCCACACCCGCTGCCACAGGTGCAGGTACACGGCGGCGATGACGGCCGTTGCGAGCACCGGCGGGAGCAGGAGCGCCGCGGCGAAGGTCCACACGGAGCTCAGGTCGAAGTAGGAGGTCTCGGCGGCCCGGCGCCGGATCCGCTCGATCCCGGTGGCGAGCTCCGTGTGCACGACGCTGAGCAGCGTCAGGAACGCCGCGAGCCCGACCGCCCCCGCTGTCGGGACGCTGATACCGGTGATGACGACCACGACGGCGGCGGCTTCCACGCCGAGGACGAGGGCGACGGCCCGGGCCGGCAGCCTCCACAGGTCCCACCCGCCGGAAGTCGGCGGCGACGGCTGATCCACGACCGAGATCTCCTTCCGCCGACACGGGAACGTGTCGTGTCCCGAGGCTAGTGAGCCGTGGATGACGTGTCAGGAGGATCGTGATCGCTCTTCGGGGTGGACCTTGTCGCTTGTTCGTCACGCTCAGTGAGCACGGCGTTCCATAGTGCCGGGGGACGTGGCGACGGGGGTCGTGCGCGGAAACGGGTGCTCCAGCACTCGTATCCGCGCACGGGCGGCGTCAGCCGGTGGCGGCCGGAGGGTCCCCAGCCGCAGTCGGCAGCTGCGTCGGATGCTGGGCGGGGTGCGGACTGGGCAGGGCGAGCCCCAACCGCACGACATTGCGCCCTGCGCGCTTGGCCGCGTACAGGGCCGTGTCGGCGATCTGCAACAGGGTCCGCAGGTCACCACCCTCGGCGGGGGAGACGGCGACGCCGACCGAGACGGTGAGGCCTGCGACCGTCAGCGGGCCGTCGGGGGTGGGGATCTCGACCCGCAGGTTCGCGACGCGCCGTCGGATCCGCTCGGCCACCGCTTCCAGCTCGACCGTGCCGCTGCCCTCCAGACCAGCGAGCAGGACCACGAACTCCTCGCCGCCGAAACGCCCGACGAGGTCGCGATCGCGCACCTCGGTGCGCATCGCGTCGGCCACGGCGGCGAGCACCTGGTCACCGGCCAGGTGACCATGTGTGTCGTTGACCGCCTTGAAGTGGTCCAGGTCGAGGACGAGCACGCCGCGCGGGCCGTCGTGCCGGTTCGAGCGGCGTAGTGCACGTTCCGCCTGGGCGTGCCAGGCCGCGGCGTTGAGCAGCCCGGTCTTGCCGTCGGTGCTGGCCGCCTCCTCGAGCTGCCGCACGAGGACGGCCCGGTGCAGGACCAACAATGGCGGCAGGACGAGCAGGACGAGCCACGGGTTGATGCCGAGGGCGATCGCCGTGATGGCCCCGAGGCAGAGCGTCGCGATCTCGAGCACGTTCTCGTCCCACGGTGCGAACACCTTGGAGAGCTCGGCCTGGGGGGTGCTCACCGCGATGGCGCCGGCGACCAGGCAGCTGTTGACTGTGGTGTAGACGAGCAGGGCGAGCGCCAACGCCCACAGCTGACGGTTGCTGCCGACCTCGGCCGGTCCGCCTGCACGCTCGAGCACGGTGGCGGACGCGAGACACGCGAGCACCACGGTGGCGGAGCTGAAGACTTGTCGGTAGAGGGGAACGCGCAGCCGCCATGCCCGCCACCACAGGTGGCAATGGACGATCACGGCCACGAGCGCCGCGTAGGAGGCAGGGAGAGCGACCGCCGCCGCGAAGGTCCACACCGAGCTCAGGTCGACGTGGTTGCCCTCGGTGACCCGGCGCCGGACGCGCTCGACGCCCACGGCGACCTCGGTGTGCGCGATGCCGAGCAGGCACAGGACGCCGGCGACCTGGAGTTGGGCGGGCGTCGGCGGGGCCTGGCCGAGCAGCCCGAGGACGACGAGCGCTGCCGAGGTGGCCTCCACGAGCAGCACGGGCGCCAGAAGCCGTGTCGGGAGCGACCAGATGGCCCACCGACGAACAGCAATCGGGTGGGCCCGAGAACTGCCCGCCTCCGTGGCTCCTTCAGATCCCATCCGCGCTCTCTGTCCGCTGGGCGACGAAGGGAGCGTAGTGCAGCCCGGCGGCGATGACTACCCGCACGGGCGGTATCACGAAGCGCTCGTGTCACAGTGAAGCCGCTCGGAGCGACAGGCCGTAACGACCCCCCTTCCGGGTCAGTGAGGTAGGCCGAATGCAGGGCGCCCGTGTGGCTCACACGGCGCAAACTGGCGCCGTTATGCAACATAGTCCCCCGCTCGGTTCGAACGACTTGTGCGGGAGAGCCTCGCGGAACGCTCGCACGCCCGTAATTCGACTGGCCACCGTAAGACCGGCACCTCTCCGAGACCGCGGTGTCGAGCGCGAACGAGGCGAGGAGGTAGGCGCCATGCGTAACCACAACTGGTGAATCGAGCGAGCAACCCCCCATCCACAGGAGGGAGGACAGACGTGCGCAACCACAACTGGTGAACCGACCACGTCCACACCGACCCGGCCAAGGAGATGCCCGTGCGCAACCACAACTGGTGAACCCACCCCACGTCTCGATCCGCTGCTTCGGCCTGGGTGCTGCACCCGGCCACGCCTGCCCGCCGAGGAGGAGCCCGTGCGCAACCACAACTGGTGAACCCGCTCCGTCATCCCAGTCGAGCCGAAGGAGGACCGGCATGCGCAACCACAACTGGTGACGGAATTTCGCGACATCCGCTCGGCGATCGGAGGTAGCAATGCGCAACCACAATTGGTGATCACGATCCGCAGCCGCACCGCGAAGGGAAGAGGCAGCTATGCCTAACCACAACTGGTGAGCACACAAGCACTTCGACCTCGAGAGGAGGCTCTGCATGCGCAACCACAACTGGTGAACACGACCACGTTCCCGCTGCCCGGAGGAGAACTTGTGCGCAACCACAACTGGTGACTCCGCACCCGCCAACCGGCCGACCGGAGGAGCACCCGAGCGGCCCAACCACAACTGGTGAGCAGGCCCATCACCCGCCACCCCGGGAAGGAGCGCGACATGCGCAACCACAACTGGTGAAGTCAGGCAGATCGGGCAGGCCGAACACGTCGGCCCGCGGGAGCATCGAGAGGATCAGCCGCTCGCCGACACAGTGGTGTCGGCCGGCTCGCGATGGTGCCGGTTGGCCCGGTGCCACGCCACGGCGGCTCCTACCGAGAGCAGCGCTCCCACCGCACCAGCCACCGCGATGGCGGTGGACGGGTCCCACTCATCGGCCAGGACCCCGCCGATGAGCACGGCCATACCCTGTGCCGCGATGATGCCGGACGCCGCGACCCCGATCGCTCGTCCGCGACCCACCACCGACGTGGCCCTGACGAAGCTCGCCTGGGTCTGCAGGAGGTAGGCGGTGGACAACATCCCGGACACCGCCCACAGCACGAGCGTGAGGGGAACGGCGGGATGGAACAGGCAGACCACCAGCGGCAGCCCGGCCCCGACAGCGAGCACCCCGACGACGCGGGCCCGCGTCTGCGCCGGGACGAACCGCACGAACAGCCATGCGCCGATCACGCTCCCGAGCGGGTCGGCCGCCATCAGTACCCCGACGACTGCGGGGCCCTCGCCGAGCTGGGCCGCGTAGGGCGCCGCGAGCGCCTCGGGCACGACGTACCAGCCGACGAGCCACGCGAGCAGCACGAGCGCGCGCCGCCGGGGGTCGGTGGCGATCTCGAACAGTGCGGCGACGGCGCCGCGGAGGCCTCCGACGGGGGCGTCGGCAGGGGCGTCGCCCTCGTCGCTGGCACCGGGTCGTGGCCGGTCGACCAGGCCGGCGCGGACGAGTAGCGCCGACAGCGCGAACGACGCGGCGTTGCCCAGCAGCGCCATCGACGGGCTGATGGCGGCGACGAGCACCCCACCGCTGGCGAACCCCACCAGCTGCGCGGTCTGGCTCGTGATCTGCCGGACGGCGAGTCCGCGCTCGTAGAGCTCCCCGTGCAGGATCTCGGGCAGGAGCGCGCCCTGGGCGGCGGTGTGGGGCGAGCCGAGCAGCACGACGACGACGAGGAGCGCACAGAGCGCCCACAGCGGAAGCCGCGGGATCGCCATGGCGCCGACGAGCACGGCTCGCAGGACGTCCGACGCGATCATGACCTCACGGCGGCGGTACCGGTCGGCGAGGGCGGAAAGCAGCACCCCGCCGAGCAGCGCGGGCAGGAAGGTGAGTGCGTAGGTGGCGGCTGCCCACGCGGCCGAGCCGGTGCGGCCGTAGACCAGAACGGCGAGGGCGACACGAGCCAACTGGTCGCCCGCGATCGACAGCAGCTCGGCCACCCAGACGACACGGAACTCCCGCACCCGGAAGACCGCGCCCAGTGCACCATCCGCCATACGGCTCGTTCTCTCCCCTCGACACGGTGCCCGGGCCCGCGGACCCCACGGGCAAGCACCAGGCGTAAGCAGTCGTGTTCGAGCGGTCAGCTTGCTCGCGTCATCGTGCCCGGCGCGGCAGGAGGTTCGCACCGCGGGCCAGGACAGGTCAATCCCGGCCGGGCCGCGGGAGATCTCCGAGGACGTCCTGCAGCGGTACGGCAGGCATCCCGTGGGCCGCGGCCACCTCGGGCTGGACGATGTGTCCTGCCGCCACGTTGACGCCCGCAGCGAGCGCGGGATCGTCGCAGGCGGCGCCGGCCACGCCGCGTCCCGCGAGGGCCAACACGTAGGGCAGCGTCGCGTTCGTGAG
>JAODNO010000465.1 GCA_025465235.1 Pseudonocardia sp.
CAACGAGGTGATCTGGTGCCAGGGCTTCTCCGAGCCCGGCGCGGGGTCCGACCTCGCCGCTCTGTCTACGAGGGGCGTGCGCGACGGCGACGACTTCGTGGTCAACGGCCAGAAGGTGTGGACCACCAACGCCGTGCACGGCGACAAGATCTTCACGATGGTCCGCACGGAGGCCGGGTCGGCCAAGCACCGCGGCATCTCGATGCTGCTCATCGACATGCACCAGCCCGGCGTCGAGGCGCGACCGCTCAAGCAGATGAGCGGGGCCAGCGAGTTCGGCGAGGTGTTCTTCACCGACGCCCGCGTGGCCGCCGCCGACTGCCTCGGGGAGATCGGCGACGGTTGGCGCACCGCGATGCTGCTGCTCTCCTTCGAACGCGGCGCGTCCGGCATCGCCCAGTACACGGAGTTCCGCAGGCAGTACGACGAGATCGTGGCGGTGGCGAAGAAGCTCGGGCGCGACGGCGACCCGGTGGTGCGTGACAAGCTCGCGCGCGTCCTCACCGAGCTGGAATGCCTGCGACTGCACGCGATGCACGTGCTGACGCAGGTGGAGCAGGGGCGCGACCTCGGGTTCGAGGCGTCGATGACCAAGCTGCAGTGGTCGGAGACCTTCCAGGACCTGTGGGAGACCTTCGACGACGTCCTCGGCGAGTACGCCACCCTCGATGCGATCGACGGTCTCGACCTCCGGCCGCTGCACGCGCAGTCGATGTGGTCCCGATCCGTCACGATCTGGGGTGGGTCCTCGCAGGTGCAGCGCAACATCACCGCCGAGCGCGTGCTCGGCCTGCCGCGATAGGAGCTGGTCATGTTCTTCGCACTGACCGAGGACCAGCGCGAGTTCGCCGCCGCGGTGCGCGGTTACCTCGCCGACCGCTTTGACCTCGAGGCCGTCCGCGCCGTCGTCGAGGATCCGTCCGGCGACGGGCACCCCGTGTCGCTCTGGAAGGCCGCCGCCGAGCAGGGCTGGCTGGCGGTGCTCGTTCCGGAGGAGCACGACGGGCTCGGACTGGGGCTGGTCGAGGCGCAGGTGATCGCGCGTGCGCTCGGCGCCGGCGTGGCGCCGGGGCCATGGCGGGGCACGGTGCTCGCCGCGGAGGCGATCCGGCTGGCGGGGTCGGACGAGCAGCGGGCGGCCTGGCTCCCCCGGCTGGCCGGTGGTGACGCCGTGGGCGCCCTGACCCTGCGCGGCAGCGTGCCGGGCACGCTGCCTGCGGTGGAGTACGGCGAGATCGCCGACGTCGTCGTCGCCCGCTCCGCCGACGGGCTCGCACTGGTCGAGGGCGCCTCGGCCGTTCGGCAGGGCTCCTACGACGGCAGCGTTCGGCTCGCCGCGGTGGAGGCCGCCGCGGGCCAGGCACTTCCGGGGTCCACCGCCGAGGTGGTCGACCAGCTCGCAGCGCGCGCCACCGTTCTCGTCGCCGCCGACCTGGTCGGCATCGCCCGCGAGGCGATCTCCCGCACCGTCGCCTACGACCGCGAGCGGCAGCAGTTCGGCGTCTCGGTCGGGTCGTTCCAGGCGATCAAGCACGCGCTGGCCGACCTGCACATCGGCGTGACGATGGCGGAGCACGCGGCGCTCTACGCAGCCCACGCCGTCGACGGCGGGTCGGCCGACGCCCCGCTCGCCGTCTCGGTGGCGAAGGCCAAGGCGAGCGACGTCGCCATCGGGGCGACCGCCGCGATGATCCAGTACCACGGCGGGATCGGGTACACCTGGGAGCACGAGGCGCACTTCTACTACAAGCGCGCCAAGCGGCTGGCCGGCCAGTTCGGCGACGCCGACGCCCACCGGGCCCGAATCGCCGACCTCACCATGCGCTGACGCGCCCGTGCGTGGATACGAGCGCTCTGGCACTCGTATCCGCGCACGAGTGCTACTTCTGCCACCCGATGTTCTCCGGTGGCGTGCTGAAGTAGCGCCCCGGGCCGTAGTTGGCCAGGCCCTTCTTGACCGCGTCGATCGCCGGCAGGTTGACCGTGGGCATCACTCCGAAGGTCGTGAACGCCGCGGTCTCCGCCTCGGAAGCCCTCGCGTACTGCTCCTGTGGGGTGGGCAACGTGTTCACGGACCTGATCAGCGTGTCGTTCACGGGACTGTTGACGCCGGACTTGATGAACTGGGAGTCCGAGCAGAACAGCTGGCAGATGCTGGCGATCCCGTACGGGCTGGACTGCGCCACGCCGGAGTAGAACATGTCGAACTGCTGCCCGGCGACGATCTTGGAGAAGTCGCTCGACGGAACCTGCCGGATGTCCAGCCTGATGCCGATGTTCTTCAACATCGCCGCGGTCGCGCCGGCGACTGCCTTGGCGATGGGGTCGTCCCCTGTGTTGACGTAGCTGAACTCGAGAGGCCGGCCGTTCTTCACCCGGATGCCACCCGGGCCGACCGTCCATCCGGCGGCGTCGAGATCCTTCTTCGCCTGCTCGGGGTCGAAGGTGACGACCTTGTCGAAGTCGTCCTGGTAGCCCTCCTGGAAGGGCAGCAGGTTCATCGAACCGGCCGGATCCGCCGTGTAGCCGAGGCCCTGGAGCTGGACCTTGGCGATCTCCGTGCGGTCGATGCATTCGAAGATCGCCTTGCGCACCCGGATGTCGGAGAGAACGGGGCTGGTGCCGTTGAGTGTGAAGTAGTCGAGCTGCAGTGAGGCGCTCTTGCGGATCTCGGTGCCTGGCTGCCCGGTGACCTGCGCCAGCCGGTCCTTGCTGCCGACCGACACGGCGTCGAGCTGGCCGTTCTTGAACGCATTGATGTCGGCCGAGGACTCCATCGCGAGGAACGTCCTCGAGTCGAGCTTGCCCCTCTTGCCCCACCACTTCGGGTTGCGTTCGAAGCTGATGACGCCGTTCTGCTGATCGAACTTGCTGACCGTGTAGGGTCCGGCGCCCCATTCCGGGTGCGGGTTGTTGACGTACCCCTGGTTGAACACGCCGGGGGACAGGACCTTCGGGTTGAGCAGAGTGCCGAACAGGTTCTGCCACCACAGGTTGAGGCCGTTGAACGTGACCACCGCTTGTCGTGAGCTCACTCCTTGGGTCACGGACCGGATCTGGTTGTAACCGTCGCTGGAGTTGACGATGTAGGCCGGATCAGTGCCACCGTTGGCCTTCCACACCGCCTCGAACGACGTCCAGTCGATGGGAGTCCCGTCGTTGTAGGTGGCCTTCGGATTGATCGTGTAGGTGACCCGGGTGTTGCCGCCGACGGTCTCCTGCTTCACGTCCGTGAGGTAGTCGGGGTTGAAGACGGCCTGCCCGTCGGCAGTGAACGTGATGAGAACCGGGTTGTACCAGTCCCACACCGCCCCTGTGTAAGCGGTGGAGTTGCCCTGCCAACTGTTGAACTGAGGGGAGATCTCCGGCATTGACGTGGTGAGCGTGCCTCCATCCTTGATGTTGTCGTAGGGCTGCGGGTTGTACGCGACCTGTTTCGCCAGCGATTGGGCGCTGACGTCGCCCCCGTTCGATCCGGTGCCGCAGGCCGCCAGCGCCACCGACAGCACGGCGGTGGCCGCGAGTGCAGCGGTTCGCTTCAAGACGTGCATGGTCGGTTTCCTTCTGATGAGGTACTGGCTGATGAGGTGCTGGGTGCGCCGAATCGACAGCGGGTCTGCCTCGCCGAGCATCAGCGAAAGTGACAGGCGTTCAGCTGGTCGGTGTCCCCGGTCCGGGTCAGCTCCGGGGTCTCGCCCATGCAGCGGGTGCGCTGCGCGGGTTGGAGGCTCGGGTGCAGGGGGCACCGGCTGACGAACCCGCAGCCGGGGGAGGAGTCGGTCGGGCTGGGTAGGTCGCCGCGGAGCACCACCCGTTCTCTTGTGCGCTCGACCTGCGGGTCGGGAACCGGGATCGCCGAGAGCAGCGCCTGGGTGTACGGGTGTCGCGGATTGTCGAAGACCTCCTCGACGGCCCCGATCTCGACTATGCGGCCCAGGTACATCACGGCGACCCGATCCGAGATGTGCCGCACCACGGCCAGGTCGTGCGCGACGAACAGGTAGGACAGCCCGAGCTCGGCCTTCAGACCGTTCAGGAGGTTGATCACGCCGGCCTGGATGGAGACGTCCAGGGCCGAGACCGGTTCGTCCAACACCACCAGCGATGGGTTGGTGGCCAGGGCGCGGGCGATGCCGATGCGTTGGCGCTGTCCTCCGGAGAAGGCGGTGGGGAACCGGTCGCTGTGCTCCGGGTCGAGTCCGACCAGTGCCATCAACTCGTCGATCCGGTGACCGATCGCCACCCGGTCCGCCTCGCCCACGGCCCGCAGCGGCTCGGCCAGGATGTCGAAGACCGTCAGCCGCGGGTCGAGCGCCCCCACCGGGTCCTGGAACACCATCTGCAGCTTGCGTCGCAGGGCGCGTTCCTGGCCCCGTCCTTTCAGATGCGCGACATCGACACCGGCGACCTTGATGCTGCCCCGCTCGGGCTCACGGAGGTTCATGATCTCCAGCAGCATGGTGGTCTTCCCGCAACCTGATTCGCCGACCAGCCCGAGCGACTCGCCTTGGCGGATGTCGAGCCGGATATCCGAGACTGCGTACACCGACCCCACGCGCCGTTTCAGCAGCTTTCCCTTGAGAAGCGGGAACGTCTTGCTGATGCCGTCCAGTTCGAGCACGGCGGGCCGCTGCTCGCGGGGTATCGCGGCCGATGGGGCCACGGGCACGGGTGGCACCGGGTAGATCGCCACGCCGTCGACCCGGCCGCCCTCGATGTGACCGGAGCGGATGCAGGCGGCGGCATGCATCCCACCGAGAACCGATCCGGACACCGGCGCCAGCTTCGGTTCCTCGATTGCGCACTCCGGCACCGAGATCGGGCAGCGGGGCCGAAACGGGCAGCCCGCAGGTAGGTCGACCAGGAGCGGCGGGTTGCCGTTGATCGGCAGGAGTGGACGGCGCTCCGCGCTGTCCACCCGCGGGACGGCACCGAGCAGTCCGATCGTGTAGGGCATCCGGGGCCGGGCGAACAACTCGCCGACCGCGGCCTTCTCCACCGGCCGGCCCGCGTACATGACCAGCACGTCATCGGCCGTACCGGCGACGACCCCGAGGTCGTGGGTGATCAGGATGAGCGCCGCTCCCGTCTCGGCCCGCGCGAGCTCGAGGACATCGAGGATCTGCGCCTGCACCGTGACGTCCAGGGCGGTGGTCGGCTCGTCGGCGAGGAGGACGCGCGGATTGTTGGCGATCGCCATCGCGATCATCACGCGTTGGCGCATCCCGCCGGAGAACTCGTGCGGGAACGACAGTGCTCGCACCGCCGCGTTCGGGATGCCGACCAGGTCGAGCAGCTACACCGCCCGTTTCCACGCCACTTTCCGATCCAGGCTCTGGTGGATCTGCAACGCCTCGACGACCTGGCGGCCCACGGTGAAGATCGGTGTCAATGACGCCAGCGGATCCTGGAAGATCATCCCGAGTTCCCGTCCGCGGATCTCGGACATCTGCCGGTCGTCGAGGTCGAGTAGCTCTCTGTTCCCGAAGGTCACGGAGCCGGACACCGTCGCGTAGTCCGGGAGCAGACCCATCACCGCCATCGAGGTGACCGACTTGCCGGAGCCCGACTCGCCGACGATTGCGAGGGTGCGGCCCGGGTACAGGTCGAAGTCGACGCCGCGGACCGCGTCTACCCGACCGGCCTCGGAGGGGAAGGAGACCTCGAGGTTGCGGACCGAGAGCACGGGATTGATGTCCGGTGTCACGATCACGCCCCGCCTCCAGCTCGGGACGTCGGATCCAGCGCGTCGCGCAGCCCGTCACCGATCAGCGCCATCGAGACGGTCAGGAGCGTGACGAGCACCGCCGGGACGTAGAACAGCCAGGGTGCGCTGGACACGGTTTGGGCGCCGTCACTGAGCATGGTTCCCAACGAGACGTCCGGGGGCTGCACCCCGAACCCGATGAACGACAGGGCCGTCTCACCCTGCACGGTCGCCACTACCCCGATGGTGAATGTCACGACCAGCAACGATCCGATGTTCGGGATGAGGTGGCGTAGCACGATCCGAACCGGACCGACGCCCATGAAGCGGGCTGCCATGACGTACTCGCGCTCGCGCAACGAGGTGGCGAGAGCCCACACCACGCGTGCGTTGTACATCCAGCCGAAGACCGTCAGGACGACGATGAGCACCCTCCAGTCGCCGCCGGCCTTCTGCGAGATCAGGGCGAGGATCAGGAACGAGGGCACCACCATCAGGAAGTGCACGATCCGGAGGACCGCTCGCTCCGTGGTGCCGCCGAAGTAGGCCGCGACGGCACCGACGAACGCCGAGATGATCGTCGTGAGCAGCGACACCGACACTGCGATGATCAGCGACCGCTGCAGACCGTGGACGGCCTGGGCGAACGTGTCGTTGCCGGCATTGTTGGTGCCGAACACGTGCTCGGGTGAGGGTGGGGCCCCCAGGCTCGCAAAATCGACATCACTGTACGAGTACGGCGTGAACAGGCCGCCGAGCAGCGCGAACAGCACCAGGAGGCCGAGGATCACCAGCCCGGCCACCGCCCCCTTGCTGCGGAGGAACCTGCGCAGGTAGAGGCGATGCCTGCTCAGGCGGGTGCCACCGCGCAGAGGACGTTTCTCGGGCATGGACGGCTCCGCGTCGAGGTCGACCGTCGGGCCCAGGCCGGGGAGATCGGTGGTCATGAACCGGTTACTCGCACTCGCGGGTCGAGGACCACGACGGCGATATCGGCGAGGATCGCGCCGATCGCGGTCATCAGCGCGCCGAACGCGGCGACGGCGACCACGCCGTTGACGTCGTTCTTGCTGATCGTCGACGTGAAGTACTGCCCCATGCCCTGCCAACCGAAGATCGTCTCGGTGATCACCGCTCCGGTGAACAGCGCGGGAACCGCGAACGCGACGGAGGTGGCGACGGGGATCAGCGACGTGCGCAGCCCGTGTTGCCGGATGGCCTCGTGGCGGGTCAGGCCCTTGGCCCGCGCCGTCCGCACGTAGTCGGAGTTGATGTTGTCGAGGAGCAGCGAGCGCTGCAGCAGGTGGTAGCCGGCGTAGCTGATCACCGTCAGCGAGATGGTGGGCAGGACGAGGTGCTGGATCCGGTCCACGACCAGCGGCCAGAACCCGGTCACCGTCGGGGACTGCGCGCCCGCGACGAAGAGCAGGGTGGTGCCGAGTGACTGGTTGAGCAGGATCGCGAGCAGGACCACCACGAGTGCGGCGACGGCGGTCGGAACGTTGATCGTGATGATCGACAGTGCCTGGTGGAACCGGTCGGCGAAGCGGTATTGACGCGACGCAGTGTAGACGCCGAGGGCGATGCCGATGACCGTGGAGAGAATCATCGACAGCAGCACGAGCTGCGCGCTGACACCGATCCGGAAGGCGATCTGGGTGTTGACGCTGTCGCCGACGGGGGAGTAACCCCAATTCCCATGCAGGACGATGCCGGTGATCCAGTGCCACCAGCGGTCGAGTAGCGGCGTGGCCGGGCTCAAGTTGTACTGCGCCAGCGAGCGGTCGATCTCCTCAGCGGTCCGAGGCGGCCTCAGCTCCAGGTAGTTGGCCCGCGGGTCCAGGAAGAGGTTCGCCAGGAAGTATGTCAGGTTGGTGGCCACGATGATCATGAGTAGCCAACCGAGAATCTTCTTGAGAAGGTATCTCAGCACGCGGCCGGTACTCGCTCTCTCTCGTGCAGGTCGTCAACCGATCAATGTCCGATTGTACCCGCGGGATGGGATCAATGAATCCCGCCGGAGAAGCTCGGCGCAATTCTCGCCATTTGTCCGTGCTGAGAATGCGTGTCTGTGAATTCGCCTTCGAGCTGATTGTGCCGTTCTGTCCTACATGTGGCGGACGCCGTCAGTGCGTGGATACGTGTGCGCGTATCCCTTACGACCCCGGTAGCCTCGCCTGCCGTGACCCCTGCCGAGATCGTCGGGCTGCTTGCCGAGCCCGACCGCCTGCGTGTCGTTGCCGCACTCTTGCTCGGCGCACGCACGCCCGCCGACGTCGGCGCCTCCACAGGCCTCGCCCCGCGGGAGGTCGGGCGGGCGTTGCAGAAGCTCCAAGCGGGCGGGCTCGTCGACGACGGGCTCGAAGTGCGGGCCGAGCTGTTCAAGGAGGCCGCGAGATCTGCGGCGCCCGTCGTCCCCGCCGAGGACCTCGGCTACGCCGACCCGGGCGTCGAGCAGGTCGTCGCCCGGTTCGTGCGCGACGGGCGGCTGCTGTCGTTCCCGGCGCAGGGGACCAAGCGCCGGCTGGTATTGGAGCACGTGGCGCAGAGCTTCGAGCCCGGTCGCCGCTACCCGGAGCGCGAGGTGGACGCGGCGCTGCGGGCGTGGACCGAGGGTGGGGCCGCCGACCATGCCACCCTGCGCCGCTACCTGGTGGACCACCAGCTGCTGGCGCGCGAGTCAGGCGAGTACTGGCGCGCGGGTGGCTGGATGGACGTGCTGGACGCGCGCGAGGGCTGAGTTCCTGCCCGCGCCGGCGTCGGTTCGGCTCGGATCCGCGCACCGTGGCGGCCGCCGGCCGGCGTACTTGCGAGGGCGAGAGTCGAGTCACGCAGAGCAGGGGCCGACCGATGTCCGGTCGGCCCCTGCTCCGCGCAAGCCTCCTAGCGCGGAATGGCTACTTCTGCCAACCGATGTTCTCCGGAGTGGCGGCGAAGTAGCGGCCCGAACCGTAGTTGGCCAGGCCCGTCTTGACAGCGTAGATCGCCGGCAGGTTGACCGTGGGCATGACGCCGTAGGTCTTGAAGGCCGCCACCTCTGCTTCGGAGGCCTTCGCGTACTGCTCCTCGGAGGTGGGCAGCGTGTTCACCGACTTGATCAGTGCGTCGTTCGCGGGGTTGTTCACGCCGGACTTGATGAACTGCGTGTCCGAGCAGAACAGCTGGCAGACGTAGGCGATCCCGTAGGGGTCGGACTGCACTGCGCCGGAGTAGAACATGTCGAACTGCTTTCCGGTGACTATCTTCGAGAAGTCGCTCGACGGGACCTGGCGAATGTTCATCTTGACGCCGATGTTCTTCATCATCGCAGCTGTCCCACCCGACACTGCCTTGCCAACGGCGTCGTCGCCGGTATTGACGTAGCTGAACTCGAGGGCCTGCCCGTTCTTGCCACGGATGCCGTCCGGGCCGACGGTCCACCCGGCGGCGTCGAGGTCCTTCTTAGCCTGCTCGGGGTCGAAAGTTATGACCTTGCCGAAGTCGTCCTGGTAGCCCGTTTGGAAGGGCAGCAGGTTCAACGATCCGACCGGGTCCGCCGAGTATCCGAGGCCCTGGAAATGGAACTCGGTGATCTGCTTCCGGTCAATGCCCTCGAATATTGCCTTGCGCACCTGAGGATCGGAGAAGATCGGGCTGGTGCCGTTGAGTGTAAAGTAGTCGACCTGCAGTGAGGGGCCCTTGCGGATCTCGGTTCCGGGTTGCCCGGTGACCTGTGCCAGGCGGTCCCTGTTGCCGACTGACACGGCGTCGAGCTGGCCGTTCTTGAAGGCGTTGATGTCGGCCGAGGACTCCATCGCGATGAAGGTCCGCGTGTCGAGCTTGCCCTTCTTGCCCCACCACTTCGGGTTGTGCTCGAAGGTGATGGTGCCGTTCTGCTGATCGAACTTGCTGATCGAATAGGGTCCGGCACCCCACTCCGGATGTGGAGTGTTCACGTACCCCTGATTGAACACGTCGGGCGCGAGAGACTTCGGATTGAGCAGGTTGTTGTAAAGGCTCTGCCACCACAGGTAGATACCACTGAACGTGACCACAGCTTGGTGGGAGTCCCCGCCCTGGGTCACCGAGGTGATGCGGTCGTAGCCGTCGCTCGAGCTGACGATGTACGCGGGGTCAGCACCGCTGTTCGCCTTCCACACCGCCTCGAACGACGTCCAGTCGATGGGTGTGCCGTCGTTGTAGGTGGCCTTCGGATTGATCGTGTAGGTGATCCGGGTGTTCCCGTCGACGGTCTCCGGTTTCACGTCCGTGAGGTAGTCCGGGTTGAAGACGGCGTCTCCGTCGGCGGTGAAGGTGATGAGCAGCGGGTTGTACCAGTTCCAGACCGACCGCGTGTAGGCGGTGCCGTCACCCTGCCACAGGTTGAACTGGGGGGAGATCTCCGCCAACGAGGTGGTGAGCGTGCCACCGTCCTTGATGTTGTCGTAGGGCTGCGGGTTGAATGCGGTCTTGTTGGCCAGCGACTTGGCAGTGTCCCCGCCACCGTTGGGGCCGTTCGATGCGGTGCTGCCGCAGGCGACCAGCGCCACCGACACCACGGCGGTGGCCGCGAGGGCAGCGGTTTTCTTCAGGACATGCATGTTCGGTTTCTTTCTCATCAGGTGCTGGAGGCGCCGCGCAGTCAGCGACCGGCTCCCGGGGGCATCAGCGGAAGTGGCAGGCATTCAGATGGTCGGAGGCCTCCCTCCCGGAGAGCTCGGGGGTCTCTCCGGCGCAGCGGGCGCGGTGCGTGTCGTCGAGGGTCAGGTGCAGGGGGCACCGGCTGACGAAGCGACAGCCGGGGGAGGAGTCGGTCGCGCTGGGCAGGTCCCCACGGAGGATCACCCGTTCGCGTGCCCGCTCGACCTGAGGGTCGGGTACCGGGATCGCCGAGAGCAGCGCCTGCGTGTACGGATGGCGGGGGTCCTCGAAGACCCTGTCGACAGTGCCGATCTCGACTATGCGGCCGAGGTACATCACGGCGACGCGGTCCGAGATGTGGCGCACCACCGACAGGTCGTGCGCCACAAACAGGTAGGACAGCCCGAGCTTGGCCTTCAGCTCGTTGAGCAGGTTGATCACCCCGGCCTGGATGGAGACGTCCAGCGCGGAGACCGGCTCGTCCAGCACCAGCAGCTCGGGTTTGGTGGCCAGCGCGCGGGCGATCCCGATGCGCTGGCGTTGTCCTCCCGAGAACGCGTTCGGGAAGCGATCGCTCTGCTCGGGGTCGAGCCTCACCAGTTCCATCAGCTCGCCGACCCGGCTCTCGATGGTCGCCCGGTCCGACTCACCCACAGCCTGCAAGGGCTCGGCCAGGATGTCGAAGACCGTCAGCCGCGGGTCCAGCGCCCCCATCGGGTCCTGGAACACCATCTGCAGCTTGCGTCGCAGAGCGCGTTCCTGGCCCCTGCCCTTCAGGCCCGCGACATCGACACCCCCAATCCGGATGCTGCCGTGATCGGGTGGGCGAAGGTTCATGATCTCGAGCAGGGTGGTGGTCTTCCCGCAACCGGACTCGCCGACGAGACCAAGCGTCTCGCCCTGCCGGATATCGATGTCGACGCCCGAGACGGCGAACACCGATCCCACCCTGCGCTTCAGCAAAGTGCCCTTGAGCAGAGGGAAGGTCTTGGTCAGCGCCTTCACCTCGAGCACGGTGCCGCGCTGCTCTCGGGGCAGCACCTCTGACGGCGCCGGCGAGGCCTGCTGCACCGGGTAGACCGAGGCCCCGGTGATCGTGCCGTCGTGGATCTGGCCCGCTCGGATGCAGGCTGCGGAGTGCGAGCCGGGGTGCGTGGTCGGCAGGACTGCGAGCTCGGGTTCCTGGGCCGCGCACTCGGGCACCGAGATGGGGCAGCGGGGTTGAAACGGGCAGCCCGGCGGCTGGTCGATCAGGAGCGGCGGATTGCCTTGGATCGGCACCAATGGACGGCGCTCCGCGGCGTCCACCCGCGGGACGGCCCCGAGCAGGCCGATCGTATACGGCATCCGGGGGCGAGCGAAGAGCTCATCGACCGGAGCTTTCTCCACCGGTCGACCCGCGTACATCACCATGACCTCGTCGGCGGTTCCGGCCACGACGCCGAGGTCATGAGTGATCAGGATGAGCGCGGCGCCGGTCTCGGTCCGGGCGAGCTCGAGGACCTCGAGGATCTGCGCCTGGACCGTCACGTCCAGGGCTGTGGTCGGCTCGTCCGCAATGATGACACGCGGATTGTTGGCGATCGCCATCGCGATCACCACACGTTGTCGCATCCCACCCGAGAACTCGTGCGGGAATGAGCGCGCCCGGTCCGCCGCGTTCGGGATCCCGACCAGGTCGAGCAGTTCCACCGCCCGCTTCCATGCCAGGTTCCGGTTCACCTCCTGGTGGACCTGCTGTGCTTCGACGATCTGCCGGCCGACGCTGAAGATCGGCGTCAACGACGACAACGGGTCCTGGAAGATCATTCCGAAATCGCGACCGCGGATCTTCGACATCTGACGGTCGTTGAGCTGGAGCAGTTCGCGGTCTTCAAGAGCGACCGAGCCGGAGATGGCGGCGTGATCGGGCAGCAGGCCCATCACCGCCATCGAGGTGACCGACTTGCCCGAGCCCGACTCGCCGACGATGCCCAGTGTCTGCCCCGGAAACAAATCGAAATCAACGCCGCGGACCGCCTGCACGCGGCCGGCCTCGGAGGGGAAGGAAACCTCGAGGTCGCGGACCGAGAGCACCGGTCGGGACTGCAGCGAGTTGCTCATGCCCGGCCGCCCGATCGAGAGGTCGGATCCAGCGCATCGCGCAGGCCGTCGCCGATCAGCGCCATCGAGACGGTCAGCAGTGTGACCAGGACGGCCGGCGCGTAGAACAGCCACGGTGCGCTGGACACCGTGTTGGCGCCGTCGCTGAGCATGGTGCCCAGCGAGACGTCGGGCGGCTGGACGCCGAACCCGATGAACGAGAGTGCGGTCTCGCCCTGGACGGTGGTGACCACCCCGATGGTGAACGAGACGATCAGCAGCGAGCCGATATTGGGGATCAGGTGTCGCAGCACGATGCGCATCGACCCGACTCCCATGAAGCGGGCCGCTTGGACGTACTCCCGCTCGCGGAGGGAGGTGGCCAGCGACCAGACGACACGAGCGTTGTACATCCAGCCGAAGACCGTCAGGACGATGATGAGCACCCTCCAGTCGCCCCCGGCGCTCTGCGACACCAGGGCAAGGATGAGGAACGAAGGCACCACCATCAGGAAGTGCACGATCCCGAGAATCGCCTTCTCGGTGGTCCCACCGAAATAGGCGGCGGCCGCGCCGACGAATGCAGAGATCAACGTCGTGAGCAGCGAGACCGAGAGTGCGATGACCAGAGACCGCTGCAGACCGTGCACGGCTTGGGCGTAAGTGTCGTTCCCGGTCTCGTTCGTCCCGAACACGTGTTCTGGAGAGGGCGGCATGGTCAGGCTCGTGAAGTCGACGTCGTTGAAGACGTAGGGAGTGAACAACGACCCGAGGAGCGCGAAGAGGATCAGCAGGGCCAGGATGACCAGCCCGGCCACCGCGCCTTTGTTGCGCAGGAACCGGCGGAGGTAGAGGCGGCGCCGGGTGAGGCGCCGGCCCCGGGTCGCGGCCCGCTCCTCGAGCGGGGACAACTGGGTGTCGACGTCGTCGATCCTGGGCTGCAGTTCAGGGAGGTTCGCGTTCATGAGCCGGTCACCCGCACCCTCGGGTCGAGCGCCACTACGGCGATGTCGGCGAGGATGGCGCCGATCGCTGTCATCAAGGCGCCGAAAGCCGCGACGGCAACCACGCCGTTGACGTCGTTCTTGCTGATGGTCGTCGTGAAGTACTGGCCCATGCCCTGCCAGGCGAAGATCGTCTCAGTGATCACCGCCCCGGTGAACAGAGCCGGGATCGCGAAGGCGATGGAGGTGGCGACCGGGATCAGCGATGTCCGCAGCCCGTGTCGGCGGATGGCCTCCTGGCGGGTCAGCCCCTTGGCCCGTGCCGTCCGGACGTAGTCGGAGTTGATGTTGTCGAGGAGCAGCGAGCGCTGCAGCAGGTGATAACCGGCGTAGCTGATCACGGTGAGAGAGATGGTCGGCAGGACGAGGTGTTGGATGCGGTCCACGACCAGCGGCCAGAACCCGCTCACTGTGGGGGACTGTGCGCCTGCCACGAAGAGCAGGGTGGTGCCGAGCGATTGGTTGAGTGCGATCGCGAGCAGGACCACCACCAGCGAAGCGACGACAGTCGGGATGTTCAACGTGATGATCGACAGTCCCTGGTGGAATCGGTCACCGAAGCGGTACTGGCGCGACGCGGTGTAGACCCCCAGAGCGATACCGATGATCGCCGAGAAGATCAGCGAGAGCAGCACGAGCTGTGCGCTGACACCGATACGGAAGGCGATCTGGGTGTTCACGCTGTCGCCGACCGGGGAGTAGCCCCAGTTCCCATGCAGGGCGATATCGGTGATCCAGTGCCACCACCGGCCAAGGAGTGGCGTGTCCGGGCTGAGGTTGTACTGGGCCAGTGAGCGGCTGATCTGCTCGGGCGTTCGAGGTGGCCTCAGTTGAAGGTAATTAGCGCGCGGATCCAGGAACAAGTTCGCCAAGAAGTACGTCAGGTTGGTGGCCACAATGATCATGAGGACCCAACCGAGACTCCTCCTGAAGAGATATCTCAGCACGAGCCACCGCTCGCTTTCTCTCGTACGGACGGCAGATGGAAGTGGCCGGGCGCGGTGTGGTGGATGGGGTGCTCGCGTGGTGGAGGTGGTGACGCCGCCCTGGTCACGCTTGCATCTCAGGTCATGCGGGCCCTAACCGGCCGCGGTATCCATCGTTCTCGGTGTGGAGCAAGAACAGTTGCAGGCGCCGCCGCGGTGCGGCGGGGGAGCGCGCCGCTGACGGAGTTGTTCACCACTGCCTGCCCGACGTCGCCGTGGACCGTGGCAGCGAGCCGGGCAACGAACCGCGTGGAATCGAATCATCGAGGCGCTGCTCGGCGCGCTTGGCTTCGATAGCACGGCGGTGGCCCGGGGGCTGGTGTGCCGCCCGCAGGATGTGGCGGAGGCGGGTGCCACTCCTGCACGCGACCCGACAGGTCGAACGTCAGGGTGGTCAAGGCGCGGGCGGAGACGGTGGCGGCGCGGCAGGGCGCCTTGCAGTTGAGCGGTCGGCGCCACCAGGAAGCGAGCCATGAACCTCCTTGCCTGTGCCGGATGATTCACACCGGCGCTGGCCGCTCGGCGCGAAACCGGTGGGCCCTCTGAGCTACTGGGCGGTACCTTGATGGCCGTGGTGTGTGTTCGGTGTGAGATGCCGCCGTCCGATGACCGCCCGTAACGTATGGACGGGGGGGTTTGTGCGGATTCAACACATCTGGGGCGATATCACTCGTTCTCCGTACCTCTGATCGTTACTCGCGCACCCCGCGCTCCGGGACGCGTGACTCCCGCCTCGCATGCGGAACCGCTTCCCCCGGACGCGGCAGCGAGCCGGTCCGGCATCGGCGACGCCTGGCGAAGCCCAACGTCTTGCCGGGACCCGTGGCTGTGGATGCAGCGCGGCCACGGGACGTCGGTCCGGGGCTTGTCGAACCGAGGTGTCCGTGCGTGTCGGCGAGAGCGCCGCGGCTCCTACGCTCCGCCCCGGGATGGGATATCGCGGAGTGGTCCGCCGGCACCGTAGTTTCCGCCGGAACTGATTCGTTGCCCCAACTGCCGGGTGCGGGGTCGGCCCGGCCGGCCGCCGCCGCAGAACGGCATCGGTTCCTGTTCGTCGCCGTCGGTTGTCATGAGCGCCGCTATTTCTTTCACCGAGTAGTCGATCCCTTCCATCGCAGCCCGTAGAGAGATGCGGCTCGCTGCCCGGTAGCGCAGAGGCGCGCGTTCGCCGGCCAGGGACGGAAGCATGAGGAGATCGGGGTGCCCCGACTGCTGTCCCCCTCGACGGGTCGCCAGGTCGTAGACCTGCTCGTAGGTGCCGCCGGATCAGCTGCGCGTATCCGTTAAGCCGGTTGGTCGAGCGAAAGCCCCTACTTC
>JAODNO010000488.1 GCA_025465235.1 Pseudonocardia sp.
CGTAGCGCTCCTGAATGTGCACCAGCGCCTCCTCCCACGTTCCCCCGAGGGAGTGCTGGTTCATCACGTCACGGACGACCTCGGCCAGCCGCGAGCGCGGCGGCACGTGCTCCAGCGAACTCTCGAGCGCCTCCCGGGCTGTGCTCGCAGTGAAGGCGCTGGCCACGAGCGCCGCGGCCCACATCTCGCCGTAGATGCCGTTCGCGGTGTGCGAGAGGCAGGCGTCCTGGTAGGCCAGCAGCGCCGCGGAACGGGGGGCGCCCGGGTGCACCCAGCCGTAGACGTCGCCGCGGATCTGGGCGCCGATCCACTCGCGGTACGGGTTGCGGTAGGTCGCCGCCTCGGTCGGGGCCAGGCCATGGACAAGGTTGCGGTACGCCACCCGCTCGGCCGTGTAGACCTGCTCGAATGGCAGCAGCAGCAGCCATGCCCGGGCAACGTGCTCCGGGCTGAGCGCCTTCCCGTGCTGCTCGAGCAGGTGCAGACCAAGGATCGGGTAGTCGATGTCGTCGTCGCGGGCGGAGCCGTTGACATTGCCGCGGGTGGTCTCGAGCCAGAACTCGCGCAGCTCGAAGCGCTCCGGCATCGGGTCCAGGACGGGGATGTAGTCCAGCAGCGGGTAGGCCCCGGCGAGCTCGAGGTACTCCTTCAGATGCGCCGAGGTCCAGTGCGTGCCCATCTCCACCGGCTTGCCGAGGTTGCAGCCGGCGATCCGGCCCAGCCACCCGGCGTGGATCTTGTCCTCGACGTCGGTCCGTGAGGGCAGCTGCGGTTGGGTCGGCGTGGGCAGCGTCGCCACGATCTCCTGGAGGCCGTTCGGCTCCTCGTAACTCCAGTCCGGCGATCGCGGCAGGCTCTGCAGGGAGTCCACCAGTGCTGAGGCGGCCTTGCGGTCGGCGAAGTCGACATCTGCCGCGGCGACGACGGCCTCGTCCACCAGGTAGCCCGTCTCACGGCGCTGGGCGACCTCGTCCCAGAACATGTCGTGCAAGTCGAGCGCGTCGTGCATCATCGGGTCCTTCCGGGGGGATGACGGGATCGGGGTCTGGCCGCGGCGCGGAGCGCCAGGCCATGGAAGCCGGTGCAGGGATCACGCGGTGGCGCGGATGATCAGATGAGTGGGGACGACCACGCTCCGCGGTGGACCGTCATAGCCCTCGATCAGACGATCCAGGAGCAGGCGGCCGCACTGCCGGCCCATCTCGTAGGCCGGGTTGACCACGGTGGTCAGAGGTGGGGCCACCAGGCTCGCGGCATCGACGTCGTCGAACCCGATCACGGCGAGATCGGCGGGAACGGCCACCCCGGCGTCCCGTGCGGCCTCGAGGGCGCCGATCGCGATCAGATCATTGGCACAGACCAGGGCTCGTGGAGGTCTCGGGCGGCTGAGCAACTCCCCGACGGCCTGGCGACCGCCCGCCACGGTGTAGTCGCTGCGGATGATGTCAGACGCCGTCGGGACGATACCGGCGCTGTGCATCGCCTGCGTGTAGCCAGTCAGGCGACGGTCCCCCGGCCCGCGCCCCTTCGGCCCGCTGACGAAGGCGATCTCGGTGATGCCCTGGGCCAGGAGGTGGCGGGTGGCCGTCTCTGTGCCCGCGGGATCGTCACTGTTCACCTGGTCGTGCGCGTTCGTGAGGTTGTGAGTGGCCACGACCAGCGGGATCCGGGCGGGGACGACCCTCGTGAGGTCTTCCTCCCCCATAGCGAAGGCGAACACGATGATGCCGTCGACGGAGCGGCGCACCATCTCGTCGAGGAATCCGAGCTCGGTCTCCCGCTCCCCGTCCGTGCTGCCGATCGTGGTGTAGTAGCCGTCGGCGGCGATGGCGTCGTGCAGGCCGCGCGCCACCGCGGGGTAGTACGGGTTGGCGATGTCCGGGACGATGAGCGCCACCGTGTGCGTGCGCTGGGTCCGCAGGCTGCTGGCGACTTGGTTCGGGCGGTAGCCGAGGTCGTCGGCGGCTTGCTTGACTCGGGCAAGGGCGCTCGGGGAGACCGACCGTCGCCCGCTGAGCGCGTGTGACACGGTCGTCGGGCTCACCCCGGCACGAGCCGCGACGTCGCTGATGGTGACCGGCTTGCTCATCGCACCTCCTCGTGCCCAGGCCCCCGGCCCGACGATGCTGACCGACGCAAATCGATTTGCAAGCCGGGAGCTTGCCGCGAGGCCAGCGGCCTGTCAAGGGCACGAGCAGTGACCGACAAGTTGCCTTATCGAACGCGCTCAGCAAGCACGTCGCCAGCAGCTCGCCACGAGCGTCCACGCCAGGCTTGAGCGAGCGGCCGAGCGCATGAGGCGCAGGTATTGGCCGGCATCGTGCTGGCCAGCCACGACGACCGCTCGCCCAGCGATATCGACGCTGCTGTCTCTCTCGGTGCAACCGTCGCGGAATTCCCGCTCACGATGGAAGCGGCCCTGCACGCCAGGCAGCTGGGCATGGCGACCTGAACGCGGTCCGCGGGCGGTCCACGTCGTCCGGCAACCTGCTGGTCGCTGACGCGGTGGCCGCCGCCGCTTGCGACATCCTGTGCTGCGACTAC
>JAODNO010000489.1 GCA_025465235.1 Pseudonocardia sp.
GTCGGCGGCCCTCCCGGCGGTGCGGTTCCAGACCGTCACGGGGTGACCCGCGTCGAGGAACCTGCGCACCATCGCCTGTCCCATCGGCCCCAGGCCGATCACCGTCACCGGCGCGCTGCTGTTCTCACTCATCGGCTTCTCCTGCTCGATGTTTCCGCTCATGACTGCTTCCCCAGTAGCTCGATCACGCCGGTGAGGTCCTCGTGGCCGTACCCGTCGGCGACCCGGCGGTCCATCAGATCGGCCAGCGGGGCCAGCAGTTCGGAGCTGACCCCCTGGGCTTCGGCGGCCCGGGGCAGGTTGACGTATGCGGCGGCCTGCATAGCGAGGTTGGAGACCACCCCGATCGTGTAGTCGCGTGCGTCGATCTGCTCGGCCGCCCCGTCGACGAACCCGCTCATCCCGTCCAGCCACCTACGCAACATCGGGGCGAAGGCCGTCGCCGCCACCCCCTCCGAGCGGACGAGGGCGAAGGCCTGCAGGACGCCCATGAACATCCCGTACATGCCGCTGAGCAGCGCGAGGTCGTGCAGCGCGGCCAGCCCCGGATCGTCGCCGACGAAGTGGCTCTCCCCGAGGTCCTGAAGCGTCGCCCGGTGAGCGTCGAAGGCGCGTCGCGACCCGGCACGAACGCCGCGGGCGTCGCGATCATCGGCGGCACCGCCATGATCCCGCCACCGAGGTACTCGGCCTCGCGCTCGGCCGCCCAGCCGTCGAGCTCGCGGGCCTGCTCCGGCGTCCCGTTCGTGAGGTTGACGAGGACGCGGCCGGCCAGCGCGTCACCTGCCGCGTCGAGGACCTCGTGCACCGACCGGTGGTCCAGCAGGCAGACGACGACCAGGCTGGTGGCCTCGATCGCCTCGCGAATCGTCCCGGCCGGGACAGCGCCTCCCGCGACGAGTGCGGCGGTCTTCTCCGGCGAGCGGTTCCACACTGTGGTCGGACGACCGGAGGCGAGGAACGCCCGGGCCAGCGCCGTGCCCATCGCGCCGAGCCCGACCACCGTCACTGGCTCCGTACTGCTTTCTGTCATGACCGCATCGTGCTGACGGGCACGCACTCTTCGCTGGTGGTCCGCGCACGGTCGTCGCCCGGTTCCGTCAGTTCGCCGGGTTAGGGTCGATTCGTGCGCTTCGGAGTGCTCGGCCCGGTTGCCGCGTGGACCTCGGAGGGCACCCCGGTGCGGGTCCCCGAGTCGAAGGTCCGCGCACTGCTGGCCGACCTGCTGATCCACGACGGCCGTCCCGTGTCCACCGACCGGCTCCTGGACGACCTGTGGGGCGAGCAGCTGCCGGGCAACCCGGGCAACACGCTGCAGACGAAGGTCTCTCAGCTGCGCAGGGCGCTGGAGGGAGCCGAGCCCGGCGGCCGCGAGCTCGTCGTCCACCAACCGCCGGGATACCTGCTCCGGGTCGAGGCCGGGGCCGTCGACGCCCAGCAGTTCCGCGCGATCACCGACCGGGCGCGCGCTACCGAGGATCCGCGGGCACGGGTTGCGCTGCTGTCCGATGCGCTGGCGCTGTGGCGTGGGCCGGCGCTGGCCGACTTCGCGGCGGAGCCGTTCGCCGCGGCGGCGGCCCAGAGTCTGGAGGAGGAGCGGCTCGTGGCGCTGGAGGAGCAGGCCGACGCCCGGCTCACGGTCGGCGGTCCTGTCGCCGGGCTGGTCGGCGAGCTCGGTGGGCTCGTCGCCCGATATCCGCTGCGCGAGCGGCTCCGCGCCCTGCAGATGCGAGCGCTCTACCGGGCGGGCCGGCAGAGCGATGCGCTGGCGAGCTTCGCAGAGCTCCGGCAACGGCTGGTCGAGGAGCTCGGGCTCGAACCCGGACCGGAGCTCGCCGCCCTGCAGCGCGCGATCCTGGCGCAGGATCCCGCGTTGGACGGCGCTCCCGCCCGGGCTCGGCCCCGCACGAATCTCCCGGCCGCGATCACGGAGCTGGTGGGCCGGGCCACGGCCGTGCGGGAGGTGCGCGCTCTGCTCGGTCACGCGCGGCTGGTCACGCTCGCCGGACCGGGCGGGGTCGGCAAGACGAGCCTCGCCGTGGAGACGGCCCGGCAGCGGGCCGATTCGACCGGCGGCACGTGGCTGGTCGAGCTCGCCGGCGTCGAGCGGCAGGTGTGCCCCGAGTCGGCCTGCCCGGCGCAGGAGTGGCTGGTGGAGCTCGTGGCGGCGGTGCTCGGCGTCCGTGACGACCCCGGCTCACTGCCGGCCGGAACCCCGGCCGGGCTCATCGACCGGCTCGGCGATGCGCTGCGCACGCAGGAGCACCTGCTCGTGCTGGACAACTGCGAGCAGGTGGTCGAGGCCGTCGCGGCCCTCGTCGACCGTCTGCTGAGGGTCGCCCCTGGCCTGCGGATCCTCGCCACCACCCGGGAGCCGCTCGCTCTCACCGGCGAGGTGCTCTGGGACGTCCCGCCGCTGGAGCTGCCCGAGCGCGCGGCCGAGGACCACTTCCCCTCGGTACGGGAGGCAGGCGCCGTGCAGCTGTTCGTGGCCCGCGCGAGCGCGGCCGCACCCGGCTTCACGCTCCACGAGGGCAACGCGTCCATTGTCGCCGCGATCTGCCGGCGGCTGGACGGGATCCCGCTGGCACTGGAGCTGGCCGCCACCCGGGTGCGCGTGCTCGGGGTGCACGAGCTGCTGAACCGCCTCGACGACCGGTTCGCCCTGCTGTCCGCGGGTGCCCGCGGCGCACCGGCCCGGCAGCAGACACTTCGCGCGATGATCGACTGGAGCTGGGAGCTGCTCACCCCGGCGGAGCGGATCGTGCTGCGCCGCCTCGCCGTCCACGCCGAGGGATGCAGCCTCGACGCCGCGGAAGCGGTGTGCGCGGGCGACGGCGTGCAGCCCGGCGAGGTCCTCGACCTGCTCGCCCGCCTGGTCGGCCGCTCACTCGTCGTCGCCCACGGCGGCGCGGCGGCGCAGACCAGGTTCCGGCTGCTCGAGTCCGTCGCCGCCTACTGCCTGGACCGCATGACCGAGGCAGGCGAGGTCGAGCGCCTGCGGCAACGGCACAGCCGGCACTACCTCGCGCTCGCCGAGCGCGCCGAGCCGCTACTCCGTGGTCCCGAGCAGCGGCAGTGGCTGGAGCGGCTCGACACCGAGTCGGCGAACCTGCGTGCCGCGTTCGAGCACGTGTCCCAGCAACCCGACGGGGCCGGCCGTGCGCTGCGCCTGACCGGGGCGCTGGCCTGGTACTGGTTCCTGCGCGGCCGGGTCGGGGAGGCCCGGCGGTCGCTGCGCAGGGCGCTGGCGGCGCCGGGAGACGCACCCGCCGCGGCACGGGCGCACGCCGCGGCCTGGCAGGCGGGCCTGGGCGTGCTGGACGGCGAGCGGGTCGAGCCCGCGGCGCTCGACACGTCGGCGATCAGCGAGCCGGCGCTTCGCGCGAGGACCCAATGGTTCCTGGGGTACGCCCTGACCACCGTCGGCGACATGCACGACGGCGAGCGGCTCACGGCGTCGGCACTCGCCGCCTTCCGCGCCATCGGCGATCGCTGGGGCGTCGCCGCGGCGCTCGTCGACAGCATGAGCCAGGCGATGACGAAAGGCGACCTCGCCGGAGCGGGCCGCGCCGCCACGAGCGCCGCCGAGCTGTTCCCCGAGGTGGGCGACCGGTGGGGTCAGGTGCAGGCGTCCTTCGCCCTCGGCACACTGGCCTCGACCGCGGGCGACTACGAGCAGGCCGCCCACCAGCACCGCGACGGCCTGATGATGGCCGAGGAGCTGGGCCTCTGGGCGGAGGTCTCCTATCAACTGTCGTGGCTCGGCCGGGTCGCGTTGGTCACCGGTCGGCTCGCGGAGGCCCGGGAGCTCCACGAGCATGCGGTGCGGATGGCGGTCGAGCACGGCTTCACCCCGGGCCGGATCTACGCCGAGACGGGCCTCGCGCTCGGTGCGCGCCGCGCAGGCGACCTCGACGTCGCCGAGGGCCACCTCCAGACGCTGCTCGCATGGCACCGCGCGGTGGATGTCGAGTCGGGCAGTGCCCTGGTCCTCGCCGAGCTCGGGTTCGTCGCCGAGCTCCGCGGCGACGCCGCCGCGTCCATGGAACTGCAGCTCGACGGCTTCGCCGTCGCCCGCCGGGTCGGCGATCCCCGGGCGCTAGCCCTCGCTATGGAAGGCCTCGCCGGCGCCCTCGCGCTCGCGGGCGAGCCCCACCGCGCGGCCCGTCTGCTCGGGGCGGCCGCGGCGGCGCGGGAGTCGGTCGGGGCCCCCCTGCCCCCAGCCGAACGCGGCGACATCGAGCGGATCGCCGCCGCAGTGCGCCACGCCATAGGCGAGCCGGCCTTCGCGTCCGAGTTGGAGCGGGGCCCCGCGCTGGCACCCGACGAGCTCGTACGGCCGGACGCCGGGCCGGCCGGAACCCGCCCCGTCAAGCAGGCCGGTTGACGTCGTACGTCGCGACCCCGAGCTCGTGCCAGGCCGCGAGTAACCGCCGGTCCCCCGAGGCGGCCACCAGGTCGTCGTCCATCAGCTGCTCGGCCGACACGCAGTGCACGGCGTCGTACCCCCGCAGCGCCAGCTTGCGCGCCGCGGCGGCTGCCGCCTCCACAAGCGGTTGATCGACCTCGACCACCTCCATCTCAGCCCACAACCGGAGGAGCAGCTCCGACGCCTGCGCCTGCTGGCGATCGGTCAGCCGGTCCATCCGGTGCGCCTGCGCCAATGCCGCTGCCGACTCGACATACAGAAGCCGGTTGGACACCACCGCGTCGGCGTCGTCCCAGAAGCGGCGGCACGCCCCGCTCCCCGGCTCCGCGACGAGCAGCGGGACGAACGCGGACGTGTCGAGGTAGCCGATCACCGCCGCTGGTCGTCGATCAGGTCGCTCACGGTCCCCGCGGCAGGCACGGGGTCGGGTGCCGGTCGCTTGGCCCGGCTCGCGGGGCGGACCCGGCCCTCGGCCTTCAGCAGCTCGAGTCGGGTCGGCTCGCCGACCGGCACGATCCGCGCGATAGGCCTCCCGTGGTCGGTGACCGTCAGGGCATGGCCGCTACGTACGGCGGCGAGGTACTTGCTGAGGCCGTCCCGCAGCTCCCGAATCCCGATCTCCATACGGTCTCCCCAGGTAGCCACATTCAGCTCGGTTATTGTAGCCACATCGTTCAGCGCCTCCGGCACCCGTGCGCGGTAACGAGTGCCCTGGCACGCGTTACCGCGCACGACCCCGTCAGCTCAGCGCAGGCGTCGGGCCGTGCGGATCATTCGCACGTGCTCGGGCGGCCCGGCGCCTTGCGCCAAGATGGCGGCGCCCGCGCCGTGAGTCTCCGGTTCCGCCACCGCCGCCAGCGTGACCAGCTCCGCGCTCTCGAGCTCGTCGAACGGCAGGTACGCGCGGTGGAACTCGGCGATGTCGCCCATCCGTGCACCATCTCCGACGCGAGGCGAGCCGCACTGTGAGTTACGGTCCGAAATGATGGGCGGATGCGCTGAATGCTGCGGGCGGTACGCCGACCGGCTACATCGTCCTCGGCTGGACAGCACCTCGGGCGGGCCGTCGCGGCGCCCACCGATCCCCCGGTGGGCGGGCGTCGGCGCCGCCACCATGGTTTTCCTGCTGACCGGCGCCTGCACCGCGCCCGCGCCGGCCGTTCCCCTCGCGCCGCACGTCACTGCGCCGACCGCGGCCACCACCGTCCTCGACACCGACGACCCCGTCGCGCTCGCGGTCGCCGTGAGCGCCGCGCTCTACGCCACCGCACCGGTGGTGGTGCTCAGCGCGGCAGGCGACCAGGCCGGGCAGGCGGCCGCGGGCGCCATCGCGGAGCGGATCGGTGCTCCGCTGCTGCTGACGCCCGTCGACGGGGACGCGCCCGGCGTGCGCGCCGAGCTGTCGCGGCTCGACGCCACGGCCCTGCTGACTCTCGACGACGGGGCGGCCCGGTGGGTGTCCGCCACGGACGGCTCCATCAAGATCATCACCGACGAATCGGCACTGCCCGCCGTCACCGCTCCGGGACGGCGGCCGTCGGTGCTCGTGCTGGCCCAGGACTCCCCCACCCAGCTCGCGGCCACCACCACCGCCCGCGCATCCGGCGCCGACGTGCTCGTGGTGCCCGGCGCCGACCCGCGCCTCGCTCCCGCACCCGTTCGCCGTCCGGAACGCGTGCTCGCGCTCGGCCCGGAATTCGGCACGCCCGACGTACTCGACCGACGGCTCGCCGTCGCCGCCACCGGCGTCCAGCTCCCCGGCGGCGGCCAGGTGCTGTTCCCGGGCCGGCGCATGGTCGCGCTCTACGGCCATCCCGGCGCCCCCGCGATGGGCGTGCTCGGCGAGCAGGACGTCGCGGGAGCGGTGCGGCGCGCGCAGGCGCTCGCGGCCGAGTACCAGCCGCTGGTGGGTGAACCGGTCGTCCCCGCGTTCGAGATCATCACCACGGTCGCCGACAGGGTTCCTGGCCCGGACGGCGACTATTCGGCCGAGTCGTCGGTCGAGGAGCTGCGCCCGTGGGTGGACGCGGCACGCGACGCGGGCGTCTACGTCGTACTCGACCTGCAGCCCGGACGCACCGACTTCCTCACCCAGGCTCGGCGCTACGAGGAGCTGCTCGCACAGCCCCACGTCGGGCTGGCGCTGGACCCCGAGTGGCGGCTCGCCCCACTGCAACGCCACGGCGCACAGATCGGCTCGGTCGGCGCCGACGAGGTCAATGCCGTTGTCACCTGGCTCGCCGACCTCACCCGCGACCGGGTGCTCCCGCAGAAACTGCTCATGGTCCACCAGTTCCGGCTCGCCATGATCGCCGGGCGGGAGCGGCTCGACACCTCGCGCGACGAGCTGGCCGTGGTGGTGCATGCCGATGGCTTCGGCACGATGCAGCTCAAGTTCGACACCTGGAACACGCTGCACCAGGCGGAGCCGCCCGGTATCCACTGGGGCTGGAAGAACTTCTACGACGAGGACAGCCCGATGCTCACCCCGGCGCAGACCGTGGCGATCGGACCGGCCCCACCCGTGTTCGTCAGCTTCCAGTAGGTCGTGCGCGGATACGAGTGTCGGAGCACTCGTATCCGCGCACGGGGCGTCAGCCCCGCAGGAGGTCCGACGCCTTCTCCCCGATCATCATGCAGGTGATGTTGGGGTTGATAGCCGGGAGAAACGGCAGGATCGACGCGTCCGCGACCCGCAGCCCGTCGACCCCGCGCACCCGCAGCTGCGGATCCACGACCGACATCGGGTCGGTCGCTGGACCCATCTTGGCGGTGCACGCCGGGTGGTAGACGGTGTTGTGCGTCCTGGTGATGTAGTCGGCCAGCTCGTCGTCGGTCACCGCGTCCGGGCCGGGTGTGAGCTCACGCGCCACCCACTCCTTGAGCGGCTGCTGCTCGGCGATCCGCCGCGCGAGCTTCACCCCGGCGAGCATCACGGCCATGTCGTGGCCCTCCGGATCCGTGAAGTAGCGGGGGTCGACCTTGGGCCGGTCCCGGAAGTCGCGGGTGCGCAGCCGCACGGTGCCGCGTGACCGGCCGCGCGTCACGTTCGGCGTGAGGCAGAAGCCGTTGTCCGTGGTGGGGTAACCCCACCGGACGGTGTTCAGGTCGAACGGCACCGAGCCGTAGTGCATCATCAGGTCCGGGCGGTCCAGGCCAGGCTGTGTGCGCGTGAACAGGCCGATCTCCCACCATTGGGTGGAGCGAGTGACCATCGGCTGCGCCGCCTCCCACATCACCAGGCCCTCGACGTGGTCGTCCAGGTTGGACCCGACGCCCGGCGCGTCCACGAGCACGTCGATCCCGAAGTCGCGCAGGTGCTCGGCGGGCCCGATCCCGGAGAGCATCAGCAGCTTGGGTGTGTCGATCGACCCGGCGGACAGCACCACCTCGCGGCGGGCCGAGACGGTGAGGCGGCCGGGACCGATGTCCTGCTGGTACTCGACGCCCGTCGCGTGCGTCCCCTCGAAGAGGACACGCGACGCCCACGCCCCCGTGCGGATCTCCAGGTTGGGCCGCGAGTCCATGACGGGGTGCAGGTACGCGCGCGACGACGAGGCGCGCGTGCCGTCGGGCTCGCGGTTGATCTGGAAGAAGCCCGCCCCCTCGCAGATCGTGGTGCCCTCGTTGAACCGTACGGTGGGCAGCCCGACGGCGGCCGCCGCGTCGAGCACCGCGACCCCGCAGGGGTCGTCGGGCGCCACCTGCATGATGGTCACGGGGCCGGAGCGGCCGTGCCCCGTCCAGGGCCCGTCGTTGGTCTCCAGCCGCTTGATGAGCGGCCAGCACTCGTCGGCGCTCCAGCCCTCGCAGCCCATCGACGCCCACTCGTCGAGGTCCTCGCGGGGCGTCCAGAAGGCGATGCACGAGTTGTGCGACGAGCACCCGCCGAGCACCTTGGCCCGCGCATGACGCAGGAAGCTGTTGCCGTGCTCCTGCGGTTCGACGAGGTAGTCCCAGTCGTAGCCGGAGTCGAGCAGCGCCATCCAGTCGGTGAGCTTGAGGATCGCCGGGTCGTCCACGTCGGACGGTCCGGCCTCGAGCAGACATACCGTGACGTCGGGGTCCTCGGACAGCCGCGCCGCCAGCGCGCAGCCCGACGACCCTCCGCCGACGACCACGTAGTCGAACGTGTCGCTCACGCCTGGCTCCCCTCGGGGAACGACTCCGTGGCCGGAGGGACCGTGGGGTCGAGGGCGAGCTGCTTCGCCATGTGCTCGGGGAGCGTGCCGACCTGGTGGCGTCCCTTCGCGAGGTACCAGGCCAGGCCGATCACCACGATGGCGCCGATGAAGATGAACGCGATCCAGGCGAGGGCGCCCTCCCCGTAGACCTCCGAACGGGGCCACGCGAGGTTGAGTGCCATTGCGGCGCCCCACACCACGGCGAGGATGTTCACCGGCAGGCCGAACCGCCCGAGCGAGAAGTAGCCGGGCGACGCGCCGGGCTCCGGCCACTCGCCGCGCAGCCGCTTGCGCAGCATCGGAGCGGTGACCAGGAGGTAGGCCAGGTAGATCATGATGACGGCCACGCTGGTGACGGCCGTGAAGATCTTCGGCTCACCGATGTTGACCACGAGGATCAGGATGGCGACGACGCCGATCAGCACGGCCGGCACCACGGGGGTCTTACGCCGCGGGTCGATCCGCGCCAGCCGGGCCCCGCCCGGCAGGGCGTTGTCGCGGGCCATGGCGAACATCAGCCGGATGCCCGCGGTGTGCACGGCCAGTGCGCAGACCGTGACGGCGACGACGATGCAGATCAGGAACATCTTGCCGAGGTTCGTGCCGAGCGCCTGCAGCACGATCAGCTGCAGCCCGCCCGCGCTGGTGCCCAGAGCCGGGTCGCCCAGGTTCGGCGCGGCGAGGATCGCGAGCAGCAGGATCAGACCGCCGATGACGAACGACGCGATGACCGCGCGCAGGATCGCCTTGGGGGCGGTGCGCCGCGGGTCGACGGTCTCCTCCCCCAGCGAGCTGGCGGTGTCGAAGCCGTACATCACGTAGGCGCTGGCCAGCGACGCGACGAGGAACGCTCCGAGGTAGCCGAGCGAGCTGTCGGAGCCGAGCCCCTGGGTGTCGACGATGACGCTCGGCGGGTTCACGATGTTCACGGCCAGCAGCACGACCAACAGGACCGCCGCGACGAGCTCGATGAAGACACCGGCGCTGTTGATCCGCGACATCAGCTTCACGCCGAACGCGTTGACCAGCGTGGTGAACAGGATGAGGATCGCGCCCCAGATCACCGCGCTCACAGCGAAGTCGGTGTCGCCGGTGCCGTCGCCGACCAGCTGGAAGCCGCTCCAGATCTGCGGCAACGTGATCTGGTACGCCAGCACCACCGCGGTGAGCGTCACCACCGATGCCGTGAACATCATCCAGCCGGCCAGCCACGACGTCGTGGCGCTGCCCAGCCGCTTCGACCAGTTGTAGACCGACCCGGCCACCGGGTAGCGCCCGGCCAGCTCGGCGAAGCACAGCGCCACCATCAACTGCCCGACGAACACCATGGGCCAGGACCACCAGTAGGCGGGGCCACCGAAGGCGAAACCGAAGTAGAAGAGCTGGAACGTGCCGGTCAGGATCGAGATGTAGCTGATCCCCGCAGCGAAGCTGGCGAACTTGCCGATGCTCCGGTCCAGCGTCTGGCTGTACCCGAACTCGGCGAGATCCTCGCTGTCCTTGTTGCCCGCTGCTGTCATCGCGTCGCCTCCGTGGATCGATCCATCAGCCCGTGAACCACCGCATCGGCGCGGGTGCCGTGTTGTGCCAGATGTGCTTGAGCTCCTGGTACTCGGCCAGTCCCGTCGGGCCGAGCTCCCTGCCGTTGCCCGAGCGCTTGAAGCCGCCCCACTCCGCGGCAGGGACGTAGGGGTGGTAGTCGTTGATCCACACCGTGCCGTGTCGCAGAGCGGACGCCACCCGCTCGGCGCGGCCCATGTCGGACGTCCACACCGCACCCGCGAGGCCGTACTCGGTGTCGTTGCCCAGCGCGATGGCCTCCTCCTCCGTGGAGAAACGCTCCACGGTGAGGATCGGGCCGAACGTCTCCTCGCGGATCACGCGCATGTCGCGGCGCACGTCGGTGAAGACGGTGGGCCGGTAGAAGAAGCCCTTCTGCAGCTCGGGCTCCTCAGGACGGCGCCCGCCCGCGATCAGCCGAGCACCCTCGGCCTGCGCCGACGCCACGAAGTCCTCGATCTTGGCGCGGTGTGCCGCGGACACCAGCGGGCCCGACTCGCTCCCCTCGTTCAGGCCGTTGCCCAGCCGGATCCGCTCGGCGCGCCGCGCGACCTCGGCCACGAGGTCGTCGTGCACGGAGTCCTCGACGATCAGCCGGGCGCCTGCCGAGCACACCTGCCCCGAGTGCAGGAACACGGCGGTGAGCGCGTAGTCGACCGCGGTCTCGAAGTCGGTGTCGGCGAAGACGATGTTCGGGTTCTTGCCGCCGAGCTCGACGGCCACCCGCTTCACGGTGGCCGCGGATGCGCGGATGATCGCTTGGCCGGTGGCGAGGCCGCCGGTGAAGCTCACCATGTCGACGGCCGGGTGCTCTGTCAGCGGGGCACCGACACTGCGGCCGTCGCCGAGCAGGATGTTGACCACTCCCCGCGGTACGCCCGCCTCCTCGAGCAGCCGCACCAGCAGCACGCTCGTCAGCGGCGTCACCTCGCTCGGTTTGATCACCATCGTGTTCCCGGCGGCGATCGCAGGGGCGACCTTCCACGACAGCTGCAGCAGCGGGTAGTTCCACGGCGTGATGAGCACGCAGACACCCACCGGCTCGGGGACGACCCGGCTCAGCACGTGCGGCTGCCCCGTGTCGACGATGCGGCCCGCGTCCTTGCCCGCGAGGTCGGCGTAGTAGCGGAACACGGCCGTCACGTCGTCGACGTCGATACGGCTCTCGACGAGCGTCTTGCCGGTGTCGAGCGTCTCGGTGCGGGCGATCTGCTCCTTGTCCCGCACGAGCAGGTCGGCCACGCGACGCAGCAGCGCCCCGCGGTCGGCTGCTGGGATGCGCCGCCACGGCCCCCCGTCGAACGCCGCCCTCGCCGCGAGCACCGCCCGGTCGACGTCGTCGGCACCGGCCTGGTCGACGGTTTCGACCACGCTGGCGTCGAAAGGATTGATCACGTCGGCGGTTCCACCGGACCCGGTAGTCCATGTTCCGTCAACAAAAAGGCTGGGCACGCGTTGATCGTCCTCAAATCAATGTGGCCGTCAAGCAGTGTGCCCGTTTTGACGCATATAGTTTCGCCATGAGCAACACCGGGGGGCGAGACAGCGGAGTACAGTCCGTCGATCGGGCGATCAGTGTGCTGGAGATCCTGGCCCGCCGCGGGGAGGCGGGCGTCAGCGAGCTGGCGGCCGAAATCGACGTTCACAAGTCTACGGCATTCCGGCTCCTCGGGGCGCTGGAGGGCCGGGGCCTCGTCGAGCAGGCCACCGACCGCGGCAAGTACCGGCTCGGGTTCGGGCTGATCCCACTGGCCGGAGCCGTTTCGGACCGCCTCGACGTCACCCGGCAGGGCCGCCCCGTCTGCGAGCAGCTGGCCGCCGACCTCGGCGAGACGATCAATGTGGCCGTGCTGCAGGAGCACTGGGCCGTGAACGTCGACCAGGCGCTGGGCCCGTCCACCGTCGCCACCCACAACTGGATCGGCCGGCTCACGCCGCTGCACTGCACGTCGAGCGGGAAGGTACTGCTCGCCCATCTCGATGCCGAACGTCGTGTCGCGGTGCTCACCGCGTCCGGGATGCGGGGGTTCACGCCGAGCACGCTCACCTCTCCTGAGGCGCTCGACCCCGAGCTGGCGCGGGTGCGCGAGACGGGCCTCGCGGTGGCGGTCGAGGAGTACGAGGTCGGGCTCAATGCCGCCGCGGCACCCGTGCAGGACCGCTCCGGCGAGGTGATCGCGGCGGTCAGCGTGAGCGGCCCGGCCTACCGCCTGGATACCGACCGGTTGGACGAGCTCGCAACGCCACTGCGAGCGGGTGCGGCGGAGATAAGCAGGAGGATGGGCTGGCTCGGGGCGTGAGATGAACAGGAGCGCTGGCGGATCGGGATGCGCCGCCCCACCGTCAGTTCCGGGGGCGCACCCTGCGGGCCTTCGTCACGAGCCCGGCTCGCACCGCCGCTGATCCACCAAAGGGCACGCCAGGGGCAGGCGGCGAGACGCTCGACACGACCAGGAGCATCGCGGAGGGCCCGGGTGCCGCGAGGCGTTTCAGCCGAAGATCGTCGTCAGACCAACATCAGCGCTGTCTCCCGGAGTTCCACCAGCGCTCATGTCCATTTCGCATCTGTTGCCCTTAGCGTGGCGCCGTGATCACGCGATCTGCTCTCAGCATCACCGTCGTACTGGCGGCGATCGCCGGCTGTACCGGTGGCGGACCGAGCACAACGGCGAGCGCCGATGCCCCGGCCGGCGACAAGGGCCACGCCTGCTCGCCGTCGGTGAGCATCGACTCCTTCTCCGACGCGCTGGACAAGATCACCTTCGACAACACCTTCGTCGGCAACTTCTCCGCCCTCGCGGTCGACGCGGACGGCCGGATCAATGCCCTCTCCGACCGGTCGTCGCTGTTCACCCTCGATGCGCGGACGCACAACCCGACCGGCGTACTGAGGCTCGCGGACGAGAACGGCCGGCCGCTGGACTCCGAAGGCCTGGCCATCGACCGCGACGGCACGCGCCTGATCACCTCCGAGGTAGAGCCGTCCGTTCGCCGGTACGACCGTGACGGCAAGCTCCTCGGCCGGCTCCCGGTTCCCGACGCCCTGCGCGTGGCCCCGGCCGGACGCGCCACCACGAACCTGACCCTCGAGGGACTGACCCTGCAGCCCGGTGACGGCACGCTGATCGCCTCGATGGAGGGCCCGCTCGCCGGCGACGACGCCGACCTGGTCCGCTTCCAGAGCTGGAACCGCCATGACGCGGAGGCCGACTTCGCTCTCGCCCCCCAGTACGGCTACCGGGTGGACGCCGGACTCGGCGTCTCCGACATCACCGCCACCGGTGACGGCCGCCTTCTCGTGCTCGAACGCGAGTTCACCGCCGGCGTCGGCAACACCGTCCGCCTGTACCTCGCGGACCCGCGGGACGCGACCGACGTCAGCGGCGTCGAGAACCTGACCGCACAGACCGACGCCCGGCTCATCGGCAAGACGCTGCTGGCGGACATCGGCAGGTGCCCCAGCCTCGGTGCCACCGCCAAGCAGCCCCAGCCCAACCCGCTGCTCGACAACATCGAGGCCGTTGCCGTCACCGGGATGGACCACAACCGCCTGCGGCTGCTGCTGAGCAGCGACGACAACCAGAACGCCGTCCAGATCACGCGGTTGTACTCGCTCACGGCGGTGCTGCCCCAGCGGTAGGTCCGCTGCTCACGCCAGGCGCTCGGCCACCCAGCTGTGGAACTGTCCGATGTGGTGCTCGCTGGGCACCAGCACGCCCCCGTCCCGGTACGCCCGGCTGCTCATCGCCGGTTGGGTGCGCTCGCAGGCCGCGAAGTCCTGGGCGTTCACGCGGTGGAACAACTCCACCGACGGGCCGAGGTCCCTCCCCGCCGCCACCACGTCTCGAGCGAAGAGCCAGTCGCACTCCACGACTGTGCGGTCGGGCGCGAGGGGGGTCATCCGGTGCACGATCACGTGGTCGGGCACCAGGTTCACGAAGACCTGGGGCTTGATGGTGATCGCGTAGTAGCGGCGGTCCTGGTCGGCGGAGACGCCGGGGAGCCGCTCGGCGCCGGCACTGCCGTCCACGGTGAACCCCGCGATATCCGCTCCGAACTCCGCACCGTGCCCTACGTAGTACTGCGCGGCGTACCCGTCGGCGAACTCGGGCAGCACCTCCGTCAGCTCCGGGTGGATCGTCGCGCAGTGGTAGCACTCCATGAAGTTCTCGACGATCAGCTTCCAGTTCGCTGCCACGTCGTATGTGATCCGCCGGCCCAACGCCAGGTGCTCGATGCCGTAGCTCTCGATCGCCGTGATGTCCCCGAGCCGCGTGACGACCTCGCCGAGCACGTCCTCCTCGAAGGAGGGTGGTTCGGGAGCGAGACAGATCCAGACGTACCCGAGCCATTCCCGCAGGTGGACGGCCAGCAGCCCGTACTCGTCTCGGCCGACATCGGGCATGGACGTCAGGTTGGGAGCGGCGACCAGCTTCCCGGCGAGGTCGTAGGTCCACGCGTGGTAGGGACATTGCAGGTTGCGGCGCAACTGCCCGGACTCCTCCGTGCACAGGCGCGCACCGCGGTGGCGGCAGACGTTCAGGAACGCGCGCACGACGCCGTCACGGCCGCGGACGAGCACGACGCTCTCCCGGCCGACCGTCACCGTGCGGAACGCTCCGGGCGCGGCGAGGTCGGCGGCGAGTGCGACACACGTCCAGCTGCGCTCGAAGATTCTCTCCTGCTCTGCCGCGAAGACCGGCACATCCGTGTAGGCCGAGCCGGGGAGGGTGCGGATCAGGGACTGCTGGCCGAGGCCGGGCTGCCCGGGCGGGGGATGCTCGTCGAGCGCGGGATGCCCAGGAGCTGGTTGCCCAGGAGCGGAATGCCCAAGAGCGGAATGCGCAGCCGTCACGTGAACCTCCGCGGATGGAACAAGGCGATCGGGTGGGCGGTGGTGCCGGTGGTGGCCAGGTCCGCGAGGATCTCCCCGACCACCGGCACGAACTTGAACCCGTGGCCGGAGAACCCGCAGGCCACGGTGACGTTGTCGTGCTCGGGGTGAGGGGCGATCACGAAGTGCTCGTCGGGGGTGGTGGTGTACATGCACGGCACCGTCTTCACGACCGGCCCCACCAACCCGGGCAGGGTGTCGGCGACGCGGCCCCGCATCTCCTCGACCTCGGCGTCGGTGACCACGCGGTCGAGCGCGTCGGGATCGGTGTCCCGGCCGCGGCGGAAGAACGCGACCTTGACCCCGCCGTCCGGGCCGTCCATGGCGGGGAATCCATAGATCTGGGCACCCCCGGCCTGCTCCGCCACGTAGACGGGGTTGCCGACGAACGGAGCGACGCCGCCGGGCGGCGCGAACCAGTATTGGACCTGCCGTTCGACGCGCAGCGGGAGCCCGAGGTCGGCGAGCAGGCTCGGCGCCCACGCGCCCGGTGAGATCACCAGGCGGCCGGCGCTGTACTCGCCGTCGGCGGTGCGCACGCGCACGCCGTCCGCCCCGGCATCCCACGACCGCACCTGCTGACCGAACCGCAGGTCGGCCCCGTTGCGAGTGGCCAGCTCCAGGTGCGCGCTCACAGCCGCCTCGGGACGGACGAACCCCGCGCGCTCCTCGAACACTGCCACCTCGTCGGCGGCCGGGCTGATCGTCGGGAAGCGGGCCCTGACCGCGGCGGCGTCCAGCACCTCGTGCGGGAGGTTCCACTCCTGCGCGGCGCGCAGGCTGCCCGCGAACGTCGAGCTGTCCGGCGGACCGAGGTACAGGCCGCCGGTGAGGGTGAGCAGCTCGGCATCGGCCTCCTTCTCCGCCTCCGCCCACAGCTCGTAGGCCCGCAGCAGCAGAGGGACATAGGCGGGGTCCTCGAAGTAGGACTGCCGAATGATCCGCGAGCCCCCGTGGCTGGAGCCCTGGTCGTGCGCGGGGGTGAACCGTTCGAGCCCCAGCACCCGCACCCCCCGCACCGCGAGGTGCCGGACCGCCGCCGACCCCATCCCCCCGAGCCCGACCACGATCACGTCATAGGTGTTCACGATCTGATCCGCTTCATCTCGGGGTCGAAGAGGGGTTCGGCGGCCACCACCGCCGGGAGATGCTCGCCGAAGTACTCCACGTGCACCGCCGTGCCGGGTTCCGCGGCTTCCGCCGGGAGCCAGGCATAGGCGATGCTCGCGTCGATCGTGTAGCCGTAGGCCGCGCTGGTGACGTAGCCGGCAGCGAGCCCGGCGTGCCACACCGGCTCCTTGCCCATCACCACGTGTGCGGGGTCGTCGAGCAGCAGCGGGACGAGGCGCCGGGTGGGGGACTCCCGCCCGGCGATCGCCGAGCTGCCGACGTAGGACCCCGGCCGCACGGCGAACCCCAGCCCGGCCTCGTACGGGTCGTGCTCCGTGGTCATGTCGGTGCCGGCACTGCGGTAGCCCTTCTCCAACCGCAGCGAGTTGAAGGCGCTGCGCCCCGCGGCGATCACGCCGTAGCGCCGGCCGGCGTCCCACAGCACGTCCCACAGGCGCAGCCCCAGCTCGGCGCTGGCGTAGAGCTCCCAGCCCAGCTCGCCGACGTACGACAGCCGCATCGCCGTGACGGGTACGTCGCCGACGTGGATCGGCCGGGCCCGGAAGTAGCCGAACCCGGCGTGCGACACGTCGTCGCGGGTGACCGACGCCAGCACGTCCCTGGCGCGTGGCCCCCAGAGCCCGATGCAGCAGGTGGCGCCCGTGATGTCGCGGACCGCCACGTCGTCGCCCGCCTCGCGGGTGAGCCGGTCCAGGTCCAGGTTGCCGTTGGCGCCCACCTGGAACCGCTGCTCGCCCAGCCGCGCGACGGTCAGGTCGCTGCGCACACCTCCGGAGGGCTCCAGCAGCAGCGTGTAGGTGACCGCGCCTGGCTTCTTGTCCAGGTTGTTGGTGGTGAGCCGCTGCAGCAGCGCCAACGCGCCGGGACCGGTGACCTCCAGGCGCTTGAGCGGGGTCATGTCGTACATCGCCACCCGGTCACGGGTGACCAGCGCCTCCGCGCCCGCGATCGGCGACCAGAACCGCGACGCCCACTCCCCGCGCCCCGGGATGCGTCCGACCTCGGGCAGGCCGGCGTTGGCCTCGAACCAGTGCGGCCGCTCCCAGCCCGCGGCCTCCAGGAACACGGCCCCGAGCTCCACCTGCCGGGCGTGGAACGGGCTCACCCGCAACGGCCGCGGCTGCGTGGGCGGCTCCAGCGGATGCAGGATGTCGTAGACCTCGACGAAGTTCTGCGCACTGCGGGTCTCGACGTAGGACGGCGCGAGTTGCGCTTCCTCGAACCGGTTGAGGTCGCACTCGTGTACGTCGATGCCGGGCTCCCCGTCCACCAGCCAGCGCGCGAGCGCCTGTCCGACACCGCAGGAGTGGGTCACCCACACCGCCTCGGCCACCCAGAAGCCCGCCAGTGCCGGGTGCTCGCCGATGAGCGGCATGCCGTCGGGCGTGAAGGAGAAGATGCCGTTGAAGCCGCTGTCGATCTCGGCGGCGCGCAGGGCGGGCAGCAGCTCCCGTGCATCGGCCCAGGACGGCGCGAAGTCCTCGGGGGTGAAGTCGAGGACGCTCGGCATGCCCGTCCCGGGTAGCGCGTCGAGGTCGACGGGTATCGGGCGATGCGCGTAGGAGCCGATGCCGACGCGGTCCACGTGCTCGCGGAAGTACAGGTCACAGTCCTGATGGCGCAGGATCGGCGCGCTCGCGTCGGCGGTCTTGGTGTTGCGCCCGCCCAGCTCGGCGAGCGGCGTCGTCGTCACGTACTGGTGTGCCATCGGCAGCAACGGGATCGTCAGGTCGACCAGCGCACCCGTCTGCGGCCCCCAGAACCCGGTGGCGGAGACGACGAGATCGGCGGGGACGTCGCCGTGATCGGTGCGGACGCCCGTAACCCGCCCCTTCTCCGACAGCACCTGGAGGACCCGGTGGTTCCCGAGCACCCTGGCACCGCGCTCGGTGGCGCGGGCGAGCTGCGCCGCGACGGCCCGGGGCGCCTTGACCAGCCCGTCGGTGGGGGTGTGGAAGCCGCCGAGCACCCGATCGGCGGTGACCAACGGATGCAGGGCCGCGCACTCGTCCGGGCCGACGAGGCGGGACTCGATGCCCCAGCTCGTGGCCAGGCCGTGCCTGCGCCGCAGTTCGGCGAGCCGCTCCGGTGTCGTCGCGACCTCCAGCCCACCGACGGGGTTGAAGCACCACGGCCGGTCGAACGTGGACAGTTTCTCGACCGTGTAGCGGGCGAACCCGGCCATCGTCTTCGACGGGTTGGTCTGGAACACCAGGCCAGGAGCGTGCGAGGACGACCCGCCGGGCAACGGCAGCGCGCCCCGGTCGAGCACGGTGACGTCGGTCCAGCCGCGGGCGGTGAGCTCGTCGGCGACAGCGGCACCGACGACCCCGGCTCCGATGACGACCACACGGGGAGTCATGACGCAGCTTCGAGGGCGTCGTGCCCTGCGAGAACGACGTAGACGGCGTCAGCCTCGACGACCACACGGTGGGTGCGAACGGGCTCGCGGGCGAGCAGGCCGTCGGGCTCGCCGGTGCGGAGATCGAAGATCGCGGCATGCAACGGACACTCGACCTCGCATCCTTCGAGCCAGCCGTCCGCGAGTGAGGCGTCCTGGTGGGTGCAGGTGTCGTCGATGGCGTAGAGCTCGCCGTCCTCGGTGTGGAACACCGAGACCGGCGGGCTGAGCGGGAGGCGGCGGGCGGTGCCGCGGGGAAGTTCTGCGAGTGCGCAGACGTGGATCATGCTGGCTCTCCGAAGCGCAGTGCGGAACGTGGTGCACGACTCGCAACAGGGTTCGCTGTTGATCGAGCGCCGTCAAGAGTCGACGGGCCCTGGAAAGACGACCGTAACCTGCGCGCCCTGGCCGAAAGCCGGGGTTTGCGGGCTCAGCGGGCGGCGGGTTCCGTCACGGGCAGCGGACGGGTGGCCCCCGAGGCGAGCAGCCCCAGCACGAGAGCCGCGAGCACGACGAACAATGCGCGCAGGATGCCGGCGTGCTCGGCGAGCAGCCCGATCAACGGCGGGCCGGCCAGGAACGCGGTGTAGCCGATCGAACTGACCACAGAGACGCGGGCGGCAGCGCGGGCCGGGTCGTCGGCCGCTGCGCTCATGCCGACCGGGAAGCCCAGCGAGGCCCCGACCCCCCAGAGCAGGGCCCCGCCGAGCGCGACGGGCGTTGACCCGCCGAGCACCACGAGCAGCAGTCCCGCGAGCGCGATCGCCGCGGTCGCGCGCAATACGGCGACGCGCCCGAACCGTTCCAGCGCCGCGCCCCCGACCAACCGCCCGAGCGTCATCGCGGTGACGAAGAAGCCGAACCCGATTGCCCCGACCGCCTCGCCGGTGCCGTAGCCGTCGACCATAGCGACGGCGATCCAGTCGTTGGCCGAGCCCTCGGTGAACGCGAACCCGAGCACCAGCAGCCCGACCAAGAGCGTCCGCGGCTCGCGCCACGCCGTGAGAGCGCCGGAACCGGCCGCCTTCTGCTCCGGTGTCGACTCCTGCACGGGCAGGAACCGCCGGGTGGAGACGGTGACCACGACGGGGAGCAGGGCTGCGACCACGATGACCTGCACCTCGATCGGCACCCCCGCGGCGGCGGACGCCGCCCCCAGCGCGGCACCGGCCACGGTCCCGAGACTGAACGCCGCGTGCAGCCGAGGCATGAGCGAGCGGCCGAGCCTGCGCTCGACGT
The DNA here is from genome assembly GCA_025465235.1 of Pseudonocardia sp. Taxonomy (GTDB): domain Bacteria; phylum Actinomycetota; class Actinomycetes; order Mycobacteriales; family Pseudonocardiaceae; genus Pseudonocardia. Next base: position 19,842 of record JAODNO010000489.1, read on the forward strand.
CGGCCCCCTCGACGTTCATCGCCACGTCCCAGACCCCGGAACCCAGGCCGGTGAAGACCAGGCCGATCGCCGCGGGCGCCACGACCCCGGTGAACAACCCGACCACCAGCAGGGCCAGCCCGGTGCTGACCGACAGCGCACCGGCCAGCACCGCGCGACCGGGCCCGAGCCGGTGCACGAGCGGCCCGGAGAGCGGGAGCCCGGTGACGGCGCCGCCGGAGAGGCACAGCAGGAGCAGGCCGAGCTGTCCCGACGAGAGTCCGAGCGTGTCCCGGATCGCAGGCGTGCGGGAGATGAAGGAGGCGAACGCCAGCCCGTTGGCGGCGAACGCGACGACCACGGCAGTGCGGGCGCGAAGGATATCGGCGGCGGGTGATAACCCGGTCGTCGTCACAGGTGCTCCTGTCGAATCGATTCGATCGCCGTTGACCGTACGCGCCGACCCCCGGCGCGCTCAACCCGCAATCGCGTGATCCGGCTACCGTTCCACCGTGTCCATCCGCCCGACCCTCGCGGCCGTGGCGGCGCGCGCCGGGGTATCGCCCTCGACGGCGTCGCTGGTGTTCTCCGGCAGCCCGCGGGTCACCCCCGGGACCAAGGAACGGGTGCTGGCGGCCGCGGCCACGCTGGGCTACGCCGGGCCCGACCCGCTCGCCGCCTCGCTGCGCCGTGGTCGCAGCGGGGTGATCGGCGCGTTCGTCGGCGAGCGGCTGCTCTACGCGTTCCGCGACCCGGTTGCCGTCCAGCTGCTCGACGGGATCACCGAGGTGCTGGGAGCGCACGGCGTCGGGCTGCTGCTGCTCGCAGGAGACACCGGGCGTCCTTCGACCGAGCAGATCGGCCGCATCCCGCTCGATGCCGCGATCTTCGCGACCTGCGGCCTCGAGGACGATCCTGCGCTCGACCAGCTACGGACCCGCGGAGTGCCGCTCGTCGTCGTCGAGGGTCCGGTGGTGGACGGCGTCGTGCTGATCGACATCGACGACCGGCGCGGCACCCGCGAACTCGCCCGGCACCTGCACGACCTCGGTCACCGCCACGTCGAGGTCCTCACGATGCCGCTGCGACTCGACGGCCGCCGCGGCCCCATCGACGCCGCCCGGCGGACCCGCGCCCACTACCGCGACGTGCGCCACCGGCTGGAGGGCGTGGAGGACGTGTTCGGCCCCGTGCCGGCCGTCGAGGCGGCCAGCAACGCCGTCGCCGAGGGAGCCGCCGCCGGACGCGCGTTGCTCGACGTACCGGCCCACCGCCGCCCCACCGCGGTGATCGCACAGAGCGACGTGCTCGCTGCCGGCGTGCTGCAGGCCGCGGCGGACCTCGGGCTGCGCGTACCGGAGGACCTCAGCGTCGCCGGGTTCGACGGTGCCGACCTGCACTGGCTCGGTGACGCCCGGCTCACCACCGTTGTGCAGCCGACCGACGAGAAGGGCCGCGCCGCCGCCCAGGCCGCGATGGACCTCGTCGCCGGCGGCAGCCCGCGTGACCTGACGCTGCCGGTGACCCTGCGGATCGGCACCACGAGCGGACCGGCCCCGTCCTGAGGGAGTCGTGCGCGGCGAGGCGGGTCAGGCGAAGCCAAATCCAGTTTCGTGCGCCGGAGCAGGCCTGGATGGTTGGCCGCTGACGCGGCTCGTGCGCGGATACGAGTGCCAGAGCACTCGTATCCGCGCACAGCGGAGGGGCGGGTCAGGCGGCGCCCTCGCCTGCGGCTGCCTCGTTCGGCACGGGGCAGCCGCGCGGGAAGGTGCCCAGCGTGCTCACGTCGTGGCCGTCGGGGTAGCTGCGGAAGTTGGGCAGCTGCCGGGCGAAGTGCGGCTCCTCCCGCGGCCGCATGAACCGCACCACCCGCCCGCGCAGCCACACCGCGCGCCGCGCCAGCGCCTGCTCGAACGCCGAGATCCGCGGGTAGCGGAATGCGGCGCGCAGCGGGTCGTCCATCAGCCCGTAGGAGAACCGCTTGATCAGCCCGGCCGGTGCGCGGTGGTTGGGCGGGAACGTCGTGAACAGGTCCAGGGTGCTGTCGGCGACGGCACGGGCGCCGGAGTGGAACGCGAAGTGCTCGGCCTCGTAGTCGTCGAGGTGGGCAGCGAACTCCTGGTGCGTGACCGGGATGTCCTTGATGCCCATGTGTCGCCCGAGCTCGCGGTAGTAGTTGGCGCCGGCGATCTTCTCCTGCTCCGAGAGGCGTCGCCAGCCGAGCTCGTCGATCCACCGGATCGGCACCGTGACGAACGTCGAGAGCACGTAGAGCATGTCGGCGTTCGAGATGTCGTACGCCCCGTGCATCTGGTTCATCCGGCGGATCGCCGCGCGGCCCTGCTTGCTGGCGAAGCCGTGCTCGACGACGGCGTCCAGGATGAGGCCGGTGTCGTCGTAGCGCTTCTGCACCCGTTCGGTGAACTCGCCCGTCGACGCGAGCAGCTCGCCGATGCTCGGCACTGCGTAGGTGCGGAACAGCGCGAAGGACAGCGACTGGTTGTAGTCCCACGGGAACTCGTGGGTGCTACTGATGCGGTAGATCTCGTAGAAGTCGCTCTCCGGGTCGAGCCGCTCGATCCGCCGCAACCAGTCGTACCGCTTCATGCGCGCAGAGTAGGGCGGATGAAGCGAAAGGGTCAACGCTGACTGCTAACGACTACCCTTCCCGGACATGACGTCCCCCGTCGATGCACACTCCCCCGTCGCCCCGCGCGGGCGCCGCGAGGAGCGCACGGCGACCAGCCGCGCCCGCATCCTCGACGCGGCGGTCGCGTGCCTCGTCGAGTCCGGGTACACGGGCGCGACGACACTGCGCATCCAGGCACAGGCCGGGGTGTCCCGCGGCCGCCTGCTGCACCACTTCCCCTCGCGCGACCAGCTCCTCGTCGCCGCGTCCCGGCACCTGGCGACCGAACGCCTCCGGCGCACCGCCGAACGGATCGAGAGCCTCGCCGGCGGCCTCACGGGCGTGGAGCGCCTGGACCGCGCCATCGAGCTGATGTGGGAGACCTTCTCCGAGCCGCATTTCTGGGCCGCCGTCGAGCTGTGGACGGCGGCCCGGACGAACGAGGACCTGCGCGCCGCGCTGCTGCCCGAGGAACGCGAGATCGGCGCCGCCATCCGCGCCGGCATGGACCGGTTCTACGGCCCGGAGCTGATCGAGCACCCGCACTACCCGCAGGTCCGCGAGCTGCTGTTCACCAGCATGCGCGGCGTCGGGCTCACCTACGCGTTGGAGCACCGCGACCCGCACACCGACCCCCACCTGGCCCTCTGGAAGCAGACCGCCCGCACCCTCGTGACCTGACCCGCGAGTCGCCCACATACCGCCCGCGAGTCGCCCGATTCGCGCCTGCGAGTCGCCCAACCCCCCGCCCACGAGTCGCCCACATTCCTCCCGCGAGTCGCCCGAGCCCTGAGCCACCGGTCTCCCGCTAGCCGGGCTGCGGAGCCACCGGGGGTCGGGTCGGTCAGGAGCGGGACGGCAGGACGCGGCCGCGGACCTCGCCCAGGCCGATACGGCTACCGGCCGTCCCGGGGGCGGTGCCGGTGATCGTGATCTCGTCCCCGTCCTCGAGGAACGTGCGGGTGTCGCCGTCGGGCAGCGCGATCGGCTCGGTGCCGCCCCAGCTCAGCTCGAGCAGCGAGCCGCGCTGCTCTTTCTCCGGGCCGGAGACGGTCCCGCTCGCGAAGACGTCGCCCGGACGCACCGACGCACCGTTGACGGTCAGGTGCGCGAGCTGCTGCGCCGCCGTCCAGTACATGCCGGCGAACGGCGGCCGGGACACGACGTGGCCGTTGAGAGCCACCTCGAGCTCCAGGTCCAGCCCGCGGTCGTCGACGTCGCGCAGATAGGACAGCAGTGGTGGGTCGCGCGGCGGCGGGGCGACGCGTGCCGCGTCGAGCGCGTCCAGCGGCACCACCCACGGCGAGACGGACGTGGCGAAGGACTTGCCGAGGAACGGCCCGAGCGGCGTCGACTCCCAGGCCTGGATGTCGCGTGCGGACCAGTCGTTGAGCAGGAACACCCCGAACACGTGCTCGGCGACGTCGGCCACCGCGACCGACTCCCCCATCCGCGTGGCCGCGCCGAGGACGAAGCCGACCTCGGCCTCGATGTCCAGCCGCGTCGACGGTCCGAACTCCGGCCCGGCGTCGCCCCGGCGCTGCCCCTGTGGCCGGACGATGTCGGTGCCGGACACGACGATCGTGCCGCTGCGTCCGTGGTAACCGATCGGGAGGTGCTTCCAGTTGGGCGTGAGCGGCTCGGAGCCGGGCCGGAAGATCCGGCCGACGTTCGTGGCGTGGTGCTCGCTGGCGTAGAAGTCGACGTAGTCCCCGACGTCGACGGGCAGGTGCAGCTCCACCTCGCCGACCGCCAGCAGGTGCGGCCGCAGCACTTCGGCGGGACCGTGGATCCAGTCGGTGAGTCGGGCACGCAGCTCGGTCCACGTGCGGCGGCCTGCCGCGAGCAGCGGGTTGAGCACCGGCGAGGCGAGCAGCGGCGCCAGGTCGGCGCCGCCGCCCGACGACGCATCCGCGAGCGGGGCGACGTCGAGCACGTGGTCACCGATCGCGACGCCGATCCGCCGCCGCCGGTCGCCCGGCACGGAGAACACCCCGTAGGGCAGGTTCGCCGGGCCGAACAGCGTGCTGCCAGGGAGTTCGATCACGAACGGGGTCCCCGTCCCGACCAGGTCCAGGCATAGCCCGAGTCCTCGGCGGCCTGCCCGCCCTCGCCGAGCTCCAGCGGCCGGAACGTGTCGACCATGACGGCGAGCTCGTCGACCTGCTGCACCCCGATGCTGCGCTCGTACGCTCCCGGCTGCGGGCCGTGACTGTGACCGCCGGGGTGCAGCGAGATCGAACCCTGCCCGATGCCCGATCCCTTGCGGGCCTCGTAGCTCCCGCCGCAGTAGAACATCACCTCGTCCGAATCGACGTTGGAGTGGTAGTACGGCACCGGGATCGACAGCGGGTGGTAGTCGACCTTGCGGGGCACGAAGTTGCAGATCACGAAGCCTGCGCCCTCGAACACCTGGTGCACCGGCGGAGGCTGGTGGACCCGGCCGGTGATCGGCTCGAAGTCGTTGACGTTGAACGTGTAGGGGTACATGCAGCCGTCCCAGCCGACGACGTCGAACGGGTGCGTCGGGCAGACGTAACGGGTGCCGGTGATCCCCTGGCTGCCGCGGTGCTTCACCAGCACCTCGACGTCCGTGCCGTCGACGAGCAGCGGCTCGGCCGGACCGTGCAGGTCACGCTCACAGTAGGGCGCGCTCTCCAGCAGCTGCCCGAAGCGGGAGAGGTAGCGCTGGGGCGGAGTGATGTGCGAGGTCGCCTCGATCATGTACAGCCGCAGCGGTGCGGCGCCGACGGGCACCCAGCGGTGCGTCGTCGCCCGCGGCAGCAGCACGTAGTCGCCCTGCCGCGCGTCGAGCGTTCCGAACACCGTCTCGACGGTTGCCGCCCCCGACTCGACGTAGACGCACTCGTCACCGATCGCGTTGCGGTACAGCGGGGACGCCTCGCCAGCCACGACGTAGGAGATCCGGACGTCGGCGTTGCTGAGCACGAGCCTGCGCCCGGTCACGGCGTCCACGGCCTTCCAGTCCTCGCCGGGGAACAGCTCGTGCAGTTTCAGGTGCCGTGGAACGAGCGGATGGTTCGGCGTGGTGTCGACGGCGGGCAGCTCCCATGGGCTGGCGTCGACGATCGCCGACGGGATCCCGCGGTGGTAGAGCAACGCGGAGTCGGACGAGAAGCCCTCCTCCCCCATCAGCTCCTCGTAGTAGAGCCCTCCGTCGGGCGTGCGGTGCTGCGTGTGCCGCTTGGGCGGCACCTCACCGGACCGTCGGTAGTACGCCATGGTCGTCCTCCTCACGGTCGGTGGTGGCCAGCGCGCGATGCATCGCAGTGTGGATGGTGGCCGACGTCGGGTGCTCCAGCACGGCGGCGACGTGCGCGTCCGGGCGCATCACCCAGACGTCCCCCGGCCGCGCATCCAGCGCGGCACCGAGCGCGCCGGTCTGGTCGATCGCCGCGAGCTCTAGGACTCGCACCGGGGCATCGATACCCTGCGTTGCGGCGGTCGCCGCGGCGGGGTCGGCGCCCGATGCGACCAGCAGGACGAACCCCTCGCGCGCGAGCTGCCGGAAGCGCCGTGCGTGGATACGAGTGCCAGAGCCCTCGTACTCGCGCACGAGCACCGGCGCATCGGGCACCAGGATCCCGGGCCCCGCGGGCGGCACCGTCCCCCGGGGCGGCCTGCCGGCGAACGGACGGGCGGGGCTCGGCGTGGTGAGCGGCGAGTCGACGTACCAGAACGGCTCCGCAAGCCGCCCGGAGTCGACGAGGGCGCGAGCGGCGGGATCGTGACCGGCGCGGGAGAGCACGTGGCGTCGGTGCGCCACCTGCGCGGCGCTCCGCGGGGTCAGGAAGTCCATCGTCGCCGTGGTGATCGCGAGGTTCTCCCGCGCCGCGGCGTGCCGCTCCTGGTGGTAGCTCTCCAGCAGGTCCTCCGGGGCCCAGCCCCGGACGACGAACGCGATCTTCCAGGCGGCGTTCTCGGCGTCGGCCACGCCCGAGTTGAGCCCGCGCGCACCGAACGGCGACAGCAGGTGCGCAGCGTCCCCTGCAAGCAGCACCCGCCCGACGCGCATCCGATCGACGCAACGCGAGTGGAACCGGTACACGGACTTCCAGAGGAGCTCGTACGGCCGGTCGCCGATCACCGCACGGATGCGCCGATGCAGCGCGCCAGAGATCTCGTCGGCGTCCAGGTCGTAGTCCGAGGGGAGCTGCCAGTCGATGCGAAACGTGGAGTCCGGGCAGGGATGCACCAGCACCTGCCGGCCCGGGTTCCCTGCGGGGTCGAAGTGGAAGTGCCGCTCGCTAGCCCGCTCGGGCAGGTCGGTACGAATGTCACAGATGAGGAAGCGATCGTCGAAGGAGTGCCCGTCGAACGTGACGCCGAGCTGGCGGCGCAGCTCGTCGCACCGCGCGCCAGGGCACGCGACCACGAACGACGCCTGCACCTGCGTGCCGTCGTCGCAGGCCAGCACCACCCCGTCGGCGTCCTGCAGGAGCGAGGTGATCCGCTTCCCCCACCGCACCTCGATCAGTGGCTGCGCACCGATGCACTCGTCGAGGATCTCCTCGATGCGCGACTGCGAGATGTTCACGAACGGCGGGAACGGTGAGGAGCCTGCGTCGACGAAGGTGTGGCTGAACAGCTCGGCACCACGGTGGAAGGTCCGAGCAGTGGTCCAGGTGCTGCCCTCGGCCGCAATCCGAGCTCCGGCATCGACGGCGTCCCAGACGTCGAGCACATCGCGCTGCTGACAGATCGCCTTCGAGCCGACGCGGTCCCGGCTGGGCCGCTGGTCGAGCACCATCGTCGGCACGCCCCACCGGGCGAGCAGCAATGCGGCGGTCTGACCGACCGGCCCGTTCCCGATGACGACGACCCGGTTCATGACTGGAGCTTGTCCCAGACCTCCTGGTCGCGTTCCGCCGTCCAGATGATCGGACGCTCGACGCCCGACAGCTCGTCCCAGACCCGGGAGATGTCGAAGGGCAGGCAGTGCTCGAAGATCGGCCACCGCCCGTACCGCTCGTGCAGCGCGGCGTGGCTGCGCTCGAACGCCTCCTTCAGCGTGCCGCCGTGCTGCTGCACGGCTCCTACCTCGGTGATCAGCACCTGCAGGAAATGCCGCGTCTGGGCAATGGCCGACCCGACGGCAGGGGCCCCGTGGCTCACGCCGCCGCGCCCGCCGACCAGCATCTCGGCCCCCATCGCCGCCACCCGGTCCAGCGTCGCGCCGGCCCAGTCGCGGTGGAACGCGTCACCGGTGTAGAGCGCTGCCTCGGCCTCCACGAGGTCGCCGGCGAACAGGATCCGGTGCCGCGGCAGCCAGGCCACGAAGTCGCCCTCGGTGTGCCCGCGCCCGCAGTACTGCAGGACGAGGTCGCCCCGGTCACCGCCCAGGTCGATCGTCATGCGGTCGGAGAAGGTGAGGGTCGGCCAGGTGAGGCCGGGTACCGAATCGGCGCCGTCGGCCAGGCGCGGCATCCGGGCGAACTCGCTCTCCCAGTCCTCCTTCCCCCGCTCCGCGACCAGCGCCCTGGTGTTCTCGTGCGCCACGATCACCTCGGCGTCGAACGCGGAGGCGCCGAGCACCCGGACGGCGTGGTAATGACTGAGCACGAGGTAGCGCACGGGTTTGTCGGTGTACTCCCGCAGGCGGGCCAGCCACTTCTGCGCCGCGACGGGGGTGGCGAGCGCCTCGAAGCAGACGACGAAGTCCTCGCCCTCGACAGCGCCGATGTTGGGATCGCCCTCCGCCGTCAGCGCGTAGACGCCGTCGGCGAGCACCTCGAGCGTCTGCTCCTTCGCGGCCAGGTCGCTGGACGATGCGAACGGCTTCGCTGCCATCAACGCCTCCGTCTTCGATCAAAGGTTTGACCAGGTGGGGACGGTACCCCGGACCGCCCCGCGCGGGAACCCTCCAGGCGTCCATGATGGGCCGGTCGACCACGGAGAAGGAGATGCGCATGCCCGCACCGAACGGGATCGAGCCCGCTGTCGCACCCAGCGGACTGGGCTGTGTCGAGTGCGACGAGGTCGGCGGCTGGTGGGTGCATCTGCGCCGGTGCGCCCAGTGTGGCCACGTCGGCTGCTGCGACACCTCGCCGGCCCAGCACGCCACGGCTCACTTCCGCGGCACCGGGCACCCGTACGTCCGCAGCTTCGAGCCCGGCGAGTCCTGGTACTGGGACTACCGCAGCTCAGAGATGCTCGACGGCCCCGAGCTCGCCGACCCCCAGCACCACCCGCTCGATCAGCCCGTGCCGGGGCCGGCAGGCCGGGTGCCGAGCGACTGGCGCCGACACATCCACTGATCGCAGGGGGCGGAGCGCAGCGCGGGCGGCCCGCAGGCAGGATCAAGCCGTGGAACCCCTTCGAGTAGGCGTCCTCGGCGCCGCACGGATCGCCGTGGCCGCGATCGTCGAACCCGCCCAGCTCACCGGCACCCGGCTCGTGGCGGTTGCCGCACGCGACCCGGCCAGGGCCGAGGCCTTTGCCGCCGAGCACGACGTCGAGCGGGTACTGGGCTCCTACGCCGACGTGCTCGCCGACCCCGAGGTGGAGGCGGTCTACAACCCGCTCGCTAACGGACTGCACGGGCCGTGGAACCTCGCCGCGGTGGCAGCGGGCAAGCACGTACTCACCGAGAAGCCCTCGGCCAGCGACGCGACCGAGGCCCGCGAGGTACGCGACGCGGCCGAACGGGCCGGCGTCGTCGTCATGGAAGGCTTTCACTACCTCTACCACCCGGTGGCGCGCCGGCTGCTCGACGTACTCGCGTCCGGAGAGATCGGCGAGCTGCGCCGGGTCGAGATCGACATGGTGATCCCCCCGCCCCCTCCCGGCGACCTGCGCTGGTCGTTCCCGCTGGCGGGCGGCGCTCTGATGGATGTCGGGTGCTACGGCCTACACATGCACCGCGCGTTGACGCCGTCGGCGGGCGGTGCGCCCCGGGTCGTGGCCGCCCGGGCCGGCGAGCGGGCCGGCAGTCCTGGCGTGGACGAGTGGCTCGACGCGGATCTGGAGTTCCCCGGCGGAGCGACGGGCACGGTGCGGTGCTCGATGGCGGCCGAGAGCACGCGGATGACCTGCCGCATCGTCGGCAGCCGCGGGGAGGTCAGCGCACCGCAGTTCGTGCTGCCGCATCGCGACGACCGCGTGCTGGTGAGGGCGGGCGGCTCCGATCGCGTCGAGGAGCTGGGACGCCGCCCGTCGTATGCCTACCAGCTGGAGGCCTTCGCCCTGCACATCCGCGGTGGCGAGCCGGTGCCCACCGGCGCCGACGATGCCGTGGCGACGGCCGAGCTCATCGATGACTGTTACCGCGCGGCCGGGCTGCCGCTGCGTCCCCGCACCCACCTGTGACGGGCGCATCGCCACCCTCGCGGCGGGCAGGGTCGCGGAAGGTGGAGGATGGACAGGGTGTTCTCTGCCGCTGACGTCGCCGCCGCTGCCACCCGGCTCACCGGCGTCGCTCGCCGGACCCCGCTGCATCACAACGACCGCCTGACCGCCGCCACCGGCGTCCAGGTGTGGCTCAAGCGTGAGGATCTGCAGGTCGGGCGCTCGTACAAGCTGCGCGGTGCATACAACCTCCTGGCTCAGCTCGACGACGGCGAGCGCGCAGCGGGCGCGGTGTGCGCG
>JAODNO010000529.1 GCA_025465235.1 Pseudonocardia sp.
CCGGCCTCGGTGAAGACGTCGTTCAGGCCCTCGGCCTCGGCCTGGAAGCGCACCCGCATGGATCCGGGGACGACCAGCATCCGCACGCCGTCGGCGACCTTGCGACCCTTGATGACCTCGGCGGCGGCGCGCAGGTCCTCGATGCGCCCGTTGGTGCAGGACCCGAGGAACACCGTGTCGATGGCCACCTCGCGCAGCGGGGTGCCCGCCTCCAGGCCCATGTAGGTGAGCGCCTTCTCGGCGGAGGCGCGCTCGTTCTCGTCCACGATTCCGGCCGGGTCGGGCACGCTCGCGGACAGCGGCAGTCCCTGGCCGGGGTTTGTGCCCCAGGTGACGAACGGGGTGAGGGCGTCGGCGTCGATGTGGACCTCGGCGTCGAACGTCGCGTCGTCGTCGGTGCGCAGCTCACGCCATGCGGCCACGGCCTCGTCCCACTGCGGCCCGGACGGCGCGCGGTCGCGGCCCTTCAGGTAGGCGAACGTGGTCTCGTCGGGGGCGATCATCCCGGCCCGGGCGCCCGCCTCGATCGACATGTTGCAGATCGTCATCCGCGCTTCCATCGAGAGGTTCTCGATGACGTTGCCGCGGTACTCGAGCACGTAGCCCTGACCACCGCCCGTGCTGATCTGGGCGATCATCGCGAGTACGACGTCCTTGCTGGTGACGCCCTCGCGGAGGCGCCCGTCGGCCGAGTTGACGTTGATCGCCATCGTCCGGAACCGCCGCAGGGGCAGGGACTGGGTGGCGAGCACGTGCTCCACCTCGGAGGTGCCGATGCCGAAGGCGAGGGCCCCGAACGCGCCGTGGGTGGAGGTGTGGCTGTCGCCGCAGACCACCGTCATGCCCGGCTGGGTGAGCCCGAGCTGCGGGCCGACGACGTGCACGATGCCCTGCTCGGCGTGGTTCATCGGGTAGAGGGGCACGCCGAACTCGGCGCAGTTCTTCCGGAGCGTCTCCACCTGCGTGCGCGACACCGCGTCGGCGATCGGCAGCCCGACATCGATGGTGGGGACGTTGTGGTCCTCGGTGGCAAGAGTGAGGTCGGGCCTGCGCAGGGGGCGGTTGGCGAGCCGGAGCCCGTCGAACGCCTGCGGGCTCGTGACCTCGTGCACCAGGTGCAGGTCGATGTAGAGCAGGTCGGGCTCGCTGCCTTCCCCGCGACGGACCAGGTGCTGGTCCCAGACCTTTTCTGCCAGCGTGCGCCCCATGACCATCACCTCCTCACTGGATGTCTCAGATGTTAAGAAGTTAGTATCGTCTTGTGAGACAGCATAGCGGCATCGGCGTCCTCGACAAGGCCGTGGGCGTGCTGCGCGCCACTGCAGCCGAGCCGTGCGGGCTGGCCGAGCTGTGCCAGCGCACGGGTCTGCCCCGGGCCACCGCGCACCGGCTGGCCGTCGGGCTCGAGGTGCACGGGCTGCTGTACCGCGGGTCCGACGGGCGGTGGCGTCCCGGTCCCGCGCTCGCCGAGCTCTCCGCAGGCGGCGTCGACCCGCTGCTCGAGGCGGCCGCCGCCGTGCTGCCCCGGCTGCGCGACATCACCGGGGAGAGCGTGCAGCTCTACCGCCGCGACGGGATGCAGCGCGTCTGCGTGGCCACCGCGGAGCCGGCCAGCGGGCTGCGCGACACGGTGCCGGTCGGCACGCGGCTGCCGATGATCGCCGGATCAGGGGCCAAGGTGCTGGCGGCGTGGGCAGAGCCCGGCGTGCAGCGCGCGGTGCTGGCTGAGGCCACGTTCGGCGAGCGCGTGCTCCTGGACGTCCGCAGGCGTGGCTGGGCCCAGAGCGTGGCCGAGCGCGAAACCGGGGTGGCGAGCGTGTCGGCCCCCGTCCGGGACGGCTCCGGCCAGGTGGTGGCGGCGGTCTCGGTGTCGGGGCCGGTGGAACGGATCGGCAGGCGGCCGGGCGTCCGGTGGGCCGCCGACCTGCTCGCGGCAGCGGAGGCGCTGCAGCACCGGCTGTGAGCGCCACAGCATTACGACGGATGTCACAGAGGGATCGATACCCGCATGATCGGTGCGGACGCAGGCGGCTAACGTGATCGGCACTCTGGTCGATGGACACACAGGGTCGTTCGGACACGAAGACGGGTGACGATGAGCTATCTGCTCGGCATCGATGTGGGCACCACCCGCACCGCCGCCGCAATCGGTCGGTCGGGTGCGCGCCCGGGTGATACCGAGATCGTCAACCTCGGCGACCGCTCCAGCGCCGTTCCCTCCGTGCTCTACATCGGCGACGACGGCTCGGTGGTCGTCGGCGAGGCAGCCGAACGGCGGGCGGTGAGCAACCCGGACCATGTGGTGCGCGAGTTCAAGCGCCGGATCGGCGACCCCACCCCGATCCTGGTCGCGGGCCGGCCGTGGGCCCCGGAGGAGCTGTCGGCGCGGCTGGTGCGCTGGGTGGTCGACCGGGCCGCACAGCGCGAGGGCGGGTCGGCCGCCCGCATCGCCGTCACCCATCCCGCGTCCTGGGGCGCCCACAAGAAGGACCGGCTGGGCGGAGCGCTCGCGGCGCAGGGCGTGCCCGTCACGTTCATCGCCGAGCCAGAGGCCGCGGCGCTGCACTACGCGGCGGGCGAGCGGGTGGAGCCCGGCTCGACGATCGCGGTGTACGACCTCGGCGGCGGCACCTTCGACGCCGCCGTCGTCCACAAGGACGGCCACGGCTTCACCTTGCTGGGCCGCCCGGAGGGTCTCGAGCGGCTCGGCGGCGTCGACTTCGACGAGGTCGTGTTCGAGCACGTCCTCCAGGGGCTTCCCGAGTTGTTCGACGGGCTCGACGACTCCGATCCGGCGGTGCTGTCGGCAGTGGCGGCGGTTCGGCGCGAGTGCACCGAGGCCAAGGAGGCACTCAGCAGCGACACCGAGGTCTCGATCCCGGTCATGACGCCGGGCGGCCAGGGGTCGGTGCGGCTGCACCGCAGCGAGTTCGAAACCATGATCCGGCCCCGCGTCGAGGAGACCGTCGAGGCGCTGCGGCGCGCCGTCGGCTCGGCCGGGCTCGCGCCGGCACAGCTGTCGGCCGTCCTGCTGGTCGGCGGGTCCTCCCGCATCCCGCTCGTGGGGCAGCTCGTCTCCGAGCAGCTGGGGCGTCCGGTTGCGGTGGACGCCGACCCGAAGAACGCCATCGCCATGGGCGCCGTGCTGTCGATGACGCCCTCATCCGGCACCGGCGCCATGCCGCAGGTGTCGACCCCGCGCAACGGCCCGCCCGCCCGCCAGCCGATCGGCGCCGCGGCAGCACCGCCCATGGGGGCTGCGGGGGCGCAACCGATGACAGGGGCCACCCCGCCCATCGGTGTCGGGGGCGCTTCCTCGCCGTACGCGCCCGGAGGCAACGGCACGCACCGGTCCGGCATCGGCGCCGCCGCCGGCGGGGCGATCGGGGGCGCTGCCGCCAACCAGTGGATGTCGGGCTCCGGCAGCGGGCCGCCGGGGGCGCCGCCGCGCCCGGCGGCCGCCTTCCCGGAGCGGCCGCAGCTGGACGACGGGCCCGACTTCGAGTACCCCGAGCGACGGCCGGCACTGAGCCCTGTGCGCCTGGTGAGCATCGGCGGCGCCGTCGCCGCGGCCGCCATCGTCGCGGCGGTGTTCCTGTGGCCGACCGGCCAAGCGACCCCGGTCGATGCGAGCGTGCCGAGCACCATTACGCCCACCTCCGCGGGGGCGGAACCGACCCCCGCCGCCCCGCCCGCGGAACAGCCCCCGTCCAACGGTGAGACGACCCACCGGTCCACGCCGTCGGCGACGCCGAAGCCTGCCGAGCCTCCGGCAGTCCAACAGTCGGTGGAACCCGCTCCGCCGGCGCCCACCACGAACCCGGCGCCCACCACCACCAATCCCCCTACCACCACCACCCCTCGGCACACCCCGAACCCGCCGACGCCCACCGTCGCTCCGTCATCGGGCGCGAACGGGGCAGGACCGGGGACAGGA
>JAODNO010000534.1 GCA_025465235.1 Pseudonocardia sp.
CCGACTAATTCGCGCGACCTCTTGATCGTGGGTCGGCGGGAGGTTCTCAAATGTCTTCGTCCAAGGTGTTGGAGATCCGGATCGGAGCCCCGAATGGTGTGTTGCAGGTCCAGGTTGGGCGGGTAGCCGTGGACGTGCTCCGGTCGGTTGGCTACTTCGGCGGGGCTGCGCTCGCGGTCAGTACCGGGCTGATCGACCCCCCGCTGGGGGTGTTCACCGCCGCGGTGCCGGTGTTCAAGATGCTGACTAACAGTAAGCATTCGGTGATCCCGTAGCCGGGGCGCGTGTCTCGTGGCGACACGCCGCCGGGCTGGGGTGTTGGACGTCCCCGCTTGGTCGTGATCTTGTGGCGTCCTCACGGACGACTGCGATCTCGGTGGTGCGGGTGGCGTCGAGTTCTGGCGTGTCGAGGCGATTTGTCGGACGTGACGGTGACCTGATCGTCAAGCTCCCCGCCCCCCAGGCCGCCCATCTCGTCGCCGAAGGACAGGCAGGGTCCGGTCGAGACCTTGTCCACCGGGGACGCCGCGCGGAGGCCGCATGGTGCGGTGCTCCATCGATACGGGGCAGCGAGCCTCCGACCAGCGCATTCCGTAATTCCCGTCCGGTCCCATCTTCGGAACGGGGGCGCCGTACGACTCTGGGACCACCACCGCTCCGGGCAGCGGCAGGTGCTCGCTACCCAGGGCAGGAACCGGGTCAGCGAGACAGTCGAGCTCGCGCCGAATCATGGCGCGAGCACTGATCGTCCCCGCCCGGCCGCCGAGCGGAAGCCCGCAGACTGCTCACCGACGCCGAGGACCTGCTGTCGAGCGGATCGCCGCGTGATCAGAAGTCGGCGGACAGGCCCTCGTCGATGGATGCGCTGCGGTCGGTTCCGGCGGAGTGTTCGGCGCCCCACTGGCGGCGTCGCCATTCGCCCCTCTCGGGGTCCTCGTACGCCACGCCATCGATCTCGATCACACCGTCACGACCCCGCCCGGTCTGCGCGCGGGCGGCGGCGCGGCGCAGGGTGTGCTCGAGATCGGCGGCGCGCCACTGCCGGGCGGCCTCCTGCAATCTCTGGTGGGCCTGCTCCAGATCCTCAGCCGTCCCCGGCCCCGAGCGAGCCGACACGGCGGCACCGGCGGAGGGGCGTTCCTCGCGGTCGCGGGCGAAGGGGTCGCCAGGTTCGGGGCCCTGCGCCGTTGGGTCGAGGCTCAGTCCGCGGCGGGTGAGTTCCTCGGTCGCGGCCCGGGCCTGACGCCACAGGTCCTCGCTGGCCTGCGACCAGGTCCCCCGCTCGGCGTAGACCTGCTCGAGCTCCCGGGCCCGGGCCGCCGCCTTCGCGGCCGCCTGTCGCGCCACGGCGAGGTCCGCGGCGAGAGCGGCCCGCTCGGGTGCGCGGGACGCGAGGGCCGTGGTCAGCCGGAGGCTGCCCAGGACGGCGTCTCGGCGACGCTCGTCGTCCTCGGCGTGAGCAGCACGGAGTTGCGGTGCGACGTAGGCCGGCGCCCACGACTGTGCCCGCTCCCAGCACGCCACCTGCTCCCGCAACTCTCCCTCCGACACAGCACGCGGATCATCGACATCGGCGGATTGCCCGAGCGCGGTGGCGGCGTGCTCCCACAGCGCGCGGTGCAGCTCCTGTTCCGGGGACGGCACCGCCCCCAACGACACCATGTCGTCGCCGAGACCGCGCAGCTCGCGGTAGGCGCCGGCGATGCCGGCCGCCGGGACCCACCGCTCCTGTGACTCGGGATCGTCGGGCGGAGTACCGAGGTGGCTGGTGGCCCAGTGGGGTCGCTCCTGGGCTGCGGTGTGCCCGATCGCGGTCTGGCGGTCACCGGCGAGCACGGCCAGATCGTGCAGGTAGTCCCCGACCGGACCGTCGACCGGCGCAGTCCAGGTCGTCCAGTCCGCCGGGTCGACGTGTCGTTCCGGCGCACGGTCTCTGGTGGCGAGCCGAACTCGCATCCGCAGCACGTCCGTGATCGAATCCGCGTCCCGGAACCCGCGGCCACCCCCGGAACCATCCTCAGCCGCGTGGGTTGCCGCATGCTCGGTTGGGCGGATCGCTTCCTCAAGGACTGCGGCCGGGTCGTGCCCGGCCAGCTCGGCTGCCCGCACGGCCCGCAGCAGGCGACCGAACCCCGGCTCGGCCACCAGCCGCGCCATCGTCTCTGCGGGCAGGAGCGTCGCGAGGGTGGCGGTGTCGCGGTCATGGGCACAGCCCTTGCTGACCTCATCCCACAGCCCGGCGACCGAGCCGAGCGATATCCGGTCGCGGTCGCCGAGGCGGCGCTCCAGCTCGGCGGACCGGGTGCTGCCGGTGCGGTCGAGGATCGCGGCCAGCCGCCCGACCGGGGTGGAGGTGAGCCGTTCCTGATCATGAGCGTCCGGGGCGCGCGTCGTGGTCAGGTACGCGGTGTTGCGGTCCCGGCCGCGGGTCAAAGCGACGTAGGCGTCCTCCCGGTGGGCCTGCTCCCCCAGCACGGCGTGCGCGGTGTCCACGGTGCGGCCCTGCGTGGCGTGCACCGTCGAGGCGTAAGCCAAGGTGAGATGCACTTCCACGTAGCCAGCTGGCAGGTGGGCGATGGCGCCGTCGCCGTCCACCACCACCAGGCCTCCACCGTGGCTGCCACCCACCACCCGGTAGGTCTGCCGGTTGGTGACCAAGGCCCGGCCGGCACCAACACCCTGAACGGGGGTCGACCGATCGTTGCGCCGCGCCTGAACCAGATCACCCGCCGACACCGCACACCCGTCGCGCAGGCTGCCCAACGTCGTAGCGTCCACGCGGCCGCAGGCGATCAGCTGCTCGCGGATGGCCGTCGACAGCCGAGCCGCCTCGGCGTTCGTGCCCACGATCAGCACCGATTCCAGACCGGACACGGTGTCGGCGAGATAGCCGCGCACCGCGGCGGCGTGCATCTCCTCCACCGTGCCACCCACCAGCCGGGCCCGATCCTCATACTCCGGCAACACCGACACGTCCCCGGCCCGGAGACGGGCGCTGGCGGGTCCTTCCCAGCCGGCGGTAAACCGGTGGATTTCCTCCAGCTCGAACGCGCCGTTGTCTGCGACCAACAGCTCCAGCAGCCCGCCCGGGCCGACCGCGCCGAGCTGACGGTGATCGCCGGTAAACACCAGCTTCCCCCCACCGCACCGGACCAGCTCGGCGATCCGATCCAGCTCCCTGGTGCTGGACATGGAGGCCTCGTCCACCACGAACAAGTCCCCCCGCCCGATCCGCTCCCGCAGCACGCCGTGCTCGTCGGGGGTGAAGCGATGTAAGAACACGCTGGTGTTGATCGCCTCCACGCCGTCGTCGGTCAGGACATCAGCGGCGCGTTGGGAGGTCGCGAGCCCGAGCACCCGACCACCGAACCGCGCCTCCCACACCCGCGCGAGCGCCGCGACAGTGCGGCTCTTCCCGGTCCCGGCCGGGCCGATCAGCACATCCCCCGCCCTACCCGACCCCATGATGCCGACAACCGCCGCCACCTGATCCGGGGCCAGACCGGCGGCCATCAGCTCGACGCTCACGCGTTTCGCCTCGTGGCCGCTGATGGCCGGAGCGGTGACCGCTCTGGCCGCGGCCACCACCCGCACCTCCGCCGCCAATTGGTCGGCGGTGGCATAGCGCTCGTCCAGATGCGGGCGGAACACCGACCGGCCGTCCGATGACCGCCGCAACACCTCCGGAACCGCCACCGGATCCCCCGCGGTCAGCTGCCGCACCCCGAACCGGTTGTCGCCGGCCAGCACCTGACCGGCCAGCCCGTCCAGCAGCGTCGCCCGGTCCGGGGCAGCAATGTCCAGGTCACCGAGATGGCGGTCGATCGCGGCGATCAGGTTCCCCACCGTCCACGTCGCGTACCGGGACTGAACATCGGCCACCGCCGCGGCCAACACCGCTGACCGGCCACCGGCCGGCGGCCACCGGGCAGCATCGGGGTGGCCGTCTGCCGCCACCGCATCGACCGCGGCGGCCACGCCATTGACCGTTGCGGTCATCGCCCTGCCCCGCTGCCGCGCCCAAGCCAACACCGCTGCTGGACCCGCCTGTCCGGCCTTGGCCGCCCGGGTGCCCAGGGTGGCCGCCTGAGACAGGGCCTTTCGCGCGGCCGCGTCCGGGGACCGGCCATGCCGCTGCTCGTACTCGGCCACCAGCTCGCCCAGACGGTCGAGGACCTGTGCCCGCCGGGTGGACGCTTCGACGCACAGTTCGGGGTCGACGCCGAGGATCTCCCGGGCCAGACCGTCCGGGCGGGTGGCGAACTCCACGCCCAACGACTCCCGAAGCCCCTGCTCGAGGCCGCGCTCGTAAATAGTGGCGACGGCTTCCTTGATCGGGCGGAACCCGCGCCCGTCCAAGGCCCGAACCCGTCCGTCCGAGCTGGTCACCGCCCGGTTAAGCACCGCGACATGGGTGTGCAGCTGCGGCTCCTTCTCCCGGTTCGTCGAGTGATCCCACGCCGTCATGATCAGGCCATCAGCCGCCTCATAGCGGCCCACCGACCGTCCCCCCTCGGCCCGCCCGTGGTAGCCAACGCGGGTGTAAGCGATATGTGTCTCCGCGTACGCCATCGCCGCCTCCACCGCGTCCCGGTGTGCCGCGACCACCAGTTCCGCCTCCGCCACGAAACCCTCGGCCAGCAGCGCGGCGTAGTACACCGATACGCTCTTCACCGGCGAAAACGTGAAGTCGTAGTACGCAACCGCCTTCCGACCATCCGTCTTCGCCACCAATTCCAACTCCCGCAGCCGCTCCGAGGTCGGCAACGGCTCACGCTCGATCGCCGCCTTCAACCGCTGCTGGTAGGTCTTGAACATCCGCGGCGGACGACCCAACAACTCCCCCGACACCGGATGCTCCAGCCGACCGAACACCGCCCGGACCGTCTCCTCATCAGCCGGCCCGGACGTGTCGATCCCCAGCATCGCCAGACCCGACCCCAGCCACCGGCCCGGCGCCTCCCCTGACCGCACGGCCGCACCCATGTACTCCGCCACATCACGCACCCGCCCACTGCCGTGGCTGGCTTCCGCGCTCGCACCGACATGGTCGACAACCACGCCGTGCCCATGATCGGCGGCGTGGTCATGGTCGGTGCAGCCACTGCCCCGGATCAGATAGTCGACCGCCCCGGCCGATACCGCAGTGATCCGGAGCACGAATGCACCATACCAAGATCATTACCTAATGCATAGGTGTGCGGCCGGAATTGTCGAGAGGGCAGACTTGGCGTTGTTATTCGTTGTTTGTCGACGTTTGCTGAAACAGTTTGAGGGAATCCGCGGAGGGCGAACAGGAGGGGCGGGTAACGTTGCCGTCCTGTTCCAGGAGTGGGCGGACTTCGAGCAGCGCGGGGCGATCGTGCGTGGGCTGACGTCGAACCGGTCTGCGAGGACCTGTTGGGCGGCGGTGGCGGTACTCGGTCCCGGCCGCAAAACGACGCAGAGCGGATACTTGTCGTTGTTATTCGTTGTTCGGCAACGTTAGCGAAAGGACCAGTTCGCTGCCTACGAGAGGTCGGTAGATCGACCGACATCGCGTTGCGATCGTCCGGTGGCAACAGCCCCTCCGGCGCATCAGGTCGACGGGGCCAGCCGCACGCACGGGACTCGTGCTGTCCCCGAGGCCACGGCCGCCCAGGCGCGCTGCGCGGTTCAGCTGGCATAGAGGGCCCGGTGGCGGCGTCGCCCCTGGTCTGCCGGTTTTTCCCGGACGGGGACCCACGCAGCCGGTTGTGCCGGCGACGGTATGGAGCAGCGCGCGTAGTGCCGCAAGGCTTGGTGGAGTAGCACGGCGCAAGGTCCCGCCGGGAGGTGGCTCACCTCCGCGCATGATCGGGTCGGGGCACGGGTTATGAGCCCGGCCAGCCCGACAAAGATTATCCCCAGACTTGTCATTGTTAGTCGAACTTGTCGGAGGTCTCCCGTATCGTCAGATCCGCCAGAGAACGCGGGAAGGCGTCGCGGACCGCACCGGGCTTCCCGATCCAGCACGAGCGTTGTCGCGGACTAACACCGACCGTCAAATACCCCATGAGAATCGCGAGGTGGATTGAGACGGACATACAACTCCGCGTGTTTCAGGACCACCCCGATCCTGACGTGATCGAGGTGTCCAGCACCTCCGAGCAAGGCCAGGACCGATGAAGCACGAACAGCAGCAGGAGGGGTGGCATGACAGGCAAGGAGCTGTACCGGGTCGCGGAGGCGATGGCGATCCTGTCGCTCGGACGGAGCGTCATCTACGAGCAGCTTCGCAGTGGCCGTCTGCGCTCGGTCTACGTCGGCAGGACGCGACTCGTCCCGGCCACGGCCATCGCCGACTACATCGCGCTACTGGAACAGGAAGCGTCGACGTCGGCCTGGGTCGGGGTGAACTCGTGACCACCCGACGCAGTCGCGGAGAGGGCGGGCTGCATTGGGACGAGACCCGGGAACGCTGGATCGCGACCGCGACCCTCGGTTACGACACCCGTGGCAAGCGGATCACGAGGAAGGCCAGCGGCGCCACCAAGACCGCCGCCAAGCAGAAGCTCCGAGAGATCCTGCGCGACCACGAGGACGGCCTGACGATCGCGACCACAAGCTACACAGTGGGTGAGGCGGTCCGTTACTGGCTGTCTTTCGGACTAGCCGGTCGCTCCGACGCCACCGTCGCGAACTACACCACGATTGTTGAGCGGCACGTCGTCCCCCAGCTCGGGGCGCGGCGACTGCGGGATCTATCCGCGGAGGACGTCGACAAGTGGTTGCGGGCGGAGTCGAGGGCGGTGAGCACGCGGACGCTGCGGCTCATGCACTCCCTGCTCAACCGGGCCGTGCTGCACGCCCAGGCACGGGACAAGGTCAAGCGCAACGTCGTGGCCCTGTGCGCGGTGCCCACCGGACAGGACGGTCGCCCGTCCAAGTCATTGAACCTGGCTCAGGCAGAGGCATTGCTCGTGGCCGCAGAGGGATCGCCACTGCATGCCTACATCGTGCTGTCGTTGCTCATCGGCGCCCGTACCGAGGAACTGCGCGCGCTGCGCTGGGAACAGGTCGATCTCGAAGGCCAGCCCGACGCATGGCCGCCGGTCCCACCGTCGATCTCGGTTCTCCGTTCGGTCCGCGTCGGCGGGGACACGAAGACGAGGAAGTCGCGGCGCCGGCTGGCCATGCCAGTGCGGTGCGTTGATGCGCTGAAGAAGCTTCACGCCGGACTCGGCACCACGGCGCCAGCTGATGCCCTGGTGTTCGTGTCGGGCGCGGGCACGGCACTCGATGCACACAACGTCCGCCGCTCGTTCCGCAAGGTCACGCAGGCGGCCGGGCTCGACGCCAAAGCCTGGACACCTCGGGAAATGCGGCACAGCTTCGTGTCACTGCTGTCGGACTCCGGCGTACCACTGGAACACATCTCCCGGCTTGTCGGCCACAGCGGCACGGCCGTCACGGAGGCGGTCTACCGGCAGCAGCTGCGCCCGGTACTGGAGGAGGGCGCCACCGCGATGGATGGCATTTTCCCGAACCGCGATGCGGGTTAGTCACTCAAATAGTCACCCAGTAGCGATCTGATCTTGACACAAGATCGCTCTACGAGCCTCTGACCTGGGTGGAGCTGAGGGGATTCGAACCCCTGACCCCTTGACTGCCAGTCAAGTGCGCTACCAGCTGCGCCACAGCCCCTTGCCCGAACGAAGTTACACGACGCTCGTGCGGGCCGATGAACGGGGTCGCCGATGCCGTCACTGCTGATCTACGGTCAGGCCGTGAAGCCTGCCGACATCGGACGTATCGTCTCCGCCGCCGACCCGAAGGTCTCCCCAGACGGGCGGATGATCGCCTTCGTGGTCGCGCGCGTCGACGTGGAGAAGAACCGGTACCGCAGTGCCGTCTGGCTCGCGGCCGCGGACGGCTCCTCGCCGCCCTACCCGCTGACCGCAGGCGAGCACGGCGACGGGCAGCCGGTGTGGTCGCCGGACGGGCGCAGGCTCGCGTTCACGAGCAGGCGCTCGGAGGAGAAGGGCGTCAGCACGCTCCACGTGGTGCCCGTCGGCATCCCGGGCGAGACGCTCACGATCTGCGAGCGCCAGGAGGCCATCGAGGAGCCGACCTGGTCGCCCGATGGCACGCGCATCGCGTTCGCGTCGCGGGAACGCGCGGACCGCTACGCCGACGGCGACGACGAGCGCGGGCGCCCGCCGCGGCGCATCGACCGGCTGTTCTCCCGCCTCGACGGCCAGGGTTGGATCATCGACCGTCCGCGCAGCGTGTTCGTGGTGCCTGCGGACGGTTCCGCCGCCCCCCGCCTGGTCGCGGGCGGTCCGTACGAGCACGGCGGACCCGCGTGGTCGCCGGACGGCACCCGGCTCGCCGTGGCCACCACGCGGGCCAAGGACTGGGATCTCGAACTGGTCGACGACATCCACCTGGTCGACGTCGGACCGGACGCCCGGCCCGACTCCGCGCCGCGCGCGCTGACCGATTGCAGCCTGTCGCACACGCTGCCGTCGTGGGGCCCCGACGGCACGCGCATCGCCACGCTCGCCGAGGATGCGCGCCTCTTGCCGTCCCACTCCCAGGTCGTGGTGGTCGACGCCGAGACCGGCGGGCAGCAGGTGCTCAGCGCGGGGCTCGACCGCCAGTGCGCACCCCACCCCGGCACGCGCGCTCCGATCTGGCACGACGGGCATCTGCTGTTCTCGATTGAGGACCGCGGCGACGTGCACGTGTACCGGGTCGCCGCTGACGGCTCCGGGAAGCCGGAACTGCTGGTCGGGGGCACCCGTTCCATCACCGGTTTCGACGTCGCGGGAGGCACGTTCGCGTTCGTCGCCGGCACCACCACGACGCTGCCGGAGCTCTTCGTCCGCGACCCGGACGGAACGGAGCGATGCCTCACCTCGCTCGGCGCCGCGTTCCACGCCTCGGTGCCCGTCGCCGAGCCCGAGCACTTCACCGTCACCTCGCCCGCGGGCGACGGCGATATCGACGCCTGGTTGGTGCGGCCGCCGGGCGTGACCGCAGGCGAGCGGGTGCCGGTGCTGCTGTCCATCCACGGCGGCCCGATGACGCAGTACACGAACTCGTGGTTCGACGAGTTCCAGCTGTGGGCGGGCGCGGGGTACGCCGTCGTCTACTGCAACCCGCACGGCTCCACCGGATACGCCGAGGCGTGGGCGCGGTCCATCCGGCCGCCCGAGGCACCCGACGTGCCCGGCACCGGTTGGGGCGGCATCGACGCGGACGACGTGCTCGCAGCTCTCGACGCGGCACTGGAGCGCGACCCGTCGCTCGACGCCGACCGCGTCGGCGTGCTGGGCGGCTCCTACGGGGGCTACCTCACCAGCTGGTTGATCGGGCACACCGACCGCTTCGCCGCCGCGTGCAGTGAGCGGGCGGTCAACAACGTGGCGTCCCTGGAGACGAGCTCCGACCTGGCCGGCTTTTTCCGCTTCGAGTTCGGCGTCACCCACCTCGACGCGCCTGAGCTCTACCAGCGGCTGTCGCCGATCAGCTACGTCCGGGACATCACGACGCCGGTGCTCATCCTCCACTCCGAGGACGACCTGCGCTGCCACATCGAGCAGGCCGACCAGCTGTTCGTCGCGCTCCGGCTCCTGGGCAAGCCGGTGGAGTACTGGCGGTTCCCCGAAGAGGGCCACGAGCTGTCGCGCAGCGGTTCGCCCCGCCACCGCGTGCAGCGCGCCGAGATCATCCTCGACTGGTTCGCCCGGCACCTCGGCGGCGAGCGCCCGCGGATCTCCTGGAGCCACCCCTCGCGCAGCGCCTGAGCGGTCGTGCGCGGATACGGGTGCCCTAGCACTCGTATCCGCGCACGGGCTCGCTACTTTCCGGCGATGGCGTCCTTCAGCCAGTTCGTGTTGTTCAGGTCGACCCTGGCACCGTTGATGGCGACGGTGGGCGTCCCGAACTGGCCGTCGGTCTGCAGCGCCGGGTCAGCGGCCGCCGCGTTGGTCTCCGCGGCGATGGCCGCGTTGTTCGTGCCGCCGTTCACGCATCCGGCGAAGTCGCCCTTGGCTCCGAGCTGGGTGGCGAACGCGACGAGCTGGCCGTTGGTCAGGCCTGCGCTCCCCTCGGCGGGCTGCTCCGCGAACAGCTTCTCCCGGAAGGTCGGGTAGATACCGGCGGGCACTGCGCAGAGGGCGGCGTTCGCGGCGCGCGTGGAGTAGCCGGGCGGGGTGGTCGACGGGTCGAGGATGGCGATGGTGTGGAACCGCACGGTGATCTGGCCGCTGTTCAAGGCGCTGGTGACGTCGTTGCCGTAGCGCTGCTCGAACCGCTCGCACTGTGGGCAGAGGAAGTCCTCGTAGGTGTCGATCGTGACCCGTCCGGTGCCTGCGGTCACCACTGCGCCGGACGCCGTGGCGGTGTAGGTGGGAGTGACGTTGGTCGAACTGGCACGGTTGAGCAACACCGTTACCCCGACGATGACCGCCACCACCAGGACGACCGCCACCACGATCAGCGGTGTCCGGTTGCGTTCCGGGGGGACGCGGATGCCTGCCGCCGCGAGGCGCCGGTTCGCCTCCGCCTGCCGGCGCTTCTTTTCGCTCCGCGAGGCTCCGCCCATGTCAGGTCCTTCCCATGTGCTCGGTTCGAGTGTCCAGCGACAGCAGCGTCCGGGGTCGCACGATCATCCAGGCCGCCAGCACGATGAAACCGATGTCCCGCAACAACTCCTGCACGTACGCCGTCTGGCCGGCGGCCACCGCGCCTCCACCGCCGAA
Source organism: Pseudonocardia sp. (assembly GCA_025465235.1). Taxonomy (GTDB): domain Bacteria; phylum Actinomycetota; class Actinomycetes; order Mycobacteriales; family Pseudonocardiaceae; genus Pseudonocardia. Next base: position 10,731 of record JAODNO010000534.1, read on the forward strand.
GCAGCCGCAGTCGATAGACAGCCCGCGTGCCCACGCCTGCACGACGCCGGCGATGAACATCAGGAGCAGCGCGGCCGACAGCGCGGCCACGAGCCGGAGGCCGGCACCGATCAGGATCAGCACACCGAGCGCGATCTCGAACCACGGAAGTATGGCGGCCACGATCTCGACGCCGGCCATGGGCAGCACGTCGTACGCGCGGACAGCCACATAGGTCTGGTCGGGATCGACGGCCTTGAGTATCCCGGAGGTCAGCCAGACGGCGGCCAGACCGAGCCGCACGACCGCCCCGACGACGTCGAGCGCGACTCCCCGGTTCACACGATCAGCCTAGCCGCGCCGGCTCTGACAAACGGCCAGCAGGAGCCCGACACAAACACGGACGAACGACACGTCGGCACTGAGGTATGGCTCCAGCCACCCGAGGTCAGCCTCACCATAGTCCAACGTGGACGGTATGGCGCGGTTACGCTCGCCTGATGACTCAGCTCCCGAGCTCGGCTGAGTTCGCCGAGCACTCGCACGACCATCACCATTCCGACGTCTCCGGCGGATGGTTGCGCGCCGCGGTCTTCGGTGCGATGGACGGCCTCGTCACGAACATCGCGCTCATCGCCGGCGTGGGCGGTGGGGGCGCCGACCGGCACGTCATCATCCTGACCGCCACGGCCGGCCTGGTGGCCGGGGCGTTCTCGATGGCGCTCGGTGAGTTCGCCTCGGTCGGCACGCAGAACGAGGCAGTCGCCAACGAGGTGGCCGTGGAGCGGGAGGAGATCCGCCGCCATCCGCACGCGGAGCAGGCCGAACTCGCAGAGATGTACCAGGAGATGGGGCTGAGCCGGCCGACCGCCGAGGCGATGGCACGCGAGGTGCACGCCGATCCCGAGCTCGCGGTCAAGGTGCACGTCGCACAGGAGCTCGGCGTCGACGTCGACGTCCAGCCCTCGCCGTGGACGGCGGCGATCTCGTCGTTCCTCTGCTTCGCCGTCGGCGGCCTCATCCCGCTGATCCCGTTCCTGCTCGGGCACTCCTCCCTCGCGCTCGGGCTCGTCGTCGGAGCCGTGGGCCTGTTCGTTGTCGGGGCACTGACGTCCCGGTTCACGACACGGAGCTGGTTCTACAGCGGAGTACGCCAACTGATGTTCGGCGCCATCGCGGCGGGCGCGACGTTCCTGGTCGGCATGCTGGTCGGGGTGACCGCCGCCTAGCGGCTCAGAACCGTCCTCCTGGCGGGCACTCCGCCACCGAGCATTCAGCCAATGACTCCTCACCCGCTGTCGACGCGGACGCCCGGGCAGGGTCTCGGGCGCGCGGAGCCAGCAGCCGAACGCGACGAGCGCCACGGCTCCCGTCACGGCGAAGGCCGTGGCGAACCCGACGCGCTCTGCCAGCATGCCCGCGAGCACCGGGCCGACGATCGCGCCGACCTCGGCGGCCATCTGGAAACCGGCGAGCACGCTGCCGCCCCGCGCGCGCGAGCCGATGACGTCGGCCACAGCGGCGTTCATCGGTGGGTTGACCAGCCCGCTGCACATGCCAGCGACCAGGCTGGCGGCAAGGAACAGCCGTGGTGAAGTGACGAAGCCGAGCGGCCCGGTCGCGACGCCGGACACGGCGAGGCCGACGAGGATCGGCGGTCGGCGAGCGGCCCGGCCGGCACGAGAGTGGTCGCGTTGCCCGCGGCGAACACAGCGAGGGGCGATCCCGCCCCATGCCTCCGGTTGACCGAGGGCCTCCACCACGAGCAGCGGCACCAGCGCGACGCGGCCCCTGAACACCGCTCAGCCGTCGGCGAAGCTCGCGGCGAGCGCCGCCCGGTAGGCGGGGCCGGCCAGCGCCGCGCGGAACCGGGCGGGTGGGTCCGGCCGCGGCCTCAGTCGACTCGCGGGTGCGCCCGCGGAGCAGGAGCCCACCGACGGCGACGACCACGACCACGACCAGAACTCAAACATGGCCCAGGAACGGCGCCCGCAGACTGACCGCCGCCTGCGAGCGGCCCGACGATGTTGCCCAGCAGGAATCCGGTGGCCCACAGGCCCGTCGCCCGGCCACGCATGTTCGCCGGGGCCAGCCGAATGAGCAGCGAGAGCGCGGAGACGGTGAACATCGTTGAGCCGATGCCACCGAGCACCCGCAGCGCGAGAAGCCGCCAGTACTCGGCCGCGAACGCGCACGTTGCGGTGGAGACCGCCACAACGAGGAGCCCGGTCATGAACGCCGGGAGCTCGCCGAAACGCGCCACGATCCATCCGCCGAAGACGCTGATCACGAGCGATGCGGCGGTGATGCCGACGTCGAAGCTACGGACGAACACCGGCAGGGTCGGGGCCACCAGCCCGTACCCGATGGCGATGAGGAAGGCCGCACCGACGAGCACCCAGATCTCGCGTGGGATCCGCTCCCGAGCGCCCACGGCGACGCCTGCGGCGTCGACCTCGACCACCCGCGCTCCCTCTCCGCACTGCCCGCCTGAACCTACGCGGCTGTCCGGCGTCTGACACTGTTGACCCTGATGACCGTCCGGAGCACCCCACCGCCCCCGCCGTATCCGCCGAGGAGAACAGCCGTGACCGCAGATCCGGCGACCTCCGGTGGTCTGGAGGCGAGCAGCCTCGTGGAGCTCGCGGTGCAGCGACTGCGCAGTGAGATCCTCAGTGGCGCGCTCGTCCCCGGGGAGCGACTGGTCGAGGAGCAGCTCACGCGGCGGTTCGGCACGAGCAGGGCTCCGCTGCGCGAGGCAATGCGACTACTCGGGCAGCAGGGCCTCGTGGAGCACCTTCCGCGGCGCGGGGTGCGCGTCGCGCAGCTCTCGGCTCGTGACATCGAGGAGCTGTTCAGCCTCCGCGACGTACTCGAGCGGTTTGCGCTGCGCAGCGCGCTCGACGCGGGGCCGGAGCCCCGGCTGCTCGACGGCCTGCGCGTCGCCGTCGAGGAGATGGAGCGGGCCGCTGCGGACGGCGTGGCGATCGAGCAGGCCGCGGCGCACCGGGCGTTCCACCTGGCGCTGGTCGCGCTGGCCGACCATCACCACCTGTCGCGCGTCTACGAGCCCGTGCTCCTGCAGCTGCAGCTCTACATGGCCACCAACCTGCGTCGCGAGGCCCGCGACCGATCCCCTCGCGACGGGGCCCGGCGCCACCGCGCGCTGTTCGAGGCGATCGCTGCGGGGGACCTGGACGCGGTGCTCGCCGAGCTGGCACACCACGGAGCGCGCACCTACCTCGCCCCGGAGCTGGGGCCTGCCGCCGGCTGAGGCGTCGTGGTGTGACACGGACGTAACAACCGAGAACTGCCGCTGACACCAAACGGTCGACAATCGACAATGTGCACTGCTTCGTCGACCGCCAGGCAGACCTCCCCTTCAGTGTGCGGACGCTGCGGCACTCGCTCGGGAACGGGACGCTGTCCGTACACGAGGTGGTCGACGTCGTGCTCCGCCGGATCGACGCACGCGGTCCCGACGCAGTGTGGATCTCGCAGGTGGAGCCCGCGGCGTTGCACGCGCGCGCGGCCGAGCTGGAGGCACTGCGAGCCGTGGGCGGTGACCTCCCGCCGCTGTTCGGCGTCCCGTTCGCGGTGAAGGACAACATCGACCTCGCCGGATCGCCCACCACGGCCGCCTGCCCCGCCTTCGCCTACAGCCCCGAATGCGACGCGGGCGCCGTTCGCAGGCTGCTCGACGCGGGGGCGATCGCCGTCGGCAAGACCAACCTCGACCAGTTCGCCACGGGCCTCAACGGCTCCCGCTCCCCGTACGGGGCGCCGGAGAGCGTGTTCGGGGGCGATCTCGTGTCCGGCGGTTCGAGCTCCGGCAGCGCGGTCGCCGTCGCGGCCGGCCTCGTCGCGTTCGCCCTGGGCACCGACACCGCGGGGTCGGGGCGCGTCCCGGCGGCGATGAACGGGATCGTCGGGCTCAAACCGACCCGCGGCCTGGTCAGCACGAGCGGGGTCGTTCCGGCCTGCCGCTCGCTCGACTGCGTCAGCGTGTTCGCCACCGATCTCGACGACGCCGCCTATGTGCTTGCCGTCATCGCCGGACCCGATCCCGACGATCCCTGGTCGCGCTCCGCGCCCGTGCGCGGAAACGAGTGCCCCAGCACCGATATCCGCGCACGACTGCTCCTGGCGGACGACGGTGCGCTGGACTTCGAGGGCGACGACGGGATGGCCGCGGTGTTCGCGGGCGTGGCCGACCGAGCCGCCACCCTCGCGGCCGAGGTTGTGCGCACGCCCATCGGCCCGCTCCTCGAGGCGGGCGACATGCTCTACGGCGGTCCGTGGGTGGCGGAGCGGCTGGCCGCCCTGTCGGAGTTCCTGGCCGAGCACCCCCACGAGGTCCTCCCCGTCACACGCACGGTGATCGAACGCGGCCGCGACTTCGACGCTGCCGACACCTTCCGCGCCCGGCATCGGCTGCAGGAGCTGCGGGCGTGGTGCGGGCGGCTGTGGCAGCGCGGCGACGTCCTCCTGCTGCCGACCATCCCCACGACGTTCACCCGCGCCGAGCTCGCCGAGCAGCCGGTCGAGCGCAACCTCGTCCTGGGGCGGTACACGCAGTTCGCCAATCTGCTCGACCTCGCCGCCGTCGCGGTCCCGGCGGGCACCACGCCCGACGGCCGTCCGGTCGGCGTCACCCTGCTCGGTCCCGCCTTCTCGGAGGACCGCCTGCTGTCCACCGCCCGCCAGCTCATCACCAGGGAGGACGCTTGAGCACCGACGATCTGCTTGTCCAGGATCGGCGCAGCAGCACCGACGATCTGCTCATCCAGGATCGGGACGGCCATCCCGCACGCGTGCGCACGGGAACGGCGCGGATCGGCCCGGTCGCGGCGAACCCCTACCCCTGGCCCTACGACGGGTCGGTCGACGCGGCACGAACGGCGTTGATCTGCGTCGACTGGCAGGTCGACTTCTGCGGACCCGGCGGTTACGTGGACCGCATGGGCTACGACATCTCGCTCACCCGCGCCGGCCTACCGGCCACCGCGGCGATGCTCGCGCACGCCAGGGCGACGGGGATGCTCGTCGTGCACACCCGCGAGGGGCACGCGCCCGACCTGTCCGACCTGCCGGCCAACAAGCGGTGGCGGTCGGCCCAGATCGGCGCCGAGATCGGCTCCGAAGGTCCGACGGGCCGGATCCTCGTCCGTGGTGAGCCGGGCTGGGAGATCGTTCCGGAGGTGGCGCCGATCCCCGGCGAGGTGCTCGTCGACAAGCCCGGCAAGGGCGCCTTCTACGCCACCAACCTCGACCTCGTGCTCCGCACCCGCGGAGTCACGCACATCATCCTGACCGGCATCACCACGGACGTCTGCGTGCACACGACCATGCGCGAGGCCAACGACCGCGGCTACGAGTGCCTCATCCTGTCCGACTGCACCGGCGCCACCGACCCGAACAACCACGCCGCCGCCCTGCACATGGTGACGATGCAGGGCGGGGTGTTCGGCGCGGTGGCCGACGCCGGAGCGGTCCTGTCGGGCACCAGTTGGGAGGACGAGTCGTGACCGAACTGACCGTGCCGCGGAACCGTATCCGTTCGTTCTCGACCCCGCGACGACGGCGCTGGTGATCATCGACATGCAACGCGACTTCGTCGAGCCCGGCGGCTTCGGCGAGACGCTCGGCAACGACGTCTCGCTGCTGCAGTCCGTGGTCCCGCCGCTGCGCGCCGTGCTCGATGCATCCCGCGCGCTCGGGTCTCACCGTCATCCACACCCGCGAGGGACACGTACCCGACCTGTCGGACTGCCCGCCGGCCAAGCTGCAGCGTGGGGAGCCCCGGCTGCGCATCGGCGACGCCGGGCCCAAGGGCCGCATCCTCGTGCGGGGCGAGTACGGCCACGACATCATCGCGGATCTTGCACCGATCCCGGGCGAGCTGGTGATCGACAAGCCGGGCAAGGGCGCCTTCCACGGCACGACGTTCGGCGTCGAGCCGCAGTCGCGCGGCATCACCCGGCTCATCGTCACCGGAGTGACCACGGAGGTGTGCGTGCACACCACCGTCCGGGAGGCCAACGACCGCGGCTACGAGTGCCTCGTGCTGTCGGACTGCACCGGCTCCTATTTCCCCGAGTTCCAGCAGGTGGGCCTGGCCATGATCGCCGCGCAGGGCGGGATCTTCGGCTGGGTCGCGCCGTCGGAGGCGTTGCTCGCCTCTCTCACCCCACAGGAGGCCCCGTCATGACGGAGACGACCGCCGAGCGAACCGAGCTCAGGCAGCCCTGGTGGGTGGCAGGCGACACCAACGCCTTCTTCGGACTCGGTTTCAACACGCTGGTCAACGTCCTCGTGCTCTCGGGCCTGTGCCTCGGCGTGGTGAACATCCCCGGTGCCGACGTGTTCGGGGTGATTCTCCCGGCACTCGGCGTCCAGCTGCTGATCGGCCACATCTACTACAGCTACCTCGCCCGGCGCCTGGCCCGCCGCGAGAACCGCACGGACGTCTGCGCCATGCCGTACGGGCCGTCGGTTCCGCACATGTTCATCGTCGTCTTCGTGATCATGCTGCCGATCTACCTGGCGACCCACAACGCGATCGTCGCGTGGACGGCCGGGCTCGCGTGGTCATTCATCATCGGCATCATCGTGGTGATCGGCGCCTTCGTCGGCCCGTACATCCGTAAGTACACGCCACAGGCGGCGATGCTCGGCACGCTCGCGGGCATCTCGATCGCGTTCATCTCATCGGCAGGCTCGGCGACGGGCTGTCGAACGTGGCGCCGCTCCTCGCCACGGCCATCCCGCTGGGCATCTACAACTTCACCGAGGGCATGACCAACGTGGAGAGCGCGGTGGCGGGCGACGAGTACAACCTGCGCGCGATCCTGCTCGCCGACGGCACCGGCGCGATCGTCGCTCTGGGATGCCCGTTCCCGCCCGCGGTCTACATCGGGCACCCGGGCTGGAAGGCCGCAGGCGGCCGGACGATGTACTCGCTCGCGTCGGGCGTCGTGATCGCGCTGATGTGCTTCCTGGGCCTGTTCTCGTTGCTCGGGGCGCTGCTGCCGCTGCCGGCGATCGTGCCGATCCTGCTCTACATCGGGCTGCTGATCGGGGCGCAGGCGTTCCAGGAGGTGCCGCGGGCCCACGCGGTAGCCGTCGTCATCGCGATCATCCCGAACATCGCCGCGTGGGCGAGCGGCCTGATAGACAACGCGCTCGCGGCGGCCGGCACCACGGCGGCGCAGGTTGGCGAGGAGGCGCTCGCCGGGGCCGGTCTCGTCTACCACGGCTTGAAGCTGCTCGGTGGGGACGCGATCCTGGCCGGGCTCGTGCTCGGAGCAGTCATCGCGTTCATCATCGACAAGCGCTTCTATGCAGCGTCGCTCTACTGCTTCGCGGGTGCCGTGCTCGGGTTCATCGGGCTGATCCACGCCGAACAGGTCGGCTGGAACGTCGGCGGTCAGATCGCACTGGGCTACGCACTGGCGGGCGTGCTGCTCGTGCTCTTCGGGCTGGCGGAGCGCTACCGTCGAGGTGTGGATCAGACCATGTCGGAGCAGCGCTCTCCCGCTCCCGCGCCCGCCGTTCCCGACGCGGCCACTGCATGAGTCTCGGGCAACCGGTCACCTTCGACCGGCCGGAGGTGGTGGCCGAGGTGACACGCGCCTTCGAGCAGTACGAACGGGCGCTCCTCGACGGGGACGTGGCCGTCATGACGGAGCTCTTCTGGGACGACCCCCGGTGCGTGCGCTTCGGGGTGGCCGACCGGCAGCAGGGCGCGGACGAGATCGAGGCCTGGCGGCGCACGCACCCATCGGTGCCGCCCGGCCGGAAGCTCCACGACACCCGGGTGCTGGCCGTTGACGACAGGACGGCGGTGGTCACCACGCTGATCGGCTACCCCGACCGCGGGATCGAGGGCAGGCAGAGCCAGACGTGGGTCCGGCTACCCGAGGGCTGGCGCATCGTCGAGGCCCACGTGTCGGAGCTACCGCTCAGGTCGTGATGCGGAGGGGATGGGAGGCGGGCCCACCGGGTACGTCGTCGTCATGGCTGAATTCGAGGCGGAACGCGGGATGCCGGGCGACGCCGACACGGTCTTCGCCGTGGTCTCCGATCTGGACCGGCTGCCGCAGTGGATGCCGTCGCCGGTGGACGTGCAGCCCACCGGCGACGGCGAGGTGCACGCCGAGGTCGAAGCCCGGGGCGTGGACAGCGATGGCACCGTGCAGGTCCGGCCCGACCAGCTGCGGGTGGAGTGGGGCCACGCGCCCGACTACGCGGGCTGGCTGCAGGTCGAGCACGCCGGCCCTGACCGCTCCTCCGTGGTCCTGCACCTGTCGTTCCTCGGCGACCAGCCCGAGACGCACGGCGGTGAGCCCGCAGGCGAGGTGCGGGCATGGCTCGACGACAGCCTCGCGCGGCTGGAGCGCCTGGTGGCGGCCGGCTGACCTACCGCCGCACACAACCGAGCCCCGCCGACCGGATGGTCGACGGGGCTCGGTCAGGGGTGGAGGTGCCGGGAATCGAACCCGGGTCCTCCGTCGCTTCACAAGGGCTTCTCCGTGTGCAGTCCGCGTTGCCTCTACTCGGATCCACCGGTCATGCGGACCAGCCGGTGTGACGATCCCAGTCGCTGTCTGATGTCCCTGCCCGCCCCGCGACCGGGCGGACAGGTGAGTCCCCTAGCTGATGCCGGGGTCCGGGTCGGGGAACGCACCCGGTCCGACAGAGTCACACTCGCTCAGGCGGCGAGGGCGAACTCGCGCTGATTGGAATCGGCGCTTATAAGGTTGCGACACATGGTTAACGAGATCATCGTCGCCTTCCTCGACACGCTTCCCCTTGATCGACGTCCGGAGTCGAAACCGTTCACCCCCTTCTACGCCCACGTCCGGGGCGTCCGTACAGAGTAACGCCTGACGCGCCCGGGTTCATCCCGGTTCACCCCGTTCGGTCGCGGCCCAGCAGCCGGTCGGCGATCGAACGCATCGAACCACGGCCCGCGTCGTCGCGTTCGGATCGCACGTCGTCCTGCGGGCCGCCGGCCTGCGGGTCCGCGGCCGCCCCGGTCCGGTCGTGCTCCCCGGTCCGCTGGCCAGGCACCGGTGCATCCGCCGGCGCGCCGTCCCCCGGCCCGCCTACGGCACTCGGCGGCCCGGCCTCCACGCTCCCGGCACCGCTACCGGCGCCCGTGCGACCTGTGTCCGAGTCGCCGACACCGGGCCGCTCTGCAGGGCCGACGTCCGCCCGGTCCGGGGTGCTGGAAGTACCAGGGCCACCGGGGCCAGCGGCCGGGGCGCTGCTGGTGGCATCCGGCGTGGTTCGTTCGTGCGTCGGAACGCCGGCGCCGCCGTGCTGGGTGCGGCGTGGCTCCTCCCCCGGTCCACCGGAGGTCCCGGTGCGAGGCCGCTCGCCCGGCCCCTGGCCATCGAGGCCCAGGTCGCCCGTGCGCGCGGCGGGATCCACGTCCTGGAGCGAGCCGTCGCCGCTGCGACCGGACGCGTCCGCGGTATCGGGGGTGGCTCCGGCCGCATGTCGGCCGCGGTTGTCGTCCCGGCCGTCCCGGCCGTTCCGGCCGTTCCGGTCCCGCACGTCGCTGTCGGGGTCGATGCGGTCGGCCGCGACCTGCCGTTCCTGTGCGAGCTCACGGTCCTGCTGGGCACGGGCGGCCTGCTCGTTGGCCTGAGCCTCCTCGTGCCGGGCCCTGGCCGCGCGTTCAGCGGCCTCGGCCTCGCGGCGATCCGCGCTGGCGGTGCGGATCTCGGCCTCGTGCCGGTGCTCAGCGGCCTCCAGCCGCTGCTCCTCTTCCTTGCGCTTGCGCGCCCGCGCTGCGCTGAGGCCGGCGACGGCCAGCACCGCGAGCACCACCACGACGATGACGACGATCAGCCCAATGTCCATTGTGGGGTCTACCCGGTCCGACGAGGTCACAACCGGGCTGCCCTCAGAGCGCGAGCAGCCGCCTCGGGGCGTCATGCAGTACGGATCGCAGGAAGGCGGTGCCGAGGCGGTCGTCGGCGGCGGCCCAGCCTGCGACGGCCCGCACCTGCTCCGCGTACTCGTACGGGATGTTGGGAAAGTCGGATCCGAAGACGATCCGGTCGGCCACGTCGACGAGGCGCGCAGGCCAGTCGTGCGGAAGCGGCGCCGTGCGCAGGCTGAACGGTGTGCCGACCATCGTCGTGTCGAGGTACACCCGCTCGTAGCGGTGAACGAGGTCCAGGGCGTCGACGAAGTCGGGCTTGCCTGCGTGCGCGAGCTCCACGGCCAATCGCGGATGCTCGGCCAGGACGTCGCCGAACACGTCCAGCCCGGTGTGCGCGCCCGGCCGCGGGCCGTGGCCGCAATGGACGACGGCGGGCACGCCTGCGTCGGCGAGCAGTCCCCACGCCGGGCGCAGCAGCGGGTCGCGCGGATCGAACGCGCCGACCTGGACGTGCACCTTCACCACCCGCGCCCCGGCCTCGACGGCGGCGCCCAGGTAGTCGACGACGTCCTCCTCCGGGTACAGCGTGGCGGTCGGCACGGCGTCCGGGGTGGCGGCGGCGAACGCCGTGACCCATTCGATGAGCCAGCGGGCCATGGCCGGCTTGTGCGGGTACACCAGGGGCGCGAACGTGCGCACCCCGAGCTTCTCCAGCGTGGCCACCCGCTCCGCCTCCGGCGTGCGGTACTGGACCGGCCACTCCGTGCCGTAGTGCTCCTGCGCCTGGTCGAAGTAGGCCCAGACCTTGCGCAGCACCGGCTCGGGCAGGAAGTGCACGTGGACGTCGACGATCCCGGGCAGGCCGAGGTCGGCGAGGAACCGCGGGACGTCGTCGTCGGCCGTGGGCGGAGCCGGAACATCGTGCCGAGCCGGTGATGGGAGCTCCGTCACCGCAGCTCCCGGGCCCGCCCCTTGGCGGCGCGCCCGTAGGCCCGCTGGATCTCACGGTCGGCGTCGCGCTTGGCGAGATCGGTGCGCTTGTCGTAGGACTTCTTGCCTCGCGCAAGCGCCAGCTCGCACTTCACCTTGCCATCGCTGAAGTACAGCGACAGCGGCACCAGCGTGAGCCCGCCCTCGCGGATCTTGCCGATCAGCCGCTCGATCTCGCCGCGGTGCAGCAGCAGCTTGCGGGTGCGGCGCGGCTCGTGATTGGTCCAGCTGCCCTGCGTGTACTCGGGGATGTGCAGCCCGCGCAACCACACCTCGCCGTCGTCGACGGTGGCGAACGCATCGACAAGCGACGCCCGGCCCAGCCGCAGGCTCTTGACTTCGGTGCCGAGCAGCGCCACGCCTGCCTCGTACGTGTCGATGATTGCGTAGTCGTGCCGCGCCTTCCGGTTCTGCGCGATCATCGAACGGCCTTTCTCCTTCACCTGTCCAGCCTACGCGGACCGGCTACCGGGTTGCCGTGCTCCGAGCTGGCCTACAGCCGCACGTACAGCCGCAGCGTCACGTAACCGGTGACCGCAGCGATGCCGGCGCCGATCATCACCAGGAACGGCGAGACCCAGATGACGTCGCTGATCTCGACGGGTGGCACCACCCCGTTCGAGACGATCCCGCTGAGCAGCCCGTCGATGAACAGGAACTTCCCCACGATCAGCCCGCCGACCGCGATGAGCGCACCGACGACTCCGGTCACCACGGCCTCGATGAGGAACGGGAGCTGGGTGTACCAGCGCGTCGCGCCGACGAGCCGCATCACCCCGACCTCGGTGCGCCGTGTGAACGCCGAGACCTGCACGGTGTTCGAGATCAGCAGCAGCGCCGCAATCGCCTGCACCAGGGCAAGCGCGAACGTCACGTTGCGCACGCCACCGAGGAAGTCGAACAGCTTCGCGACGACGTCCCGCTGATCGATCACGTTGCGCACTCCGACCTGGCCGGTCATCGCCTTGCGCACGGCGTCGGCACCCGCCTGCTGGTCGGCCAGCCGGACGCGCAGCGTCGCCGGCAACGACTGGGGGCGCACGAGGTCGGCGAGCGACTGCCCGGCGAACAGCTGCTTGTAGCGCTCGTAGGCCTGCTCCTGGTTCTCGTAGCGCACCGACGCCACGAGCGGTGAGTTCTCCAGTGTCGCCTTGAGCCCAGCGCAGATCGGCTGGCTGCAGTTCGTGTCGTTGGCCGACACATCGGAGGTGAGTGCGACCTGCACCTCGACCCGGTCGCTGTAGAGCTGCTCGGTGCGGTCGATCGTGCGCACGGCCAACAACCCCGTGCCCACCAGGCCGAGGGAGATCGCGGTGGTCAGCACCATCGCAATCGTCATCGTGACGTTGCGCCGCAGCCCGGTGACGACCTCGCGGACGACGAAGTCGGAGCGCATGCCTACCGCCCCACGCCGTAGACGCCGCGCGACTCATCGCGGACGACCTGCCCGAGATCCAGCTCGACGACCCGGCGGCGCATCGAGTCGACGATCGAGTGGTCGTGGGTAGCCATGACGACAGTGGTGCCCGTGCGGTTGATCCGCTCCAGCAGCAACATGATGTCCTGGCTGGTGTCGGGGTCCAGGTTGCCGGTCGGCTCGTCGGCCAACAGCACCAGCGGCCGGTTCACGAACGCCCGCGCGATCGCGACCCGCTGCTGCTCACCACCGGACAGCTCGTGCGGCATCCGCTCGGCCTTGCCCTCGAGACCGACGAGGTCGAGCACCTCCGGCACGACCTTCTTGATCGTCGAGGACTGCTTGCCGATCACCTCGAGCGCGAACGCGACGTTGCCGCCGACGGTCTTGTTCGGCAGCAGTCGGAAGTCCTGGAACACGCAGCCGATCCGCTGGCGCAGGCGCGGAACCCGGCGGCGCGGCAGCTTCGCGACGTTGAGGTCGGAGACGAAGATGTTGCCCCGCGTCGGCACGTCCTCACGCAGCAGCAGCCGGAGGAAGGTCGACTTTCCGGAGCCCGAGGGGCCGATGAGGAAGACGAACTCGCCCTTGTCGACGGCCACCGACACGCGGTCGAGTGCGGGCCGCGTCGAGGTCTTGTAGAGCTTGGTGACACGTTCCAGGCGGATCACAGGAGCGGACGTTACCGGCGCGTGCCGATCCGGCCGTCACCCGACCCGCCCCCTCGGCGCCGGGGACCGACCACTCGGCAGATCGGACAGACGATCGAACCGCGTCGCCCGGTCAGGCGAACAGGAGACGGGCATTCCGCCCTGGCTCAGGCGTCGACGGACTGGCTGCGGCGCCAGCGGATGCCGGCCTCGATGAAGCCGTCGATGTCGCCGTCGAGGACAGCCGAAGGGTTGCTCACCTCGTACTCCGTGCGCAGGTCCTTGACCATCTGGTACGGGTGCAGGACGTAGGAGCGCATCTGGTTGCCCCACGAGGAACCGGTGTCCTTGAGGGCGTCCATCCTCGCCCGCTCCTCCTGCCGCTGCCGCTCGAGCAGCTTGGCCTGCAACACCAGCATCGCCGTGGCCTTGTTCTGCAGCTGTGAGCGCTCGTTCTGACAGCTCACCACGATGCCCGTGGGGATGTGGGTGAGCCGGACGGCGGAGTCGGTGGTGTTGACGCCCTGCCCGCCGGGCCCCGACGACCGGTAGACGTCGACGCGCAGGTCCTTCTCGTCGATCTCCACGTGGTCGCTCGACTCGACGACCGGCGCCACCTCGACGCCGGCAAAGGAGGTCTGCCTGCGGCCCTGGTTGTCGAAGGGCGAGATTCGCACCAGCCGGTGGGTGCCCTGCTCCACGGAGAGGGTGCCGTAGGCGAAGGGCGCGTGCACCTGGAACGTCGCGGACTTGATGCCGGCCTCCTCCGCGTAGGAGGTGTCGTAGACGTCTGTGCCGTAGCCGTGCCGCTCGGCCCAGCGCAGGTACATGCGCATCAGCATCTCGGCGAAGTCGGCGGCGTCGACGCCGCCTGCCTCCGCCCGGATCGTCACGAGCGCCTCGCGCGGGTCGTACTCGCCCGACAGCAGGGTGCGCACCTCGAGCGAGGCGATGTCCTCGCGCAGCTTGGCGCGCTCGGCATCGGCGTCGGCGATGGCCGCCACGTCGCTCTCGTCCTCCGCGAGCTCATAGAGCACCGGCAGGTCCTCGAGCCTGCGCCGGAGCTCCTCGAGACGGCGCAGGTCGCCCTGGGCGTGCGCCAGCCTGCTGGTGACCTTCTGCGCGGCCTCGGCGTCGTTCCACAGGTCGGGCTGGCCGGCCTGGTCGGAGAGGTCGGCGATCTCGGCACGCAGCGCGGGCAGGTCGGTGACCGCCTCGATGCTCTCCAGGGTGATGGAAAGGTCTTTCAGGTCGGCTGCGGCGTCGGGGTTCACAACGCTCCAGGTTACGCGGTTGCTGTTACTCCGTCGGGATCGCGTCCAGGAGCTTGAGCATGGACCGGGCGTGCCCCACCGCGAAGTCGGCGACCGCCTTGCGGTACGGGTCGGGCTCGCCACGAGCGGTGGCGCGGGCCTCCTCGAGCCCCGCGGCATACGCCTCCCGGCTACTGCGGACCAACTCCCCACGCTGCTTCTCCGTCAGCGACCCCGCGTACAGCAGCCGCAGCACCAGCGGACTGCGCAACGGGTCGGCCCCGCCGCCCCCAGCGAGCCAGGCCTTGAACGAGCGCCGCCCCGCAGCCGTGATGGCGTACTGCTGCGACGCCCGCGGACCCTGCTTCCCGAGCTTCAGCAAACCGGCGTCGGCGAGCACGGGCAGCTCTCGGTAGACCTGGCTGCGGGTGACGGAGAAGAAGGAGCCGAACCGTCGACCCGCGGCCGCGACGAGTTGGCCCCCGGTCATCGGACCGTCATGCAGCAGTCCGAGCAACGCGGCGGCAGTGGCGTTGACGGGGGTCGCTCGCGCGGGCGGCATCCTCACACCGTGCCACCCCGGGGGCCGGGGCGCAGCCTCCACAATAGCCTGCGTGTCCGAAGCGACACCCTCTCCGGACGGGAGCGCCAATTCGTCCGGGGCACCCTCCTGGCCGGTCGATCTCGTCCACAACGGACCGAGAGTCCTGAAGCCGTGGCCGGCACCCTCAGAATGGGAACGCCCGCACGCAGATCCTGGTAGACGCAGGGACGACTGCGGCCAAAGGCGCGTTCAACGATCGTTTCCGAGCCCTTCGTCCGAAGTAGGGGCTTTCGCTCGACCAACCGGCTTAACGGATACGCGCAGCTGATCCGGCGGCACCTACGAGCAGGTCTACGACCTGGCGACCCGTCGAGGGGGACAGCAGTCGGGGCACCCCGATCTCC
>JAODNO010000618.1 GCA_025465235.1 Pseudonocardia sp.
CGCAGGACCGCCAGCAGCACGGCGGCGCCGCACACCATGGCCACTCCGACTACCAGCAGAGCGGCGAGCGTCGCCCGCATCCGGACCGTGCCGGTCCCCCTCCGGGTCCGCGCCCATCGCCCGTCAGCTCTCATCGACCACCAGCCGGTATCCCATCCGCCGGACGGTCTCGATCGTCTGGAGGCCGAACGGGCGGTCGAGCTTCTCCCGCAGGTGCCGGACGTAGACCTCGATGATGTTGGGATCGCCCTCGAAATCAGCGCCCCAGACGTGGTCGAGGATCTCGCGCTTCGACGCGACACGGCCCGCACGGCGCAACAGGAACTCCAACAGCGCCTGCTCGCGGGCGGTGAGCGTCACCTCGGTCGCGCCTCGCCATGCGCGCCGCTCGGCGGGATCGAAGCGCAGGTCGCCCGAGGCGAGGACGGCGGGGCGCTCGGGCGCTCCCCGTCGCAGCAGGGCTCGCAGCCGCGCCACCAGAACCTGATGGGAGAACGGCTTCATCAAATAGTCGTCGGCGCCGGTGTCGAGCGCCATGATCTCGACGCGCTCGCTCTCCCGCGCGGTGAGGACCAGGATCGGCGTCCAGATCTCGGCCGCCCGCATGGCCGCACAGACCTGCAGACCGTCGAGTCCAGGCAGCATGATGTCGAGGACGACGACGTCGTACTCGTTCTCCCGGACCAGCCACAACCCGTCGACCCCGTCGAACGCGAGGTCGACCGCGAAGCCCTCCGCCTCGAGACCCTTGCGGAGCCCGGCCGCGAGCGCCTGCTCGTCCTCGACCACCAGAACCCGCATCGGCCCTCCTCAGTGGGGCTGTGGCGGCGATGATGACGCGGGATCGACGCGATTGGGTAGTGGCCGGACGACGGACCACCCGGACAAACAGAACCCGACCCGGCGCATCCCTTCCCCGCTCGGCCGCCACGTCCCGTGCCGCATTGCTCCACGGGCGGAATGCGATCGTGGACGAGGGGCGTCGCACTGGGCCGACGGTCCGTCCAGGGAGGATCAGGTGGATCTCGAACTCACCGGCAAGAGCGCCGTGGTGTCCGGCGGTAGCCGCGGCATCGGCTTCGCCGTCGCCGACCAGCTCGCCGCAGAAGGAGCCGATATCGCGCTTGTCGCGCGAGACGCGGTGGTGCTCGAGAAGGCCGCGGCGCGGATCAGGCGCCACGGCACCACCGTGCTCGCCCACCGCGCCGACACACGGGACGACACGGCGGTGCGGGCGATGGTCGATGACGTCGTTGCCACGTTCGGTGGCGTCGACATCCTGGTGAACGCCGCGGCACAGCCTGCTGGTGGCCCGGTGCCACCGCTCGCCGAGCTGCCCGACGATGCGCTCCGGGCCGAGGTCGAGACGAAGGTTCTCGGCTACCTCCGGTGCGCCCGCGCCGTGGCACCCCACATGAGCGCTCAGGGCTGGGGTCGCATCATCAACATCAGCGGGCTCAACGCCCGCCGGACCGGATCGGTGGTGGGGTCGATCCGGAACGTCGCCGTGGTCGCGATGACCAAGAACCTCGCCGACGAGCTCGGGCCGTCCGGGATCACGGTCACGGCCGTGCATCCGGGGACCACGGTCACCGAGAGCTTTCCGCAGCTCCTCGCCGACTGGGCCGCGCGCAACGGCGGCACACCCGAGGACATCGCCGCGAATCTCGCTACCGCCACGAGCATCGGCAGGCTGGTCACCGCCGAGGAGGTGGCGGACGTCGTGGTGTTCCTGGCCTCGCCACGCAGCATCGCGATCACCGGCGACGCCATCCCCGTGGGCGGCGGCAGTCGCGGCACGATCCACTACTGACCGGAGCAGCGACCGGCGGCGGCCCCGCATGACCTCCGAGGTCATCGACCGGGGTCGTCGCCGTCGGCCAGAGTGGTGCCGTGGACACCAGGCAGACGGTCGCGGAGTTGCTGGAGCGGATCGCGCTGGGCGATCCCGAGAAGATCGCGGAGCGCTACGCCGAGCGGGTGGACTGGAAGCTGGACTGGCCACCCGGCGACCACTCGCGATCGGTTCCCTGGATCCAGGCGCGGTCCACGCGCGCCGGGGTGGCGGAGCACTTTCGGCTCATCGGCGAGCACCACGTCACGGGGCAGAGCTCGGCAGAGATCGAGAAGGTGCTGGTCGACGGTCCCGACGCGGTGGTATTCGGGCAGCTGGGCGGCACAGCGAAGTCCAGCGGGCGGGCGTATGTCGCCGCCTTCGCACTGCACCTGACCGTGGAGAACGGATTGGTCACCCGGCACCACGTCTACGAGGACAGCCTCTCGGTGTGGAACGCGTTCGACACGGCTCCATCGGCTGCCATCGGCGCGTAGCAGAGGACGCCCGCGTGACGGGAGATCAGCGGGCAGCCACCGGCAGCACGACCCGGGACCCACCGAGGGTGATCGTGCGGTGCGACGGGACTATCCGGGTCGCTCCCGCGGCAGGCTCCTCCGTGCCGAGGTTGCGGGCGAAGCGCGGGTGGGAGCCACCGCTGATCTGCAGCCGGATCCGATGGCCCGCGCCGAAGCGGTGCGCCACGGCGTCCAGCTCCATCCGCACGACCCCGGCGGTGTCCGCTGTGTCGAGCCGGACGAAGCCGTCGCTCACGTTGCGCGAGCGGCCATCGGCGTCGACATCACAGATCCGGACGAACACGTCGGCGTGCGGGTTGTCACTGTGGTGGGCCAGCTCGACGACAGGGGCACCGACGACCTCGAGATCGGCTGCCAGCACGGCACCGGTGAACGTCAGGACGTCCGGGCGGCCCTCGAGCGCCCGGTTGTCGCGGACGCCGCTAGCGCCCGCGAGCACCCGGCCCCCGGTTGTCGGGGTCGGGCGGGCGGGGTCGTAGGTGAACCGTGACGGCGCCGCGCCAGTGGGCGGGTCGTCCGGCCCCAGCCCACCGCCGGGCTGCAGGTAGAACACCTCCTCGTCGGCGGCGGGCGGCCACTCAGGCAGTCCGCGCCACCCACCGTCGGCCCCCGTCACGTAGATGCGCACGGGTGCGGGCCTGCGGCGCCCTGGGCTGCCCGCGAGGTGCTCGCCGAGCCAGTCGAGCGTCTCCCGCGCGGTCGTGGGGGCCGCCTTCGTCACGAGGTCCATGTGGGTCCAGGGGCCAACGGTGAGGGCCACGTCCACCCCGCGCCGGTGCAGGTGGGCGTACTGGTCGAGGGTCTGGTCGAGGAACAGGTCCTGCCAGCCACCGATCAGCAGCACCGGCACCTGCACCCGGTCGAGCGCCTCGACGAGCTGCATCGGCTTCCAGTACGGGTCGCCCGGATCCGGGCGCGACGCCCAGTCCCGGTACCAGGACGCGCGGCCGGCGAGCGCCTCCTCTCCCGCGGCCGCGAGCGGCACGCCGTCGAGGCCCGGCTTCAGGCGCCGTGCCGCGGTGGCGGAGCGGACGAGACCTCGCACGAACCCCGTCTCCTCCTGGCGGGCGACCAGGTCGCTCCAGCCGAGGAAGTCGCCGAGGGTGAAGGCCCCCGTGCCGTGGGTCGAGCGGCTGAAGTCGTGCGGCGCCATGCTCACCACGGCGGTCCGGAGCTCCGGCGGTGGCTCCATCAGCAGCGCCCACTGCGTGAACCCGAGGTAGGACGGCCCCATCGTCGCGAGGCGCCCGTCGAACCACGGCTGGTCCCGCAGCCACGCCACCGTGTCGTGGCCGTCGTCGATCTCTCGGAGCATCGGCTGGAAGGAGTCGCCCGACCCGAACGTGCCGCGGCAGCTCTGCAGCAGCACGTGGTAGCCCCGAGCGGCGTACACGCGCGCGTACAGCAGCGCGTAGAGCGCGGCCCGGCCGTACGGCCCGCGAACCAGCACCGTCCCGAGCGCGGGCGACACCGCGGGCGCGTAGTGGTCGGCGACGAGCTGGACGCCGTCGCGCATCGGGACCCGCAGACCCCGGAACACGGTGTAGCCCGACCCGTCGGGCAACCGCATCAGCCTGCCGAGCAACTGGTCGACGAGCCCGGATTGCCAGCGGCGGGTGCTGGCGACGGGTCCCGGCTCGACGGTCGTACTCATGCGGCGCCTCCTGGTGTGACCACTTGCTGACCCGAGCCTCGTCGGCGATGTCCGGGGGCCGGCGCGGGCCCGATTCGTCGAACTCGACGTGAGCGTGGCCCAGGCTGCCAGTTGACCACTCCCACGTCGACCCCGCTCGCCAGCGCCCCCCGGGACGTCAGAAGCCCACCGTGACGCAGCCCGCACGATCACCGGCGGTCCCGGCCTTACCCGGCGCGGTGGCGGTCGGCATCGTGTGGATGACGACCGACTTCGCGCGGCGATCCGCCGGGAACTCCCACGCCACGGTGGAGGTCGCTCGACCCGCCCCCTGTCCGTTGGTGGTGACGTCGAGCCAGATCTCGTTCCGGGGGTTGGCGTAGGCCGGATCGACGCTCGGTGTCACGGGATCGCGCGTGAGCTGGAAGTGGGGGCCCGCGTCCTTCCCCGCGGCTCCGCACGGGTTGACGTGCGCGTGCGCTCCGTACTGCCGGTTCGGCACGAGCCCCGCGACGTCGAGCGTGATAGTCGTGCTGCCGCCTGCCACAGTTTCGTCCACGGCGGCGGTCGCGCCCACCGGCACGAGCGCCTCGTCGTAGGTCACGACGGCCCCCGGCGGCGCGGCGAAAGTCCCGCTCGCTTCGACGTTGCCCGCGGACGGCGCCGGCGGGGCGGCTCTGTCGGATGCACCACCCGCGCCACCGCCACACGCGGCGATCGGGACGCACAGGAGGGCGGCGATGAGCAGTGGTGTCGCGCGCATGCCGAGCAGGATGGCGCATATCAGGCCGAGGCGGCAGTCCTCGTCCGGATAAATCAGGGATCGCGGTGACCACCGCAAATGCTTAACCAGGAGTGCAGCACCGCCGTTACTCCTACCGGCTGTGCATGGCCCCGCGATACCGCCCGGGGCCGAGCCCGCCACGTGCACCCTCCCCGTACGCCGAGCGCCGTATTCCCCCGCTCGTCGGTTGTGCGGCTGGCGCCCGGGCGGGTTGAGTGTGACCCGTTCCGAGCAACGGGGGTCGG
>JAODNO010000009.1 GCA_025465235.1 Pseudonocardia sp.
GGTTGACGATCAGGTCCGCGACGACGTCCACCTCCGTGCCGAGCTCGCGCACATCGGCCCAACTGCCGAGCCGCGGGTCGACAGCGAGGTGGTCGACCGGGTCGAAGCCGGCGTCGGCCCCGTCGAAGGGGAGGAAGAACGGCAGCACGTGGACCCCGCCGAACAGCCCGGCGAGTGGTCCGCGCAGCAGCCGGGCCAGGGCGGGCAGGGAGCCGCCGAGCCGGTCGGCGTACGCGATCAGCTGGACCTGCCCGCGCATCCGGAACTACCGGGACGCAGTGAGGAACGGGGCGAGGAAACGGGCGGTGGCGGGCAGGGCGGTCTCCGGCTCGCCGCGCAGGCGGCACTCGAGGGCGAGCCAGCCGTCGTAGGTGATGAGGTGCAGGGCGCCGAAGACCGTCGTGAAGTCGAGGTGACCCGTGCCGGGCTGGAGTCGGTTGGAGTCGTCGACGTGGACGTGCGCGATCCAGGGTGCGGCGCGGACGATCGCCTCGGCGAGGTCGTCCTCCTCGATATTCATGTGGAAGAGATCGGCGCACACCCGCACGGCGTCGTGGCCACTCGCGCGCTGCACCTCCGTGGCGAGCTCGGCTGCCTGTTCGAGCCGGTTGACCATGTAGTCCTCGTAGCGGTTGATCGGTTCCACAGCGAGCCAGACCCCTTCGCGAGCGGCGTGCTCGCCGAGCTCCAGCAGCGCCTCCAGCAGGACCTTCCGGTCCTCCTCCTGCGCTCGCGGCGGCGTGAACGGGGGCAGCCGCAGGCTGAACATCCCCCAGCTGGCCGGGGTGAGCACCCCGTCGCCGCCCAGCTCGGCGATGACGCTGAGCTGGGAACGCAGCTGCGCTACGGCGTCGCGGCGCAGCTCTGCGTCGAAGTCGCCGATGAAATGGTCGGTCTCGGGGCAGACGGTCGGCATCACGACACCGGCGCGCGCGGCCGCGCGCAGCTCCGGCAGCCGGCCGGCGAAGTGCGCGTTACCGCGGGCGCGCAGCTCGATGCCGTCGAAGCCTGCCCGGCGCGCGAAGTCGAACTTGGCCGCTAGCCCGTCGCCCGGCAGCAACTGCTCCTGGCATGAGAGCTTCACCACACCGAGCCTAGTTCGGCGAGGATGAGCCGGTGCCTCGCGCCCTGGTCCTGGACGGTCCGCGGCGGCTGCGATTGTCCGAGCAGCCGTCGCGCGAGCTGCGGCCGGGGGAGGTGCGGCTGCGTTCCCGGCTGAGTGGCATCAGCCATGGCACCGAGCTGAGCCTCTACCGCGGCACGTCGGCCTTCGCGGACAAGGTCTTCGACCGGGGCCTGCGTGCGTTCGTGGCGCCGCACGCGGGCACCGCGTCGGCGTACCCGGTGACGCTCGGCTACGAGATGGTCAGCGAGGTCGTCGAGGTCGGGCCGGAGGTCTCAGCCGTCTCGGTGGGCGACCTGGTGCACACCGGTACCCCGCATCAGGAGGAGACCGTGCTGGACGTGGCGGGGTCGCTGGAGGCCACCTACCCCTTGGTGGTGCTGCCCACCGCCGAGCGGCCGGAGCGCGCCGTGTTCGTGAGTCTCGGCGCCGTCGCGCTGCAGGCCGTTCACGACGCGGAGATCAAGCTGGGCGACGCGGTCAGCGTGCACGGGCTGGGTGCCATCGGGTTGCTGACGATCCAGATGTGCCGGCTGGAGGGCATCCAGAACGTGCTGGGGATCGACCCGGACCCGCACCGGCGCGAAACCGCTGCCGGATTCGGCGCCACCTCCGTGCTCGACCCCGACGGTGACAGCCCGCTCGGGCTGCGGATCCGGGAGCTGAACGAGGGCCGGGGGATGGACGTGGCGATCGAGGTCTCAGGGTCCTACGGGGCGCTGCAGGGGGCGCTCGCGGCGGCCGGCCTGGGGGGAACGGTCGTCGCGGCGGGCTTCTACCAGGGCGGCGCGGTGAGCGTTCGGCTCGGGGAGGAGTTCCACCACAACCGCCTGTCGTTGGTCGCGTCGGTCGGAGCGTGGGGCGCGCCCCACCGGCACGCACCGCTGTGGAACCGCCGCCGGGTGCTCGACACCGCCACCCGGCTGCTCTACACCGGCCGGGTCTCGGTGGCGGGGCTCCTCGGCCGGCGATTCCCCTTCGCCGAGGCCCCCGCCGCGTACCGGTGGCTGGACGAGCACCCGCAGGAGTCGGTGAAGGTCGCTCTCGTGTACGGGGGCGACCGGTGATGACGGACGCGCCCATCGGGGTCGGGCTGGTCGGCTACGGGATGTCCAGCTCGTCGCTGCACGCCCCCCTGATCGCCGCGGAACCACGGCTCCGGCTGCGGTCGGTGGTGACCCGTGACGCCGAGCAGGTCCACCGCGACCTGCAGGCGGTCCCGGTAGTCGGGTCGATCGGCGAACTGCTGGACGACCCGGGTGTCGAGCTGGTCGTGGTCGCGGCCCCGAACGCCGTTCACGCCGAGCTCGCCAGGGTCGCGCTGCGGGCCGGGCGGCACGTCGTCGTCGAGAAGCCTTTCACCGTCACCTCCGCCGAGGCCGACGACCTGATCGAACTCGCGCGGCACCGGGACCGCTGCCTCTCGGTGTTCCACCAGCGGCGCTGGGACGGCGACTACCTCACGGTGGCGCGGTGCGTCCGCGAGGGCGTGCTCGGCCGCATCAGCACGTGCATCGCACGCTACGACCGCTTCAACCCCGAGCCCGGCACGCGCTGGACGGAAGAGGCCCGCCCCGGCTCGGGTGTCCTCTACGACCTGGGTTCGCACCTGATCGACCAAGCGTTGCACCTGTTCGGCTGCCCGGAGACCGTCCTCGCCGACCTGCGCGCCCAACGTCCAGGTGCCGTCGTCGACGACTACTTCCACATCGTGCTCGGCTACGGGCAGCTGCGCGTGGTCCTGCACGCCGGCACGCTCGTGCACGCTCCCGGTCCCCGATTCGAGGTGCACGGGGACGCCGGATCGCTGGTCACCCACGGTGTCGACACGCAGATCGCCGCACTGCTGGCCGGGCGGCGGCCGGGCGACCCGGGCTGGGGCGTGATCGACGAGGACCTCCTGCCCACCTTGACCACCGAGGCCGGAGGGCTCCCGCTCACCGGGCGGCTGACCACCGTTCCCGGGGCCTACGAGACGTTCTACCGGGGGATGGCGGCCGCGATTCGCGGCGAGGGGCCGGTTCCGGTGCCACCCGAGGAGGCGCGCGATGCGGTGCGCGTCATCGAGTGCGCCCTGCGGAGCGGCCGCGACGGGCGGATGGTGGCGTTCTCGTGACAGCCGCGAGGACGATGTCGAAGCACGGGTCGGGCCGATGCTCATGTCGGGCGACGGCCAGGAGCGCTTCGCCTTCGGGCTCGACCTCATCGTGCGCGGCCTGGCCGCGCAGGCCGAGATCAGCGGGCCGGTGAACCGTCTGTCGGTC
>JAODNO010000021.1 GCA_025465235.1 Pseudonocardia sp.
ACTGCCACATCGTCTCGATGTGGAGGGCCACCAGTGCGACCAGCAGCCACGGTGAGCCCGTGATCAGGTATGCCACGCCGATGACGGTCATGGACACGGCGTTGAAGTACACCCCACCCAGATCGACGCGCAGCCGGTCGGTGCGCGCCAGGCGGTAGGCGTCGGTGACCGTGCTGTAGAACGCCGGCCACACCAGGTACAGCCCGATTCCCATCACTCCGGGCCGGGCGCCGCCGTAACGACACGCGGCCGCGTGGCCGCACTCGTGGAACGCGCCCACGGCGAGGATCACGGCCAGTACCAGCAGGGTCAGCGCGGGCTGGGCGCTGAACGACCGGACTGCCGATACGAGCTGCCCTGGTCCGCCACCGGCGAGGACGAGGGCGTCGACGACGACGAACCCGGCGAGTGTCACGGCCACCATCGGGGCGGCGAAGAGGGGCCGGAACACCCCGGCGATCATCCACACGATGCGTTCGGGTACGAGCCGCGTCCGATACTTGAGCATCAGCAACGGATCCGGACGGGTCGGGGCGCACGCGGCCTGCCCGGTGTCCGAGGCGACCAGACCGGGCGGGCGGAGCTTGTTGTCGAGCAGGAACGCCACCTGCTCCCTGGTCACCGTCCGGTCGATCTCGGCCCCCAACGAATCTGCGAGCTCGTCGAGATCGCGGTGCCCGTCGACCAGCGTGGCCAGCAGGTACACCAGCTCGGACAGTTGCACGACCTGTCCGTCGTCGCGGCAGGCCAGATACCGGGGCTGGGTGAACCCCGAGTCCTGGTACTGCCCGATCAACTCGGTGCCCTCGACCAACCGGGGCGCCGGTAGGGCCGGGGGAGGGGACGCCACCACTAGCAGCCCGGCGGCTTGGGAGCCCACCACGGAACATCGCACTGTGTCCCGGCAGCATTGACGACGCCGCCGCTGCTCAGGGCGCCGACGACGCCGGCGCCGGCCCCGATCGTCTGGACCGGGACGAGCAGGGCCGAGACCAAGGTGCGGGCGGGTAGCAGCTCCACATGCTCGGCGTGGAGCTCGGCGGAGCTCAGGTTCTTCGCCATGGTGTCTCCTGTGGTCATTTCCCTGGTGAGTGTGCCCGCCATGATTCGACGGCACGATGGAGTGCACCCCCGAAATCCTCGGGAAAACCCCACGTGGCAGGGGGTGAACCCTACTTCTGAATGAGCACCGTTCTCCCGTCTCCATCGACCTGCGGTCCCGGCGCGAGGGCGATCGATCGCGATGGCGGTGCGCTGCATCCTTGGCCCCGTCCGCCAGGGCGCCTAGCGTGTAGCACCCGGATGGGATCCGGGTAGGACTCGTGGTGCGGGATGAACAAGACGATTGTGGCGCAGGTGGCGCGGCCGTTACTGGTGAGCGTCTGTGTGGCTGCGGTCCTGACCGTCGTGGTGCGGGGTGGCCGCGCCGTGCTCGGTTCCGACCACCCCTTCGCCGTACTGCTGCCCTTCCTGGCCGCGGCGGTGTGCGTCGTCGGGCTCGGTATTGTCCGGCCCCGGGTCGATCGGCTCGTCGGCCGGCTGACCCACCAACGCGAGGTGACCCCGTACTCCGCGCTGGCGGCGGCTGCGACGCGGATCCGCGCGGGCTCCCTGGAGCAGGCTCTCCCCGGACTCGCCGAGGTGCTGGCAGGCGGTACCGGGGCGAGACGGGCCGTGGTGTGGCTCGCCGTCGACGAGCACCTGGTCAGCGCGGCCGCCCAGCCACCCGACGGCACCGGGCCGCTGATCCTTGACAACCTCGCCGTCCTGCTCTCCCAACCGGACGTCGACCACGTCGTCCCGGTGCTGGACGGGCAGGTGCTGCGCGCGGTGCTGCACATCGAGAAACCGGATGCCGCGATCACCCCGGAGGACCAGCGGCTGATGCAGGACGTGGCGAACGGCGCGGGTTTGCTGCTGCGCAGCGTTGCGCTGAATGCCGAGCTGGCGGAGCGCATCCGGCGGGCCGACGGTCTCGCCACCGAGCTGCAGGCGTCCCAGCAGCGGCTCGCGCAGGCCCGCGAGATCGAACGGCGCCGACTGGTCATGGAGCTCGGTTACGCAACGGCGGATCGGCTCGCGGCGCTGCGGGCGGAGGTGTCCGCGGCGCGGGCCGACCTCGACCCGGGCCGGGAACGGGCGGATAGGGCGAAGGGTGACCTGGCGCGGGCCCGGCTCGGGCTCGACGACCTGATCGACCGGTTCCGAGTGATCGCCCGTGGGATCTACCCGGCGGTGCTGCGGGACCAGGGACCGGTGGCGGCGCTCGACGAGCTGGCCGCGGACCTGCCGCGGCGGGTGCGGCTGACCGGCGACCTCAGCCGACGGCTGGCCTGGGAGGTCGAGTCCGGGATCTACTACCTCGCCGCCTCGGCGGTCCAGCAGCTCGCCGGCCGACCGGCCGAGCGCGAGGTGCTGGTGCACCTCCAACATGCCGACGGCCGGTTGAGCCTGCGTGTCAGGGACCCGACGCCCGTCGTCGCGCCGGAGCAGCTCCGTGGTGCGCTCGCCGGCGACGCGGAGCGGCTCGCGGCCCTGGGGGGGCAGCTCGAGCTCGGCTTCGAGCCCGACGGGACGCCTGACTCCGACGTCCCGACTCGGTCCGGAGTGGCACAGTCCCGCGTGGTGACGCTGCACGCCTGGCTGCCCGACCGGCTCGAGCCGCAGGTCGACCTGGCCGCGGCGGAGGCGGGAGTGCGATGAGAGAGCCCGGCCCATCCCGGCTCGCCACCGCCGGCTACGCGGTGTTGTTCGTGGTGTGCGTCGTCGTCTCGGTCGGCTTGCTGGCTGTAGGTGCGGTGGTACTGGTCGCGGACAACGCACCGGGTTTCGCGGCGGCACTGGCGGGCGCCGCGGCGGAGGGTGACTCTTGGGCCCGGGGGGTGCTCGCGGCGACGCCGCCCAGCGAACCGCTGGGCCAGGCCGCAATGGACTACTCGTTCAGCCTGCTCAACCTGGTCATCGCCGCGATGCTGCTGGCCTCGCGCGTGCAGGGATGGCCCATTCGGCTCCTGGTCATCGCGATGGTCGCGTCGGCGGCCGCATTCAACCTGCAGGTGCACCCCGGTGGTATAGCGCTGCAGACCGCGACGGCCCTGCCCGTCGCAGGCTTGCGCCACGTGCTGCTGGGCGTCGCCTGCGCGGCCTTCCTCCTGGCGCTGCTGCTGTTCCCCCCTGGCCGGATCCTCCGCCCCGGTTCTGCGCTGCGCAAGATCCTGATCTCCCTGGCAGTGAGTGCCCTGCTCCTTGTCACCGAGCGGGCCGGGCTGGTACCGCAGACCGTCGGCGGAGCGCTGTTCTTCGGATTCCTCGTCCCGCTGGTCGTGCTGGCCTCGCTGCCGCGGCGGTGGATCCACCACGGCATCACCATGGAGCAGCGCAGCCAGACCCGGGTGCTGTTCACCGTGCTTGCGGCCGTGGTCGCTGTCGCCGCCGTACTGGGTGTGGTCACGCTGCTGGCGTGGCGGCTCGGCTGGCTCCCCGTCAGCACACTTGTCGATCCGACGGCGCAGAGGAGCGACGGGACCGGGGAGCCCACGGCGCTGCTGTTCTGGTTCGCCCGCTTCGCATCGGCCGCGATCGCCGCAGCCGTGCTGGTGGCGACGCGGCGGACCGGCTTGTGGACCGCTGAGCAGGTGCTCAGCGTGGGGCTGGCCACGACGGTCGTTGTGGCGCTGGTCGGCGGCGGCTTCGTGGTGATCGAGGCGATGGGCGGAGCCTTGATCAGTGTCGATGTCCTGGGCGGTTTCCTCACGGTCACGGTGCTCGTCACTACGTTGGAAGCGCTGTCATTCCTGTCCGTGCACGGGCGTGCCGAGCGA
Organism: Pseudonocardia sp.; assembly: GCA_025465235.1. Taxonomy (GTDB): domain Bacteria; phylum Actinomycetota; class Actinomycetes; order Mycobacteriales; family Pseudonocardiaceae; genus Pseudonocardia. Next base: position 3,822 of record JAODNO010000021.1, read on the forward strand.
CTGGTCGACCGGGTCCTGTACGGGACCCGGCCCGCGCCCTACAGCGTGCTTGCCGGGATCGCGGCGCTGTCGCGCTCCAAGCCGAGGGACGGCCCGAATCTGGCCCGGGTCGCGGAGGCCGTGGCACGGGGCCTTGGGGCGATGACCTGCCGACTGACGGTGGCCCGACCCGGACTCCGCGACCGCATCTACTCGTGGGCTGAGCCCGGTACCGACCCGGACATCGAGGACGTCCTCGAGGTGCCCGTGTATCACGGTGAGGAGCGCATCGGGTCGATCGCGGTGGACCGCGGCGCGGTCGTCGGCCTGTACGCCCAACGACGCCAGCTGCTGATGGACATCGCCGACAGCCTCGGCGTGGTGATGCAGGCGAGCCGGGCCGGAGTCGAGCTGGAGCGTCAGCTCCGGGCGGTGCTCGCGCACGCCGAGGACATCGCGGTGTCGCGGCGCAAGGCGGTCTCGGAGATGGACAGCGAACGACGCCGGATCGAGCGTGACCTGCACGACGGCGCGCAGCACCGTCTCGTGTCCCTGCGCCTGACCCTCGGCCTCGCGGAGCACCAGGTCGCGACCGCGCAGTACGACCAGGCCCGGGATCGGCTCGACCAGATCGCCGAGCAGATCGAGAGCGCGGAGGAGGTGCTCGCCGCCACTGCGAGGGGCGTGTCCTCCCCGCTGCTGTCGGAACGCGGTCTGGTGGCGGCGCTGGAGCTGGAGCTCTCGGGGGCGATCCCGCCGGTCGTCCTGGACGTCGGCGGCCTCGACGTCGACCGTCGGTTCCCGGCCCAGGTCGAGGCCGCCGTGTACTTCTGCTGCCTGGAGTCGGTCAACAACGCCTCCAAGCACGCTCCGGGCGCCGCCGTGGCGGTGCATCTGGCGACGATCGGCGACAAGCTGTGCTTCAGCGTGCGCGACGACGGCCCGGGATTCGACCTGGCGGCGGGGCCCCACTCGCCGGGCCGCGGGCTGCGCAACGTGCAGGCCCGGATGGCCGCGGTCGGCGGTCGGATCGAGATGCTTTCCCGGCCGGGGGCCGGTACGGCGGTCGAGGGCTTGGTCCCGTTGCCGGCGGACTCTTCTCGGCCCTCGGGGCCCCGGAGATTCGGCAGAGGGGAGGGCGATCGCCCCTTCCCCACGGAGCTGCCGGTCGAACCCGATACGTATCCGGTGACTCGCGCTGATTCGCGCTGATCGTGCGGGCTTCCTCGAATCCGCCCGATTCGTCCTACGCTGTTCCGATGACGTGCCGTGTCGAAGTCTTCGTCCGCAGCGGGCACACGATTGACCTGGCGCTGGAGGACGGTGAGGACCGCGCCTTCGCGAACGCCCTACACGACGTATGGGCGTCGCCCGATCCCATCGGGTTCACGCACCTCTCGCTCGGCGAGAAGGCCGTGATCCTCGCGAGCGAGGTCGTCGGTTACCGGCTCCACGGCTCGATCCTGGATCACTCGGCGTTGTAGCTGAAATCCTCTGCGGCCTGCCGACCCGGCTCAGGCGATCGGGCCGTCGGTCGGCCGGATCGGGCGGGGCAGGACGTCGCGCCCGGTGAGGTAGACGTCGATGCAGGCTGCCGCGGCCCGTCCCTCCGCGATCGCCCACACGATGAGCGACTGCCCGCGGCCCATGTCACCGGCGACGAAGACGCCCTCGACGTTGGTCATGAAGTTCTCGTCGCGTGCGACGTTGCCGCACTCGTCGAGTTCCACGCCCAGGTCGGTCAGTAGCCTGCCCCGTTCGGGGCCGAGGAATCCGAGGGCCAGCAGCGCGAGCTGCGCGGGAAGCTCCACCGCGGTTGCGGTGGTCGCGTGAAACCGCTTGGCCGCGTCGCGATACCCCTCCACGATCTTGATTGCCCGAAGCCTGCCGTCGGCGTCACCCAGGAACTCGAGCGTGTCCACGCAGAAGAGGCGCAGGCCGCCCTCCTCGTGGGCGGGGGACGTCCGATGGATGAGGGGATAGGTGGGCCACGGCATGTCCCGGGTGCGCTGGTCCGGTGGGCGTGGCCGGATATCGAGGTGTGCCACCGACCGAGCTCCCTGCCGGTGGACGGTGCCCAGGCAGTCGGTCCCGGTGTCGCCCCCTCCGATGATGGCGACGTCGCGGCCGTCAGCGGTGATCGGGGAGACCTCCAGATCGCC
>JAODNO010000043.1 GCA_025465235.1 Pseudonocardia sp.
TGCTTGCCCTTTTGCTACACCCATGTATTCGACCGGACGGTACCGAAGAAATGGCCGGGACCGGCCACTGCTGGGACTGTCTGTTACCGGACGAAAGGGTGCCGTGTTCGCCTCGGAGGGCACCGAAGCGATGAAGATCCGGCCATGGACCCCGTGGGCCTACTGCGACGCTAAAACTCAATCGGCGAAATGCCGGACGGTGCTGACCGCCGTGCTGGTGCCGGATCGCGTCCCGCCCCAGCACGCTCGTCAGTTCGTTGCGATCCGACGACAGATTTGCCTGGGCATTCGGCAGCGTCGCCAGTGCCTTGGGCACGGCCCTCGAATTCCACCACTCGCGTCAGGGGCGTGGTGATGCGAGCCGCCCCGGTTGTCGCGGTAAAGCGACACCACACCGCGGTGGAGGGTGAGCAGGCTTTCCAGCGTGTCGGCGGTGCTATCCCGCTGCCCGGCCGACACGAGCTCGTAGGACTTCTGCTGCAGGTCCTCCGCGAGGCGCACCAGCAGTGCGGGCTTGTCAGGGAAATGCACGTATAACGACGAGCGGGCGACACCGGCCTCAGTGGCGATGCGCTGCACGCCGAGTTCGGCGATGCTCTCCCCCTCGGCCAGCAGCCGCAACGTGGTCTCCGTTGTAGAAGGCCTTGACGACGATGCCCTGGGCGACCGTGACCGGGTCGGCATCGTCCAGGACCACCACAGCATCGTTGCCGCCCAGCTCGAGCCTGGTGCGCTTGAGATCGGCGGCCGCCGCCGCGGCGATGGCCTTACTCGTGGGGATCGAGCCGGTGAAGCTGATCTTGGAGGCGAGCGGGTGAGTGGTCATGCGCGGGCCGACCTCGTCGCCACCGGTAAGCACGTTCAGCACACCGTCGGGCAGGAGGCCCCGCAGCAGCTCGCCGATCTTCAGCGTGCTCAACGGCGTGAAGGGCGACGGCCTGAGCACCACCGTGTTGCCCGCGCGCAGCGCCGGCGCGACCTTCGCCGACGCGATGGTGCTGGGAAAGTTCCACGGCGATCACTACGGCACCACGTCAGAGAATACGAGATTGACCCCCTGCCCATGACGGCTCACCGCGCGCGTGCCGCTACGCTCCGCCGCGAAGAAGATCGAGTGCGCCGGGAGGGCACGTGGGCGGTGCCTTGGACTGGTCGACCGAGTGGTTCACCAGCATTGTGTGGATCCTTGGTGTCTTCGTGGCGACGGCCATCGGCTCTGCGGCGATCGTCGCGCTGGTCGCCCGCTTCACCGTATGGGGGCGGCAGTTCCGGCGCCTTGCGTTCGCCTACTTCTCCCCGCGCAGCGACGCCGGGTGGCGACCGCTGCTCTCCGTGCTGCTCGTGCTGCTGCTGGCGATCGCCGCGGTGCGCCTTGAGGTGCTGTTCTCCTACCAGTCCAACGGCATGTACACGGCATTGCAGGACCTCGATGCCGCGGCGTTCGCCCGGTTCATCGGGATCTTCGCGATCCTCGCCACAATCTACGTCGTCCGGGTGCTCGTGGGGTTCTACGTCCAGCAGGCCGTTGTCATCCGCTGGCGGATCTGGCTCAACGACCGCATCGTCGGCGACTGGCTCGAGGGCACGGCGTACCACAGGGGCCGCTACACCCCCTCCGCCGTGGACAACCCGGACCAGCGCATCCAGGAGGACATCGCCTCGTTCCCGGCCGTCTCGCTGAGCCTCGCCGTCGGTGCCGTGAGCTCGCTGGTGTCGCTGGTGTCGTTCACGCTCATCCTCTGGCAGCTGTCCGGGCCGCTGAGCGTCCTTGGCCTCGAGATCCCCCGGGCGATGACGTTCATCGCCTACGTCTTCGTGATCATCGCCTCGGTGATCGCGTTCCGGATCGGGCGCCCGCTCATCCGGCTGAACTTCCTCAACGAGCGGTTCAACGCCTCCTTCCGCTACGCCCTCATGCGGATGCGGGACAACTCGGAGAACATCGCGTTCCACCGAGGCGAGGGCGTCGAGCGCAACGTTCTGTCCGGGCGGTTCCACGACGTCATCGGCAACGCGTGGGCGATGCTGTACAGGAGCCTGAAGTTCCAGGGCTTCAACCTTGGGATCAGCCAGATCGCGGTCGTGTTTCCCGTGATCATCCAGGCTCCGCGCTACTTCGCCGGGCAGATCACGCTCGGCGACGTCCAGCAGACCGGCACCGCCTTCGGCCAGGTGCACGACTCGCTGTCATTCTTCCGCAACGCCTACGACGACTTCGCGAGCTACCGGGCGGTACTCGACCGCCTCACCGGCCTGCTCGACGCCGACGACCAGGCCCGCGCGCTGCCCGCCGTGCGGCTCGAGGAGGGCGAGGGTCTGGAGGTACGCGACCTCACCGTGCGGCTGCCCGACGAGAGCACGTTGGTCGACGACCTCGATCTGCGCGTGTCTCCGGGCGGGTCATTGCTGGTCACGGGCCCGTCCGGCGGCGGGAAGACCACGCTGCTGCGCAGCCTGGCCGATTTGTGGCCCTGGGCGGACGGGGTGGTGCGCCGCCCGCTCGGCGAGGGGTCGCTGTTCGTGTCCCAGGATCCGTACCTGCCGCTGGGGACCCTGCGGACTGCGCTCGCCTCCCCCGGGCCGGCCGACCGTATCGACAACGAGCAGGCGGCGCAGGTGCTGCGCAAAGTGCAGCTGCCGCACCTCATCGACCGGCTCGACCATGAGGCCGATGGGCGCCCTGGCCGGCTCGACGGGTCTGTCCCTCATGCTGGCCGCGGCCTGGGGGCCGGGCGAGGCGGAGGGAGACCGGCCGGTGTACTGCGGCCTCCAGCTCCCGGCCGGGCTGCAGTGGTCGCTGCAGGGCGTGCTGAAGCTGGGGTTCCGCTC
>JAODNO010000068.1 GCA_025465235.1 Pseudonocardia sp.
CACCTTGCCGAGCTCCGGGTAGACCTTCTCCTCCTCGGCGTGCTCGTGAGCGAGCAACATCGCACACAGCCGATCGAACGCGCCCGATTTATCGGATCCGCCGGACTTGACCTTGTTGATCAGTTCCTCGAGCTCGCGGTGATCTTTGCTGATCCTCGTGATCACATCCATGATATTTACTTCTCCTCGGTCTCTGGCGTCGCGTCGAGCCGACGAAGCCCGACGACCGCCGCGGTCAGGCGGTGGTGGTTCTGCGTTCGCGGAGTCTTTCGTCCGGATGCTCGCCTTCGGTCTGCAGTCGGTATTCGCGGCCGAAACGCGTTCGATGTTCGTTGATCACCCGTTCGCTGGGTGGTTCCTGGCCTCCGTGGATCTGCTGTTGCATGCGCTCGAACCTCTCATGGGCCTCGCGCACGTAGCCGGCACCGAGGGTGGTGAGGTCGATCTGGGTGTCGAGCAGATCACGGAGGTAGGTCTTGTTCGGTTCGAACACGACGGTTTCGGGGATCTCCGGAGGCAGGATTTCCTCGGGATCACGTTGGGTGTGGCGGCGCATTAGTTCGGCAGCCAGCTGTAGGTGCTCGATCTCCATGGCCAGGTGCAGCTCCCAGATCGCTTTGATCCGGTCCTCGGGCTCTTGCTGCAGGAACGAGTAGTACAGGTAGCACTCGTTGTACTCGTGCAGGACCAGCCGTTGCCACCAGGTCTCGCGGGGGTCCATAAGTGATTCGTAGTGGGTGACGTGTTCTTCCTCGATGAGGGCGATCTCCTGGTAGAGCTGCCGGGCGATCGGTTCCATGTAGAGCGGGCCGACATTCATGTAGAGGTTGAGCACCTGCTGCTCGGCGGCGACCAGGGTGAGGGTGTGTAGCTTGGAGCGGGGGTCGGTGGTGGGTCCGTCATAGGGTTCGCGGACGTTGTCGACGGGGTGGCGGTGTTCCCATTTCGTGGGGCGTCCGGGCATGACCTCGGTCAGTCCGTCGATGAGCTTCTCGGCCTTGCGGTGCTCGATCAGCTCGTAGAGGTTCGCGTAACGGTAGAGGTGGTCGAAGTCCTCCAGTACCGCGAACTCGTAGGACTGTTTGAGGTAGGGGTCGGGTTCGTTACGGGCTAGCCACGCGGTCAGGTCGACCGCCTGTTGTTCGTACGAGATCGTGGTCTCCAGCACCGACGCCGTGCCCGGCAGCAACCAGTTGACCACCTTCTGCTGCTGTTGTTCGATGTAGCGGGTCTGCGCCAGGTGCTCGCGCACCGCCCGCTCAGTGCAGAACCGGTTGAAATGGTGGCCGAAGAAGATTCTTTCCACCTCGATGGCGTTCATCGTGATGATCCGGCACTTGGTGTAGGGATGGGTGGCGTCCGGATCTACCGGGGCCACGTCCAGCTCGCGCCAGTTGCGTACCTGGTCATCGAGCGGGATGCCCTTCTCGGCCAGCGGGTTGAAGGTCATGTCGGGGGTCCTCGTGCTCAGGAGCGGATCAGGGGGAGTCGGAGAGGGCCCGTCGCACCGCGTCGCGGACCCGGTCCACCACCGCGGCGGCCGGGCCGGCGACGAGGTTCTCCGTCGTCGTATCGATGCCCGGGTGTGGGTGCGTGGGCGCGACCGCCTCTGCGGCCTTCACCGCCCTGGCCAGCTGCGCAAGCGTCGCCGCGTCCATCACCTCACGCAGCTTGATGAACTCATAACGCTCCTCGGCGCGGGCGTGCGCGAGCACGGCGAGTCGTAGCTGCTCGAGCAACGGCAGGAAATCCGGATCGTCCGGACCGAGGCTCTCCAATCGGCTGAGCATCTCCTTGGCCGGTTCCTCCTCGGCCATCCGGTCATCGACCACACCTGAGCCTCCGGGTAGCACGTCCGCGCCGCCGGATGGACGATCATCTCCTCAGCGGTCTCGTGCATCGCCAACAAGCGCACGAGCCGGCCGAACGCATGCCGCCGCGCCTCGGCCTCGGACGTGCGCACCTCGGCGAACAGGTCGTGGATCTGTCCATGCTGGTGCAGCAGAAACTCCACAACGTCGTCCTGCACCACCGTGGGTTGGTCCGCCATGCTGGTGTTTCCTCCCACTAGGAGCGCGCCCGCCAGAACCAGCTGACCCGACGCCCCGGCGACGGTAGGGGGCTGGCGATGGATGCTCGTGAGCCTCGCGGGTCGAACGCGACAGCGGCCACTCGTGCCGCGGGACCGACGACCACAGCAGTGCGCCGCCGTGGCGGTACCCCGGAGGGGCAGCAGGATGGGGCCGACCTCGCGTGGTTCTACGACGACGATCCGTAAGCCCCGCTCGGACGTGTACGCACTCTGGCGTCGCCTGGAGAACCTACCGACGTTCATGGCGCACCTTGACAAGGTCCGGTGGACGGGCGAGTGGTCGAGTCACTGGACGGCGAGCGCGCCGTTCGGACGGACGGTCGAGTGGGATGCGGAGATCACCGAGGATATTCCGGACGAGCGGATCGGCTGGCGATCGGTCGGTGATGCCGATGTGCCGAACGAGGGCAGGGTGTGGTTCGTGCCCGCACCAGATGGCGCGAGCACCGAGGTGCACGTGCTGCTGGTGTACGACGTCCCGGGCGGCCAACTGGGCAAGGCCGTGGCCAAGTACTTCGGTGAGGAAGCAGGTGTTGGAGACAGGTGAGGTGGTGCGCTCCGAGGGTGCTCCATGGGGCAAGCGCGCCCGCCATGAGTTTCCACAGCGTCCGGCGCAGCCGCTGACGCCCGAGGAGCGTCAGGAGGTGCTGGCCTGGTGAAGGCGAACTGCTGGATCGGCCGGAACAAGGTCGAAATTCGTGACGTCCCCGATCCGGGCATGTTGAACAGGCGCGACGCCATCGTGAGGATCACCTCGACGGCGATCTGCGGGTCGGACCTGCACCTGCTCGACGGGTATGTGCCGCCCACGATGCAAGAGGGCGACGTGCTCGGCCATGAGTTCATGGGCGAGATCGTGGAGGTCGGGGACCGGGTCGACCCGGAGCGGCTGAGGGTCGGTGACCGTGTCGTGGTGCCGTTCCCGATCGCGTGCGGCGCCTGTGCGGCCTGCGCGGCCGAGTTGTACTCCTGTTGCGAGAACAGCAATCCGAACGCCGGATCGCGGAAAAGATGTTTGGGCATCCGGTCGGCGGAATCTTCGGCTACTCCCACCTGACGGGCGGCTTCGCCGGGGGCAGGCGCAGTACGCAAGGGTTCCCTTCGCCGACGTCGGGCCCCTGAAGCTCGAGTCGGACCTCAGCGATGAACAGGTCCCCTGTTCCTGTCCGACATCCTGCCCACCGGCTACATGGGTGCCGAGATGTGCGACATCATCGCCCACATGCCCTGCGCCAGGCCATCATGTCCTGTCGCAGTGGAGGCATCGTGTCGGTGATCGGGTGTACGGCGGCCTGCTGGACAAGTTCCCGGCCGGCGCGTGGATGAACCGGTCGCTGACCCTGCGCACGGGCCAGTGTCACGTCCAGCGGTACATGAAACCGCTGCTGGAACGCATCGGACGCGGGGAGATGGACCCGACCCGGATCATCACCCACACCCTTTCCCTGGACGAGGCACCGCGCGGCTTCGACATGTTCAAGAACAAGGAGGACGACTGCGAGAAGGTCGTCCTCAAGAGTGCCTCCAGAAGACCACTATGCCCCGGAACTCCTCGGACTGAGAACTGGGCGACAGACACAACTCGCGGGCGGGCCGAACATCTTTGCCTAGTGCTCCGCGGACGTGTGTACCCCCAATGGTGGGAAGCCGGATGGCCATCGACGTCGAGTTCGTTGTCGACGAGTCGTCTCGGGCGCAGGGCGTGCGACAGTTGAGCGCAGCTGCGGGACCAGCTCCCATGGAGGGCGACACCGCGTCGACAGTGAGGAACGTGACCTCGGTGCCCGAGCGGCGTGACAAGCAAGGGTCCCGCACGGACGTGGTGATCCAGCTGGACACACCCGAGGAGCTGTTCGCGGTGGACCCCCGCGCACTGCTCACCGGTTCGCGACGACTGGACAGCGGCATCGACGAACTGGTGGACCGGTTCCTCGCCATGAAGAAGATCCGCCACCACCGCATCGTGCTCGAGGTCGCGGGCGAATGCTCCGGCGAGCTGGCAGCGCGCCTGGAGCGGGCCCTTCGCCGCTACTGCGAGCTGCGGATCCAGCGGGCAGAACGACAAAGCGAGGTGATCTGGCGAAGCGGCATGCGGTCGCTGGTGAGCGGGTCCGTGCTGTTCCTTGTGGGTGTCGTCCTGTCCTTCGAATTCACCCGCCCAGGGGCGGATGAGTTCTGGCGGGAACTACTCGGCAACGGCGTTTTTCTGGTTGTGGCATGGGTGGGCCTCTGGTACCCACTCGACCTGCTGTTCATCGCCCGGCAATCATTGAAGCGGGAGATGCGGGTGCTGGCCGAGATCCGCACGCTGCCTGTGGTGGTGCAGACTGCCACCGGGCCTACTGCGAAATCAGGCTGAGCTGACGAGCGCCGCGTAGATGACGATGTTGTCCCGATAGCTGCGGGCCTGGCGGTCGAGGTCGCCACCGCAGGCGGTGATTCGGTGTACCTGCCGACGGTGGGGCCGTCGGCGGGGACCTCCATCGTCTTGTCGGCCTGCGGTTCGAATCGCGGGTGTCGCCGCAGCCGGCCAGCAGTGCCAGGGGCAACGCCACCACCCCGCCAGGCAGGGCGCTGATGTGCGGCTCGGGCCGATCACGGACGGCGGAAAACCCGAGGCGGACAGCGGTGTTCGGACGCTAGCTTCCCTGATCAGCGCACATCATCACGGCTTCCGTGGCCGGGCGCTGCGGGGACGGGGGAACGTGCGCGCTCAGCCGCTGACCTGGCGACGTCTGGCCGAGCCGGCCTCGGTCGCCGCCGTTGCCGTGGCCACCGTCGCCGCGATCGCCGAGACGCTGGCCGCCGTCGTGGCCGGCCGGGTGGCCGACCACCCCACCGCCTGGCTCGTCGGGCTGCTCGGCTGCCTGTTGCTCGGATCCACCCTGCTCGACACTGCCGGGCGCACCGCCTTCTCGGGGGTCGTCGGCCGCGCCGAGGGCCGGCTGCGCGCCGACCTGCTGCACGCCGCCCTGCACCAGTCGCTGCCGGCGCTCGAGGAGCTGGCCGTGGGCGAGGTGCTCGACCGCGTTGACGACGACGCCCGCCAGGTCGGCGTCCTGCTGCGGCGCACCGGATGGCAGCTGTGCCGCGCTGCGCTGCGCTCGGTACTGGCCTGGGTGATCGCCGGGTTCGCGTGGTGGCCGGCCTGGATCGGGTTCCCGCTGGTGGGGCTGCTCGCCGTGGCCGCGGTGCGCTCGCTGAGCCCGATCGTGGCCGAGCGCAAGCTCGCCGAGGAGGTCGCATGGTCCGACCACTCCGCCCAGCTGGAGGAGGCCGTCGCTGGGCGTGACGACGTGCGCTCCTCCCTCGGCCAGCCGCACGTCGTACGCCAGTACACGCGGCTCGCGCAGCAGGTGCTGCGCCGGGTCGGCGACACCTGCTCCGCCTCCACGCAGGTCGGCCTGCGCACCGGCCTCGTGGTGCACGCGGCGCTCGCCGCGATCGCGGTGAGCGGCGCCGCGCTGGTCGGCGCGGGCCAGCTCGGGGTGGCCGGGCTGGTCACCCTCTGGTTGCTGGTCACGACATTCGCCGGGCAGCTCAGCCAGATCACCAACCACCTGCCGGAGGTGCAGGCCGGCCTGGGCGCCCTGCAACGGATCCGCGGCATGCTGTCCGCGCCGCAGGAGCCGGACGGCGGCGCGCCCGTGCCGGTGGGTTCAGCCGGCGTCGAGTTCCGCAACCTGACCGTGGGTTATCCGGGCGGCTTCGCCCTGCGGTCGGTGGACCTCACGGTGGCCGCGGGAACCACCTGCGCGCTGGTGGGGCGCACCGGTGCGGGCAAGTCGACGCTGGCCAAACTGCTGTCGCGGGCAATGGAGCCACCGCCCGGCACGGTGTTCGTCGCCGGCCAGGACGTCACGGCCACCTCGATCGAGCACCTGCGTCGCGCGGTGGGCGTGGTCACGCAGCGCACCGAGATCCTCGCCGCGACCCTCGAGAAGAACATCACGCTGTTCGCCGACGTCCTGCCCGCGGGCGTGAGGGACGCCCTCGAGGCACTCGGGCTGACCGAGTGGGTGGAGTCGCTGCCGCACGGTCTCCAGACGCGCCTGGGTTCCGGCGGCAGCACGCTCTCGGCGGGGGAGGAACAGCTCGTCGCGTTCGCCCGGCTGCTGGTCCGCGACGTCGCGGTCGTGGTACTGGACGAGGCCACCGCCCGGATGGACCCGCAGACCGAGCGCCTCGTCACCCGGGCTGCCGACCGGCTGCTCACCGGGCGCACCGGCATCGTCATCGCCCACCGGATGTCCACCACGCGCCGGTGCGACTCCGTGGCGGTGCTCGATCGGGGGCGGGTCGTGCAGCAGGGCCCGCGCCCCCGGCTGGCTGCCGAGCCCGGGCGCTTCCGCGACCTGCTGGCTGCCGCGGGGGAGACCGCGCGGGCCGTGGACGCCGGGGTGCTGGTCAGCCGCGGCGAGCGCCGGGAGCCCCGGCCCCGGCCCACGCCCACCCAGCCCCGCCTCGCTCGCACGGTGCTGAGGATGCTGCTGGCCCACCCGGGCTGGGGTGTGGTCGGAGCGCTCGGGTTCGTCGCCTCGTCCCTGCTGGGCGCCTACGGCGCGGTCACCGGGTGGCTGTGGGGCCTGGTGGTCACCGCCCTGGAGGGAGGAACCACGCCGTGGGCCGAGGCCGCCGCCCTCACGGGTTCGCTCCTGTTGGCACCCCTGGCGATGGCCCTGGCCTTCCGCACCTACCCGCTGTGGTGGTCCGCGGTGACGCTGCGCCTGCGCCTCGCCGTGCTGCGCGGCCAGACGATGCAACGTCGTCTCGTCCGTACGCCTCCCGGAGAGGTCGTCGCTCGCGCCCTCGACTCGGACCGGCTGGTGATCTACGCCGACCGGTGGGTCGACGTGGTCAACGGGATGGCCATCGTACTGGTCACCGCAGTCGTCGGGCGCAGTCTGCTGGCCGGAGCGGTGATCGGTGGCATCCTCGCCCTGTCAGCGGCGCTCTCGGCGCTCGGCGCTCCCCTCGCCGGGGCGGCGGCCCGCGAGGCCGGGGACGCCCGGGCGCGGTTCGGCACCTCGCTGGTCTCGGTTCTGGACGCCGCCCGCACGGTCAAGCTGGCCGCGGCGACGTCCGTGGTGCAGGCTCACCTGGCGCAGGTCGATGCCGGCCGGGTCACCGCCGTGGTACGCGAGCACCGGGTACGCACGCTGCTCGACGGCGTGCCGGGACTGCTGGTTCAGCTGGGTGTGGTGGTGGCATGGACCGCGCACCTGACCGGCGTGTGGGACCTGGCCACCGCGCTCCTGGTGAGCACGGCGGTGGCCGGCTCGGGCTGGTACGGCACCGTGTTCGGCGCCGCGGTCACCGAGGCGCCCGTGGCACGGCGCTGGCTGCAAGCGGTGTCGGACCTGTCCGGGGGCGCCGACCTGGTCGCCGTGCCGCCGGGGGTGGACCTCGTCACCGGCACGGCGCCCGCACCGCCCGCGGTCGGCCGGGTGCCGCTGAAGCGGCTCAGCCTGGAGGGGGTGACCGCCGTCCATGACGACGGCACCGTCGGGACGGACGGCGTCACCCTGGACATCGACGCGGGCTCCCTCGTCCTGCTGACCGGTCGGGTGGGCTCGGGTAAGTCCAGTCTGCTCGCCAGCCTGGCCGGACTCGTCGATCACGAGGGCAGCATCCGGTGGAACGACGTCGAGATCGACAACCCACAGCTCTTCCTCCGCCCGGGCCAGGTCGCCTACGTCGGTCAGGTGCCGCGGGTCTTGTCGGGGTCCTTCGTCGACAACATCGCTCTCGACCACGACTGGCGGTTGCACGACGCCGTTGCGGACGCCCGGCTGCAGG
>JAODNO010000072.1 GCA_025465235.1 Pseudonocardia sp.
CCAGCGCGTCGATGGCCGACCATGCCGCTACGCCGCGCGGCTGCAGGGGTACCCGGTCAACTGGTCCGAAACACGGTCCGCGACACCCTTGGTGGGTGGGGCTCGGTGCGACAAGTACCGACAACGGCAGACGACGCGACCCCCGTCCAGCCCAGCCCGCCACTCGTTCACGTCGCGCGGCGTCGGCGCGGCCGATGCTGGCCGCAATCGCCTCGTTGAACACCGCCCCGGGTGGCCGCGCCCGCATGTTCACGCCACCGGGTCGCCTACGCACCGACGATCATCCATATCCGACAAACTGTCACTCCACGATTACTACATGGAAAGCGATGACTACTTTTCGCTATTCCTTGCGCGAGCACGACAGAGATCTGGGCGTCGACCGCTAGGGTCGTCCAGTGTTGTCAGAGGATGCGGCTACGGAAGCGGCCCAGGAACGGTTGCGTCGCATCGAGGCTGTCACCGACACCGACCTTGCCCACCTTGATGTGGAGGATCTCCTCAACGCGCTCCTCGAGCGGGTGCGCGCGCTCCTCCTCGTCGACACCGCGGCGGTGCTGCTGCTCGCCCCGTCCGGCCGCCAGCTGGTCGCGACAGCTGCTCAGGGCATCGACGAGGAGGTGCAGCAAGGTGTGCGCATACCCCTCGGGAAGGGCTTCGCGGGTCGCATCGCCTCAGAGAAGCAACCGGTCATCCTCGACGAGGTCAACTCCACCAACGTGCAGAACCCGCTGCTGCTCAAACGCGGCATCTGCTCGATGCTCGGGGTGCCGCTGCTGATCGGAGGCAGGGTCCTGGGCGTCCTCCACGTCGGAACCCTGACCCCGCGGCGCTTCACCGACGAGGACTGCCAGCTGCTGCAGCTCGTCGGCGACCGCATTGCCCTGGCCACCCAGGCGCGCATCTCGCATACCGAGCGCACCGCCGCGGCTGCGCTGCAGCGCAGCCTGCTGCCCGCCGAGCTACCCGTCGTGAACGGTCTGGAGTTCGCGGCGCGCTACGTGCCCGGCAATGGTGCGGTGGGTGGCGACTGGTACGACGTCTTCACGCTCCCGTCCGGTCGCTTATGGATCGTCATGGGCGACGTCGCAGGAAGCGGCCTCGCCGCGGCTGTCACCATGGGCCGGCTGCGCACGGTGGTCCGGGCCTGCGCGCTGGATATCGAGGATCCCGCGAATCTTCTCAGCAAGGTCGACGAGCACGTCCGGCATTTCGAGCCGGGCACGTTGGCCACCGTTCTCTGCGCGACGCTCGAACCCCATCACGAGGCGCTGCTGATCTCCACTGCCGGTCACCCTCCGCCGGCGCTGGCCCGGGCCGACGGGCACGTCGAGCTGCTCGAGCTCCACCATGACCTGCCGCTCGGCGTCGACCCAACCCGGCCGCGACACACTACCGCGGCCTGCCTGCCGGGCGCCGGCACCATCTGCTTCTACACCGACGGGCTCATCGAGCGACGGGACGCATCGCTGGACGCCGGACTCGACCGGCTCCGGCAGGCCATGACCCCGGACCACGCGGAATCGGTGTGCGCGACGATCATGTCCCAGTTGGTAGGTCGCGACCATATCCACGATGACATCGCCATACTCACCGTCTCCCGACAACCCGCGACCTGATCAGCCACAGTCCGAGCCCCGCCTCCAGGGCTCGCTTGCCAAAAAGCACATCAGACCGAAAAACGGTGGTTGACGCTGGGAGACGATGCACGCTGTCTCCGCAGGTCAACCACCGATTTCGGGCTGGCTTACCAGGTCAGGAAAGCGCCTGGATCAGACGTCGTAGTACAGGGCGAACTCGTACGGGTGCGGGCGCAGCCGCAGCGGGTCGATCTCGTTCTCCCGCTTGTAGGAGATCCAGGTCTCGATCAGGTCGGGGGTGAAGACACCACCCTCGAGCAGGTACTCGTGGTCCTCCTCGAGCCGGTCGATGACCGCGCCCAGGCTGCCCGGGACCTGCGGGATGTCCTTGGCCTCCTCGGGCGGTAGCTCGTAGAGGTCCTTGTCGATCGGGGCAGGCGGCTCGATCTTGTTCTTGATGTCGTCGAGGCCGGCCATCATCATCGCCGCGAAGGCCAGGTACGGGTTGCCCGAGGAGTCGGGGCTGCGGAACTCCAGGCGCTTGGCCTTGGGGTTGTTGCCCGTGATCGGGATCCGGATACAGGCCGACCGGTTGCGGGCCGAGTAGACCAGGTTGACTGGGGCCTCGAACCCGGGCACCAGGCGGTGGTAGGAGTTCACCGTCGGGTTGGTGAACGCCAGCAGGCTCGGAGTGTGGTGCAGCAGGCCGCCGATGTAGTACCGCGCGGTGTCCGAGATGCCGCCGTAGCCGGCCTCGTCGTGGAACTGGGGTTGCCCGTCCTTCCACAGCGACTGGTGGGCGTGCATGCCCGAGCCGTTGTCGCCGAAGAGCGGCTTGGGCATGAAGGTGGCGGTCTTGCCGGCCCCCCAGGCGGTGTTCTTGACGAGGTACTTGAACAGCATCATGTCGTCGGCCGCGTGCAGCAGGGTGTTGAACCGGTAGTTGATCTCGGCCTGGCCAGCGGTGCCGACCTCGTGATGGCCGCGCTCCACCTGGAAACCGCTGGCGATCATGTTGGCGACGATGTCGTCGCGCAGGTCGGCATAGTGGTCCACCGGCGGCACCGGGAAGTAGCCGCCCTTGTAGTTGACCTTGTAGCCGAGGTTGCCGCCCTGCTCCTCGCGGCCGGTGTTCCACCAACCCTCGACCGAGTCGATGTGGTGGTACTGCTGGTGCGGGTCGGAGCCGAAGCGCACCGAGTCGAAGATGTAGAACTCGGCCTCGGCGCCGAAGTACGCCGTGTCGGCGACGCCGGACGCGGCGAGGTACTCCTCGGCCTTCCGCGCGACGTTGCGCGGGTCCCGGCTGTACGGCTCTCCGGTGATCGGGTCGTGCACGAAGAAGTTCAGGTTGAGCGTCTTGTGCTTGCGGAACGGGTCGAGCCGGGCCGTGGCGGGGTCGGGGAACAGCGCCATGTCCGACTCGTTGATGGCCTGGAAGCCCCGGACCGAGGACCCGTCGAAGGC
>JAODNO010000076.1 GCA_025465235.1 Pseudonocardia sp.
ACGGCAGGTCACGTGGGCGGGTCAGCACCCAGTCCTTGCCTGAGCGCATCCAGGGCGAGCTCATTGGACTCGGCCGCCCGGCCGCGGCGTCGACCGTGTGGAAGATCTTGAAGGCCGCCGGAATCGAACCGGCCCCGCTACGGTCCGGACCGACCTGGAAACAGTTCCTCACCACGCAGGCCCACACCATCCTCGCCATCGACTTCGCCCACGTCGACACCGTCTTCCCCGCCGGATCCACGTACTCATCGTGATCAAACACGAATCCCGGCGGGTACACATCTCCCGGATCACCGCCCACCCCACCCGAACCTGAGTCACCCAACAGGCCAGCAACCCGCTGATGAATCTCGGTGACCGTACCGCCCAGTTCCGGTTTCTGATCCGGGACCGGGACAGCAAGTTCACCGACACGTTCGACACCGTCTTCACAGGCGCCCAACCTCAACATCATCCACACCCCCACGCGGGCGCCGCGAGCCAACGCGTTCGCGGAACGCTGGATCGGCACCCTCCGACGCGAATGCCTCGACCACATCCTGACCACAGGGCCACGCCACCTCGCGTTGGTCCTACGTGAGTACCTCGAGCACTACAACACCCACCGACCCCACCGATCGCTAGGCCAATCACCACCCGCCGGCCCAGCCGCTCCCCCACCCATCGACGGCCCAAGCCAGCCGCTGCGCCGAGATCGCCTCGGCGGCATCATCCACCAATACCTGCAGGTCGCAAGATGTGACCGGGATCTCGGCACCCACAGGTCAAAACCCCGGTTCGAGCGCCACGCGCGAACGCGATCGCCGAACGGTTCGTCGGCAGCATCCGCCGCGAACTCCTCGACCGCATCCTCATCATCAACCAACGCCACGCGGAGTCGGTCCTGACCACGTACGAGGGTCCCTTCAACCGCCTCGCCAGACCGACACCAGCGTCCACCGACACGACCGACTTGGCGGTCCTCTCCACGAGTATCAGCAGGTCGCATGACGTGAGCCGAGTTTCGGGCATCTACAGGCTGGCAGCGCATGTGGGACCAGGGCGTTGGGGACCGCATCCTGCGCCTGGCCAGCCGATCTACGGGTGCGCCGGGGCCGCGTCCATCAACACTGGATCCACCGCGACCCTTGATTCCGACCGCATGGTCCCGTTCCGGTGCGTGAAGGCCACACTCGCGCGAGAGCCGTCACATCCTTCACCTGAGGAGAGCCCATGACCGCGGTCCACTCTGACACCCGTCCCGAGCACCCCGTTGTGGTGAAGCTGCGGGAGCGCCGCGCGGACGACCTCCAGCTGCGGATCGCCGATTCGATCACCAAGTTCGCCGGCTCGATGTCGTTTGTATACCTGCACGTCGTGGTGTTCGCGGTGTGGATGCTGTTCGTCGAGAGGAGCCCATGGCCCACGCTGACTCTTGTCGTGTCGCTGGAGGCAATCTTCCTCTCGACGTTCGTCATGATCGGCCAGAACCGCGCGGCCATATTCCAGCAGGCCAAGGCCGACCATGACTTTCTCGAACAGGAGACCGAGTTGAAGACGAACACCCAGATCACCCGCGAGATCCACGCCCTCACCACCGAGCTACATCGACGGATCCTCGACAGCCCCTGATCGCCTGGTTCTCTTGCTCGACGGGTTCGATCCTCGTGTGGGTTCGCTGTTGATCGGGGCCTGCACGTCTGAACCTGGATGCACCGCTGAATGTGTTGGTGGGGGTGGGTCGTGACGCACGAATACCCTTCTGAGCTGGGAGAATGTGGCTTGCGACGGTCACATTGGTTCCCACGCAGAAGGGCATCCGCTGGATGCGACTATCTCATGCTCGCCGCGCGATGATCCGAACCTCGTGTCGTGCGCCGGGCTGGTCCCGGTGATGGCGCTGGCCGCGCGGTGCGGGCTGACGACGCTGCTCACCGACCGGGTGCAGATCGCGGTGAAGGGCGGCGCGAACGCGACCGCGAAGATCCTCGCGCTGGTCGCGGTAAGATCACTTCAGTAACCCGTCTGGTTGTTCGCGACGGTCGGCGTGCTCGTCACCCGCCGCAAGGCGCGCAGGCTCGACGCCGCGCGGCGTGGTGCCTCGCCCGCTGCGCGAGGTGTTCGCAGGGGTGACGGGCTCCCGACCCCACCCAGGCCTACTGGGTCGGCGCGCCTGCGCCATCGGACCGGCGCGCGCCTGCCATGGCGCCGCGCAGCATGTCCCGGGCGCGGTCGATCATCGCCAGCGGCGCGCCCACGAGGACCGTGCGGGGGCCGGACTCGTTGCCCGGATGCGGGTGCGTGGGCGCCAGCGCCGACGCGACCCGCACCGCCGCGGCCATCGCCGTGCGCTCCGCGGGGCGCGTCACCGCGCGCAGCCCGGCAAACTCGCTGCTCTCCTCCTTGTCGGCGTGGGCGAGCAGCGCGGTGCGGAACCGCGCGAACAGGTCGTCGAACCCCGGTCCGTCCGGCCCCAGCGCGTCGAGCGCGACGAGCATCCTGTTGACCTCGCGCTCCTCATCGATGCGGTGCTCCACATCGGGCCGCGCCCCCTCGACACGCCGCTTGACGTACGGGTGCACGATCTCCTCCTCGACCGCCTCGTGCACGGCCAGCAGGCGCAGCAACGCGCGGAACGGCTCCTCCCGCCCACCACCGGTGGGTGCGGAGAGGACCGCGTCGCACAGCCGGCGGATCGCGGCGTGCTGCTGGAGCAGGAGGTCGACGACGTCGCCGCCCCGGGGCTCGGTGGGCTGCGCGGACGGCGGCTCGGGAATCTGCTCGGGCTGCTCCGACGACGACTGCGACGGCCGCGACGACGGCTGCGGGGACGGCTGCTCGGGCGGCTGGTCGGTCATGGTGTGCTCCTTCCCTCGGCGGGCACCGGTCATGGTGGCGCCGCTGGGGCGCGGCGAGGCAGGGTCTCCCGCCTAGCGGGAGGACAGCGGCGGGAACCCGGGCGGGGACCACCCGCGCAAGGTGCCGCGCGACGGCGTTGTCGTGCGTCTCGCAGCGATCGTGATCCAGCCCCGGTGCTCGGCGGCTGGTGAGGGGTCAGCTGCGGCCGGTGATGGTTTGGGAACAGATGCGAGGGCCCTGGGGAGGCTGGTGCTGCGCGTCCTCGCGGCGATCATGGTCCGGACGGGCGGCGCTCGGACGCTGGTGCGGGCCAGCCGCTGCGGTGATCAGCGCGCGGCCGACCTAACTCGGCACCTGAACGCAGCTGCGCGTCCTCCCCGGTCACCTGGCCGAGCGTGGCATGGTGTGGCCAGGAAAGATCCGACAGTCCCGCCGGTCGCTGTCAGTGCCCGAGGGCCTGCTTGCGCCGCTCGATCAGCCGCCAGATCATCGGTGTGAAGATGAGCTGCATCGCGAGATCCATCTTGCCGCCGGGGCAGACGATGGTGTTGGCGCGCGACATGAACGAGTCGTGCAGCATCGAGAGGAGGTATGAGAAGTCGATGCCGCGCGGATCGGCGAAGCGGATGACGAGCATCGACTCGTCCGCCGTCGGGATGGTCCGGGCGATGAACGGGTTAGAGGTGTCGACAACGGGCACGCGTTGGAAGTTGACATGCGTGCGCGAGAACTGCGGGCAGAGGTAGTTCACGTAGTCCGGCATGCGACCCAGAATCGTTTCGGTCACCACCTCGGTGGAATAGCCCCGCAACGCCTTGTCGCGCACCAGCTTCTGGATCCACTCCAGGTTGATCACCGGAACAACGCCGATCAACAGGTCCACATGCTGGGCGGTGTCCACCGTGTCGGTGGCAACAGCTCCGTGCAGTCCTTCGTAGAACAGCAGGTCGGTATCGGCCGGCACATCGACCCAGGGTGTGAACGTACCGGGGGGCTGTCCGTAGGGCGCCGCCTCCTCGTCGTCGTGCAGGTATTTGCGCACGCGGCCGCGGCCGTTCTCGCCGTACTGCCGAAACAGCTCCTCGAGCTCCTCAAACAGGTTCGCCTCGGGGCCGAAGTGGCTGAGGAGGCTGTGGTCACCGTGGTCGAACGCCTCGGCCATCTTGGCCTTCATCTCGGTGCGGTCGTAGCGGTGGAAGCTGTCACCCTCGATGAGCGCCGCGTTCACCTGCTCGCGCCGGAAGATCTGCTCGAAGGTGCGCATCACCGACGTCGTCCCGGCACCCGAGGAGCCGGTGATGGCGATGATCGGATGCTTAGCCGACATGGCCTGGCCCCCCTTCGCTCAACCGTTGGTGCGGAACAGGCCGCGCGTGCTGTAGAGCGGCGCGTCGCGCCCGACCGCGTTGTAGTCGCGGTGGTACCCCTCGATGCGCTCGACCTCCTCGCGCGCACCGAAGATGAACGCGATCCGCTGGTGCAGCTCGTCCGGGGTGACGTCGAGAATCCGCTCGCGCCCGGTGCTCGCCAGGCCGCCCGCCTCCTCGATGAGAAAAGCCACCGGATTGGCCTCATAGAGCAAGCGCAGCCGACCCGGCTTCGCCGGGTCCTTCGTGTCGAGCGGATAGAGGAACACCCCGCCGCGCGTCAGGATGCGGTGCGTCTCCGCGACAAGTGAGGCGACCCAGCGCATGTTGAAGTCCTTGCCCCGCGGGCCCTTGCTACCGGCGAGGCACTCGTCGACGTAGCGCGTCACCGCCGGCTCCCAGAAGCGGCTGTTCGAGGCGTTGATCGCGAACTCGCCGGCGGCGGCCGGGAGCTGGATCGCCGGATGGGTCAGGATGAACTCGCCGAGCTGGGGCTCCAGCGTGAAGCCGTGCACGCCCGTTCCGACGGTCATGACGATCATCGTGGAAGGGCCGTAGATCGCATATCCGGCGCAGACCTGCTGCGACCCGGGCTGCAGGAAATGACCCGCAGCAGCGCTCGCGCCCGGTTTCGGCGCACGCAGGATCGAGAAGATGCTGCCAACCGCGACGTTGACATCGATGTTCGACGAGCCGTCGAGCGGATCGAACAACAGCAGATACTTTCCCCGCGGGTAGCGGTCCGGGATGGGATAGGGCGCCTCCAGCTCCTCGGAGACCATCCCAGCGACGAGGCCGCCCCATTCGTTGGCGCGCAGGAACAGCTCGTTCGCGATCAGGTCGAGCCTCTGCTGGGTCTCTCCCTGGACGTTGATCGTCGACACGGCGCCGAGCACATCGCCGAGCGCCCCGTAGGCCACCCGCTTGGCGATCGCCTTGCAGGCGAGCGCAACATCGAGGATTAGCGAGTTCAGCTCCCCGCTCGCGCTCGGATGGCGGCGCCGCTCCTCGATCAGGAACCGGGTGAGCGTCGTGCGGTCGGTGAGCATGTCGCGCCCCCTCACGCTCGCGGTGTAGACAGGCTAGACGGGATGTAGCTCCTGGTCGGTCCGCTCGCCACGGACCGCCGCGGCGTTCGCCGCTACCCGCTGCGCCAGCGCGTCCTGGCCGGCCGGCACCTTGCCCGAATCGCCCCGCCAGGCCTGCAGTGCCGGGTCGACGAGCGCGCGCCCGAAGGAGAACGTGAGCGGCCACCGGGTCTGGTGGGCCTGCATGGCGGCGAGGTTCGCCGTCGCCCGCTCCGGCGACTGCCCGCCGGAGAGGAACGCCACTCCTGCAAGGTCGTCGGGCAGCGCACGCAGCACGGCCGCAGTCGCCTCCGCTACCCGCATCGGGCTGGACCGCTCGGCATGGCCGGCCCCTTCGATCACCATGTTCGGCTTCAGCACGATGCCGGCGAGGTCCACCCCGAAATCCGCCAGTTCGGCGAGCACCGCTGCGCGCACCGCGCTGGTCACCTCGGCGTCCTTCTCGATGGAGTGATCCCCGTCCATCATCACCTCGGGCTCCACGATCGGCACGATCCCGGCCTCCTGGCAGGCGGCCGCATAGCGGGCAAGCGCGTGCGCGTTCACGCGGATACCGGTCTCCGTCGGCAGATCCGATGTGATCGTGTAGACCGCGCGCCATTTGGCGAACGCGGCACCCATCTCCGCATACTCGGCGAGCCGGGCGGGCAGGTTGTCCAGCCCCTCGGTCACCTGCTCACCGGGCAGCCCGGGACAAGGCTTCGATCCGGTGTCGACCTTGATACCGGGCAGCAGGCCCAGCTCACGCAGTGCCTCCGGAAACCCGCGGCCGTCCGCCAAGCGCTGGCGGAGCGTCTCGTCGCAGAGGATCACACCGCTGATCCCGTCCGAGAGCCCCGTCGTGCTGACCAGCAGCTCGCGGTAGTCCCGCCGATTCTCCTCGGTCTGCGCGACACCCACCTTGTCCAGCCGCTTGTTCATCGTGCCGATGCTCTCGTCGGCCGCCAGAATGCCTTTCCCAGACGCGACCATGGCGGCAGCGACCTGCCGGCATCGGCTCGTCGTATCGCCCCGCCCTAGGGCTGTCTCGCTGCGCTCGCTCATTAGTCCTCCTCGTCGCCTGGTTCCGGGCCTTCACCGGCGAACACCCGGCTGCCGAGGAAGTCCTCCGGCTTCAGCGTCACCAGGTCGTCGAGGCCCACCTGCCCGCCCGCGGCGATCAGCCGGTTGGCGTGCCGCAGTCGGGCCCGTTCGATGGCGTTGCGCACGCTGCGGGCGTTGGCGAAGCGCGGGCGGACCATCCGCCTCTCCAGGTACTCCCGGAACACCGGCACGGTTTCCTCGTCGAACCGGTAACCGTCGCGTTCCAGCATCTTCTCCGCGATCACGAACAGCTCGTCGATCGTGTAGTCCGGGAAATCGATGTGGTGCGCAATGCGCGATCCGAATCCCGGGTTGGCCGCGAAGAAGGTATCCATCCTGTCGGCATAGCCGGCGAGCACCACGACCAGGTCGTCGCGGTTGTTCTCCATCACCTGCAGCAGGATCTCAATCGATTCCTGCCCGTAGTCCCGCTCGTTCTCGACCTTGTAGAGGTAGTAGGCCTCGTCGATGAAGAGCACCCCGCCCATCGCCCGTTTGAGCACGTCCTTGGTCTTGGGCGCGGTGTGCCCCACATATTGGCCGACCAGGTCGTCCCGGGTGACGGTGATCAGGTGCCCCTTGCGGGAGTAGCCCAACCGGTGCAGCAGATCGGCCATCCTCAACGCGACGGTCGTCTTGCCGGTGCCCGGGCTGCCGGTGAAGCTCATGTGCAGCGACGGCCGGTTGCCTTTCAAGCCGAACCTCCGCCGTTGCACGTCGATCAACAGCAGCGCGGCCAACTCCCGGATCCGGGTCTTGACCATGTCCAACCCGACGAGCTCGTCGTCCAGCCCGGTCAGCACCTCCTCGATGCCCGAGTCGGCCTGCGCGGCGGACAAGTCCACCTGTGCCCCCGGCGGCAGCTGTTCGGCCTCCCCGCTGCCGCCGGAGGTCCCGGCAGCCGGGGCGCTCGGGGCAATGCCCGCCCTGGTGGGCCGGGCCGTGGAAGAACTCTGCCGGCCGTAGTCTGTGGCTTTCGACGTGCCTGCGTCGGGCTTCATCGGGTCGGGCTTCGTCGGGACGGACTCCGCCCCCGAGCGGCCCATGGCGAAGCTCGGACGCGCGGGTGCGTCCGAGCTATCGGAGTACGGCCCGTTCGGGTCTGACTTCTTCGGGTCCGACACCCTCAACTCCCGTTCGACTCCCCGCGATACCGCTCGCCGGTCGGACGGTCCACCACGTACGCGCGGGTGGTGTACCGGATCACCCGGTCGTGGTCCTCCTGGCGGTCCAGCCGGAATCCGGGCTCGGGCTCCGGGCGTTGGACAATGAAGGACAGCGCGGTGGTCTGCCGACCGAGGCTCGCGTCGTACGCGTTGAGCTTGACGTAGCAGTCCGGGTGCGCCTTGCGGCAGGCATTGACCTCCATCAGTACCCCGGCCGCGTCGGCCAGGTCGAACATCGGAAGGCCCCACATCTCCCAGTAGATGTTGCGTGGGTGCGGGTCGTCGGTGAACTCGATCGACAGCGGCCAGCCGTTCTCCAGACAGTACTCGATCTGCTTGGTGATCTCGTCGTCGGTGAAATCGGGCAGGTAGGAGAACGTGCCCTGAGTGATTCGCATCCGGGTTGCCCTCCTCAGACGCTGGTCGGCGTCTCGACGACGTCGGGGACGTCGGTCGACTGGTAGTTGAAGGAGATGTCGCCCCAGGTCGCTAGCGCGACCTCCAGTTCCCGGCTCCACTTCGCCGCCGCCTTGAGGATGTCGTCACCCTCGGCCAGGTAGTCCCGGCCCTCGTTCCTCGCCTTGATCATCGCCTCGGCAGCGATCCGGTTCGCCGCGGCCCCGGCCGCGATACCCATAGGGTGCCCGATCGTGCCACCACCGAACTGCAGCACCACGTCCTCGCCGAGGTAATGCAGCAGCTGGTGCATCTGGCCGGCGTGGATACCACCGGAGGCGACCGGCATGACCCCAGGCAGGGAAGCCCAGTCCTGGTCGAAATACAGCCCCTTCGCCGGGTCGGCGCCCACGTGGCCCAGCCGCAGCGAATCGTAGAAGCCTGCGGTGGTATTGGGATCGCCCTCCAACTTGCCGACCACGGTGCCAGCATGGATGTGGTCCACCCCGGCCAGCCGCATCCACTTGGCGATCACCCGGAAACTCACGCCATGGCTCTTCTGCCGGGTGTAGGTGCCGTGTCCGGCCCGGTGCAGGTGCAGGATCATGCTGTTCGCCCTGGCCCAGTTTGCCATCGACTGGATCGCGGTGAAGCCGATCGTCAAGTCAATCATAACGATAATGCTGCCGATCTCCCTGGCGAAGTCGGCCCGCTCGTACATCTCCTCCATCGTCCCGGCAGTGACGTTGAGGTAGTGGCCCTTGATCTCCCCCGTCTCCACCTGCGCCCGGTTGACCGCCTCCATGCAGAACAGGAAGCGATCCCGCCAGCGCATGAACGGCTGGGAGTTGATGTTCTCGTCGTCCTTGGTGAAGTCCAGCCCACCGCGCAGCGCCTCGTAGACCACCCGACCGTAGTTGCGCGCCGACAGCCCGAGCTTCGGCTTGGTGGTGGCGCCGAGCAGCGGCCGGCCGAACTTGTTGAGCCACTCCCGCTCCATCACGATGCCGTGTGCGGGGCCCTGGAACGTCTTGACGTAGTGCGGGGGGATCCGCATGTCCTCCAGCCGCAAAGCCTTGAGCGCCTTGAACCCGAACACGTTGCCGATGATCGACGACGTGAGGTTGGCGATCGAGCCTTCCTCGAACAGGTCGAGGTCGTAGGCGATGTGGGCGATGTACTGGCCCGGGGCGTTGGGTACGGCATCCACGCGGTAGCACTTGGCCTGATAGTGCTCGTGCGCGGTCAACCGGTCGGTCCACACCACCGTCCAAGTGGCCGTGGACGACTCGCCCGCGACGGCCGCCCCCGCCTCCTCCGATGCCACCCCCTCCTGGGGAGTGATCCGAAAAGCGCACAGAACGTCTGAGTCTTTCGGCAGGTAGTCTGGCTCCCAGAAACCCATCTCGGCATAAGGAATGACCCCTGCGCTCCAGCGATCCGCCATGGGTTTGAATTCTACCGGGATCTGCCTCATCAGTCCATCAAAGTCTTAGAAAGTCCCACTGGCTGGAAGTGGAAGTATCCCAGCGTGATTCTCTAGGATCTTTCAAAGGCCGTACTGTGATCTTCGTTGGGTAACTGGCGGTCTTGCTGGTCGAGTGGTGGTGCGCGGGCAGGGCTGTCCCCCGGCTCTGCGTGGGTGGCCCGCGCTCCGGGTCCTCGATCGTTGGCGGGTAGGTGTGATCAGGGAGCGAGTAGGGCTGTGAGCCCGGGTGTGCGCGGACACGATCGTGGCCCGCCCAAGGCCAGGCGGGGCCGATCTTGAGCAGGCGTCGGCGGGCGGCGCGGACGATCTGTCCGTGACTTCAAACAGTCTGGCCTAGAATGCAGCCCCTTTCCCGCGTGGCCCCCCACCGAACCGGACGTGCCCCGTTGAAGGCATCCGGCTCTCTACTCCGTACGTTTCGCGAGTTGCTGTCCGAAATGGATGTCGTCATGACAGTCCTGGCGAACCACAAGGGTTTTGCGGCGCCGTTTTGCCATGATCTCTGCCCACGCCAGCGTTTCCGGCTGACCGAGCCTGTCGAGATCCGCGAGCTTTCGGACGTGGTGAACCTGCACGTTCGCCGATCGCTCGCAGATCTCGCACCTCCCCCCGCGAGAAACCTAGTGATCAGCTCCTTGGGACCGACTGCTCCGCCTGGTTGGCGGTCTTCGAGGACTGCCTTCTTCTGCCACCGGAGTGGTATGCCACCGTACCGTGCGACCAGTGGTTTCCTGCCGTCACCACGTTCGACGGCATTG
>JAODNO010000089.1 GCA_025465235.1 Pseudonocardia sp.
GCACGAGCGTGTGCACCCCGTTGTTCTCGTGTCCCTCGGTGCCGCCCGAGGCCAGGTAGGTGCGGGTGTGCTCGGCGACCCAGTCCCACTGCGAGTCAGTGGCGCGGTCAAGGTCTTCGGCGACGGCCATGTCGGCGGTCCCTTCCAGGTGTGTGACGTGTGGGGTGTGAACGGCGGTCTCGGGGTGGGGTCGAGGTCCGCGGGTTGGGTAGCCCGAGCGGCTCAGCCGAGCTGCTCGGCCAACGCGACGATGATGCCCTCGGGGCCGCGGAGGTAGCAGAGCCGGTAGCTGTCCTCGTACTGGGCCAGCTCACCGACGAGTTCGGCGCCGTGAGTGCGCAGGCGGGCAACGACGTCCTCGATGTCGTCGACGGCGAACATGACGCGATGCATGCCCAGCGTGTTGTGCGGCGGGTTATGCGGTCTGGCGCCGACTGCCGCGGGGGTGTGGTATTTCGCCAGCTCAAGCCGGCCGTGGCCGTCTGGGGTCCGCATCATCGCGATGTCGCAGCGGACGCCGTCGAGTCCAACGGTGCGGTCCGCACAGAGGCCCTCGATCTGCGCCTCGCCCTCCAGCTCCATGCCGAGTTCTACGAAGAACGCAGTAGCAGCATCGAGGTCGTCGACGACAATGCCGACGTTGTCCATTCGTTGAATCGTCGTGCGGGCCTCCTCGGTTTGGTGCGGCCACGGTGGCCGCATCTGCCCTGGGAACGGAGCCGGCAGGCCAGTCTCGACATACTCGGCCACATCTTTCGAGAATCTCCTGACACCGCACGGCCCGGACCCGCATCGATCGACTGCGGAAGGGCTCCAGCCAGGCCTCGAACTCAACGAGCGGGTGTCGGTCAAGGGATATAGCTGGGCGGAACGCCTCCGCCGGAGCGCCCCCGCCGACCTGCGCCGTCCCGCAGTGGGATCCCTTCTGGGACGACCAGAACCATCGCGCTTGAGGTCGCCAGCACCTGTCCGGCGGGTCCCGCAGACGTCGTCATATGGGATGGGGCGCATCGGCCGTGCACGCCGGCACGACGCACTCCCGAGGCACCCGAGCGAGCCGCGCGGGTTGGGCTACCAGGGGTCGATGGCGCCGGTGTTGCTGTGGAACTCGCCCGTCGGACCGTCCTCATCCATCAGCGCCATCGTCACTGCCACCGCCGCACCTCCGGCTGGGTCCCCCGCCCCTGGGGTCGGCAGCCCGCCGTTGAGCTCGGTGGCCCGGTAGCCGGGGCTGACCGCGTTGACCTTCGCCCCCGCCTCGCGCAGCTCCTTGGCGTAGAGCACCGTCACCGTCGGCTGCAATCGTGTTTCCCCAATGCCAGTAAGATCATCGAGGGTCGGCCCGTCATCGTCGTACGCCACGGCGAGCTACAGCGGGACGCGATGAAGGTCGAGCGGCTGGCCGAGACGGACCTGCTGCAGGCGGCCCGCGAGGACGGGGTTCGGGACCTCCGGGAGGTCGAGCTGGCCGTGCTGGAGGTCGACGGCAAGACCTCGTTCTTCCTCCGCCAGCAGGAAGCGCACTGACTACCGGACGTCAGTCCTCGTCCAGGCGGAACGTGCCCGTGCCGGCCCGGCCTGTCGGGCGATAGGTCTGGGCGAGCATTCCGGTGCTCGTCGTCTGCGTGTCGATCAGCTCGAGGGCGATCGGGGTCGTCTTGTTCCCGAAGAGGCGACGCCCGCTGCCGAGGATGACGGGGAACTGCAGGAGCCGGTACTCGTCGATCAGGTCGTGCTCGATGAGTGTCTGGGCGAGCCGGCCGCTGCCCTGGATCAGGATCGTGCCGTCGGTCTGCTCCTTCAACTTCGCGACCGCCGCGGGCACGTCTTCGGTGAGCACGGTGGTGTTCTGCCACGTCGGCGAGGTCAGGGTAGTGGAGGCGACCCACTTCGGGAGGGTGTTGAGGGCGTCGGCAACCGGGTCGCCCTCGGTCGGGACGCGGGGCCAGTGCGCCGCGAAGATGTCGTAGGTTCGCCGGCCCAGCAGAAAGCCGGCGGCCGACCGGATCGACTCGACCATCATCTTTCCGAAGTCCTCGTCCGCGAACGGTACGAGCCAGCCCTCGTGGCGGAAGCCGTCGCTGGGGTCCTCGCCGGGCCCGCCGGGGGCCTGCATGACGCCGTCGACAGAGATGAAGGTCGGTAGAACCAGGGTGCCCATCGGGGTGCTCCTTCGGTGTGGTGCGGTGAGGACGGATAGAGCGGGGCTTATCGCGCTGTGGCGAAGGCGCGGACGGAGCTGATGTGCTCGACGGTCTGGTACCAGCGGCCCCGGGCGACCAGGGCGCCGATCACCCCGAGCACGGCCGGCATGAGTGCCGGCAACACGCCTATGGTCAGCGTCGTGGCCACCGTGGCGCCGATCATCAGAGCGACCACGCCGAGTGCGGCGAGCCCCGTCAGGCCCGTCACCAGCAGTCCGATTGCGCCCGCGACCTCCAGGCAGCCGATGATCAGCGTGCCAGCCGTGCTGAACCCCATCGTCGCGAACCCTTCCACCGCCATCGGGTCCAGGGTGACCTTCGGGTAGGTCGCGGCCAGGAAGGCCACCGCGATCAGGACCTGGGCCACCCAGAGCATCGCACTGCCCGGCCCGGCTTCTCGCCATGCCCTGCAATCGCTCGTGGTGGCCGCGGTGATCGTCTGCTCGCTCATGGGTTCTCCTTGCGCCTGGGTCCTTGTGGTGCTGTCAGGTGTCTAACCCGGGGGAGTCCCCGAACTCATCGGTCGCGCCCGGATCAGTTTTCGATCCGGTCCAGAAGAGCTGCTACACAATCGTGTAGCCAACTGTCCGCCACCTGCGCCGCAAGCCGCAGAAGGACGAGCGGTTTCGCACCGTGGGCTGTCGCGAAGACATGCGCGCTGCCGGTGACGGGATCCCGTCGCACGTGCTGATCGATGCTCGGCTGGTCGAATGCCGCGGTCTTCCCGACGGCGCCGTGGCAGGGCCCCGGGGAGAATCCTGTTCGTCCGTTTTGATCACGGGATGCCGTGCAGGTTGAGGGCTGTGTCGGGGCGGGTGTGGGCGCGTCGGCCGCTGGCGATGTTGGTCCAGCCGGCCCGATCAAGGGCCGCGCGGGTCAGGTCACGCAAGGCGCTCATGACGGCCGGGGTGTGGTGGCGTCGCACCTGGCTGGCGTCCTCGGCGAAGGTGACGTCCTTGGTCCAGTGGACGGTGTTCTCAATGATCCAGTGGCCGCGGGCCCAGGAAGCGATCTCGGCGGGGGACGCCTGATGGGCGGGCAGGTCGGTGACTGCGTAGACCGTCTCGGTCTGCCACTTCTTCGCACCGAGGGGCCGGCGTTTGCGGTGG
Source organism: Pseudonocardia sp. (assembly GCA_025465235.1). Lineage (GTDB taxonomy): Bacteria > Actinomycetota > Actinomycetes > Mycobacteriales > Pseudonocardiaceae > Pseudonocardia. The sequence goes on from JAODNO010000089.1 coordinate 3,314, forward strand.
ATGCGAACGACTTGGCGGGCGTGCGGGAAGAGCAGGCCGTCCACGGAGATGACCTTTACCTCCCGTACCTCCTCGCGGCCGTGTCCCCTCTCGCGTGAACGGTCAAGGACAGGTGCCTTGCCCCAGGGCAGCTTTCTCGACTGCTCGGAGAGGGTGGGCTGGTTGTTCTTCACTGACAGCAGGTAGTGCGCGTGACGGTCTTCAACGAGGTAGCGGGCGTGGTCCTTCTGCGCGTGCATCGCGTCCACCGTGATCACGGACTCATGCAGGTCCGCGTCGTCGATGGCGTCCAGGAGCGGAGCGAACTCCGGGATCTCGTTGGTCTTCGCGCCGATCTCGCGCAGGGCGGCGGTCAGCGCGTCGTCGTGTCGGACGGCGGTCAGGACGAACATCCGGCTGCCGTCGGCGCGGACGGCTCCGCGCAGGCACTTGCCGTCCACGGCGAACGCCCGCCGCCTGAGGCGGACCGGGTCCGGGGCACACACGGCGGCTCGGTGGGCGCGGCGCTGTTCGCGTTCGGGGACACCATCAGGGCTCAGCGGTCCGGCGGCGGGCGACGCCAGTGCGGTGAGCCGGGCGAAACCCGCGGCGCTCAGCGCGCCAGGATCCACTTTGGCGAAGGCGTCCCGCAAGGTCCGCTCGCCCGGAGCCCGGTACCGGCCGGCGAACGGATCGAAGGGGCAGCCCAGACGGGCCAGCGCCTCCTGATCGCACCGACGGGCCCATTCCGCGATCATGATCACGGTGGCCGCACTCATGCCCGCAGGCATCCCACCGTCCCGCTGACCAGCCACGACTCACAACGCAGCCACATCTACAGCTGCCGTGTCAGTGCGACCACGTCGGCGTCGGTGAACTCTTCCGCGGCCCCCACCAACCCGTACATGGCGTTGGAGACGACGACCTCGATGCGCCCCAGGTCGGTGAACGCTGCCGCGAAGCTGGTCGATGTCGTTTCCCGTGACGGCCCGGACCCACACCGCGCCGCCGTACTCGCGATTCACGGCCGCCACGTCCTCGGGTTGGTCGGTCATGGCCGCGACTCGGTCACCGCGAGCCAGCAGTTGCCTGATCAACTCAGGCCCGAACGCCTGCGACGGGCCGGTGAGAAGCCAGGATGTCATGTCACTCCCGGGATTCGTGGATCTCGCTGCTTTCCCGGCTCAGGCGAAGGCCGCGGCGTGCTCGGTGGTGAAGGTGTGCAGGCTGCGCGGGGCGGTGCCGGTGAGGGTCGCCACGTCGCCGGTCAGCCAGGCCGCGTCGCCGTCGGCGATCAGCCCGAACGCCTGGGCGTTGGAGGTCGCGACGGACTCTGGGACGCCCGCCTTGATCATCGCCGCCCGGTGTTCGTCCGGACGGATCTGGCGGTACTCGATCTCGTGCCCCAGTGTCGCGGAGAGTTCTTTGGCGATGTCGGAGTAGGTGATCAGGCCAGAGCCGGTGAGCCAGTAGGTGCGGCCCGCGTGCCCGCCCGGCGCGGTGGCGATGGCCGTCGCGGCGGCGGCGACGTCCCGGGCGTCGATCATCCCGACCTGTCCGTCGCCCGCCGACATCACAAAGCCCCGCGTCTCGCGGATCACCGGGGCCAGCGCGAGCAGGTTCTGCAGGTACGCGTTCGAGCGCAGCAGCGTGTGCGCCACGCCGGTGGCCGCGAGGTGCGCCTCGATCCGCGCCTGTCCACGCCGCCGGTCGACCGGGGAATCGGCTGACGCCTTGCTGGTGATCTTGACGATGTGCGATACGCCCTGCCGGACCGCGCTGTCGATGACCGCGATCTCCTGGGCCGGCACGGCCGGGCTGACCAGCACGACGGTGTCGATGCCGTGCAGGGCCGCGTCCAGCGTGTCCGGGCGGTCGAAGTCGCCGGTGACGATCTCGATCTCGTCGGCGAGGTCGGTGCGGTTCGTCACACGGTCCGGGTCGCGGACCAATGCCCGGGCGGGCTGGGTGCCGTGCGGACAGCAGCCGCACGGCTTCTGACCCGACCGTGCCGGTCGCGCCGGTAACCAGAATCATGCTGTTTCCCTCGAATTTGGTCGACTGTGGAAGGACAGTGACGAACGGTCAGCAGCGGACGGTCAGAGCGTGGCGACGCGGCCCGCGTCAACGGCGAGAACGGCTCCGGTGATCGGCCGGGCATCCTCGCCGGCGAGGTAGGCGATGACGCGGGCGACCTCGTCGGGTTCGTTCGCCCGGCCCAGCGGGCTGGCGGCCGCGAGGGTGTCGAGCAAGTCACCCATGCTCTGGGTGATCTCGGTCCGGCTGGGTCCGAGCGCGACGGCGTTGACGCGCACGCCGGCCGGGCCGAATTCGGCCGCCCACGAGCGGGTCAACGCCTCCAGGGCCGCCTTGCTCGCCCCGTAGGCGGCCATACCCGCGGCCCCCCGGGCCGCGACCATGGTGGAGACGTTCACGATCGCTCCGCGACCACGTGCCGCCATCGGCGGGGCCAGTGCCGCGGTGAGGAAGAACGGGGCCCGGACGTTCACCGCGCTCATCGCGTCGAATGCCGCGTCGGTGGTCTCGGCGGTCGGGCCCAACTCCCAGTAGCCGGCGTTGTTGACCAGCACGTCCACCTCGCCGGCCTCGGCGGCCAGGCGCCGCACGTCCTCCGGCGAGGCCAGGTCCGCGCGGATGAAGCGCCCGCCGGTCTCGGCAGCCACCTCCCGGGGGTCGGGCGCGCGCTGATTGGCGCGGTCCGCGACTGGGCGGCCGCCCGGGGGTGCGGCCGCGTGTACTGGCACACCCGCGACGCCAACGCGACCGCACGCGCGCTCTACGACAAGGTCGCAACCCTGTCGGGCTTCGTCATGTACACGATCGAGCTCGAGAGCTAGGCACTTGCGCCGAGAGCAGGTCGCCTCCACCGCAGCCAGCGCTCCGCGCTTCTTGCTGTTATCTCC
>JAODNO010000134.1 GCA_025465235.1 Pseudonocardia sp.
GCGCCGACGCCTGCAATACCTCGATGCGGTCGCGACTCAGGACATCGAGGAAGCGCGTTCGGATCCGCTCTACCGAGGCGGTTTTCAGCCCGAATAGCAGCGCCCGCACACCAGAGCCGGTTGCGAAGTCCCACGCCAGCTGATCGTTGAGCGGAATGTCTAGGGCGACCCGTTCGACGGTGACGTCGGCGCCGCCGCGCTCGCACAGCCAGGCGGTAAGCGCGATCGGCTGGTCGACGCGGGTGCTGGACTCGCGCGCCCCTGTCGACTCCGGCAGAGCTTGGCCGGCGGCAGCGTGCTCGGCCGCCGCAGCGTGGGTGAAGGGACCAATAAGCGGTTCGACCGACCCGCGCTCCCACGTCGTGACCGCGAGCCGTCCGCCCTGCCGCAGCAGGCTCAGTAGGTGCTCCCCGCCCGCGTCGAGGTCGGGCAGAAACAACACCCCGAATACGCACAGCACGAGGTCGTAGGGCTGCCGTCCAGGCGATGTCCACCCGGCGACGTCGGCGGCGTGGAATTCGGCGTTGCTCAGCCGGGCCAGCGCCGCACGTTCCCGGCCAGCGGCGAGCAGCTGGGAGAGATCAACTCCGTCGACGAGACCAGTCGGGCCAACGGCGCGAGCGGCCGGCAACGTCGAGGCACCGGCGCCGCAGCAGGCGTCGAGGACATGGTCGCCTGGACCCGGGGCCGCCGCGCTGACGGTGGCTTCGCCGACGGGGTCCCACAACAACGGGCTCCACGCAGTGAAGCCCGGCTCCGCGGCATCGAAGACCGCGCCCACATTCGTCGCGGCACCGCCTGTCGCAGTCATCTTCCTCGATCCTGCTGCAAGCCGTGCCCGGTCAGCTCCACGGCGAGATGCACCGGCGTAAGCACGTAGCAGCGGTTCGGGGACGGTGAACTCCGTGATCGGCTCCCCGTCTTGCTCGTCCCGATAGGTCATGGGCCAGGTCACCGCGTCTTCGGCAGGCTCGGCCGCAGCGCACCCGGTGTTGCGGCGCCGGCGAGGAGAACATCCGACGTCACGGTCGGCGCGACCGTCTCGGGACGGCGGATACAGGTAGCCCACCGCGAGATGGCGTGCGCAGTCGTGGCGAGGGACCTAGCCATACGTGATCAACTCCAAATGTGGTGGTAGGTGGGGGCGGGGTGCCGGTGCCCGCTGAGGCGGGGGCCGCGCGATGTGGATGGCACAATTGCATGGTGGTAGTCGTTGGTTTTTTCGGGATACGTTCGGATCTGTTATCGACGAGGCTAGGAAGGGATCGGATAGCGGGGCCATCGACTGTCCGTTGAGTGGACGTCGGGGCCTCGGTTTACCGGAGGGATAGGTGGGAGGCGCGAGATGTGAAGGAGAAGGGACGGGACGAGGGCGGGCCGGGAGTGATCGAGTCTGCGTTCGGGTTGTTGGAGATCTTGCGGGGGCTGGGCCGGGCGCGCCTGGCGGAGTTGACTGTGGAGTCCGGGCTGCCGCGCACGACTGTGTATCGCCTGTTGGGCCAGTTGGCGGCGGTGGGGGCGGTGGAGCGGGTTGGCGCGTATTACCGGCTCGGCCCGTGCCTGCTGAACCTTGGCCAGCATGTGACGCCGCTGGAACGACTGCGCGCTGTCGCGCAGCGGCCGTTGATTGATCTCGTCGCGGCGACGCCCGCTCACGTGCACTTGATCGCGATGACCTCTGGCGCGCCGGTCTTTCTGGAGGTGCTTCGGGGTCGGGAGCGGCTGCCTTATGGCCGGGAGCCGGGTGAACCGCCGCCGGCGGGCTCGGCGGGGGCGCAGGTGCTGCGCTCGGATGCGCCGTTCGCCGTGGACGATGGCCGGTCGATCGACGGTATCAGCTGCGCGGCGCGTGTCCTTGCTTTGCCTGGCGGCGAGGTTGCGTGTGTGGGTGTCCTTGTCCCGATGTCGCGGCTGCCCCGCGGGCTGCTCGCCCCGCTGGGGGAGACAGCCAACCGCATCGCCACGTTGTTGGCGGCGGAGGCTCCGCCTTCCGCCTGGCCGCTTTGACCGGCGAGGCTGTGTTTCGGTGTCTTCTCCGAGGGTGGCTGATCTTATTGATTGCGGTCGGGGATTCCCCGGGGCCGCCTTGCCAAGAGTCCAGCTGCGCGGTGGAGGTTTCGGCTCAGATCCGGCGGTGGTAGGCGACATGGTCCGTTGAGTGGACTGTTCGTGGAGTCCCGCCGCGCGGTCTGCTTAGGGTCGTGGTCATGAGGTCTACCTTGATCGTTCGCACACGTCGCAGCGAGAATCGCCGGGCTGGTGGCGGGCATGGCCGCCGGCTCGGAGTCCATCTCCGGTATCGGGCTACTGCGCCGCGGCGACATGGGCCGGTTGTTCGTGCAGGTCCGACGCCCACCGACGTCGGGCGCGTTCCTGGGCCCGTTCACCGTCGGCCACGTCCGCCAGCTCGACGCGGTCGCCGCCCAGCAGCTCGCTGAGGTGTTCGATGCCGAAATGGCCGCCATCCTCGGACGAGACGAAGTGCTGGCCTCTGTCGGCTAACCCGTCCGATTCCGCGCCGGTGGCCGACCTCGCCGAATCGCCCATGGCCTGCGGCGGGAACTGGACTGTGCCGGGTGCGGGACAGTGCCGGGCAACCGCGGTGCCGCTGGCCTATCCCTCGCAGGCCTCGCTCAGTCTGGCGCGCTCGGGTGGACGGCCTGAGCAGTGAGGAGCTGAGCTTGCTGCACGACATGGCGCGGGTGACGTCCATGACGATGAGCTTGCTGGGACTGTTCGGGGACGAGCGGTCGTTGCGCGAGCCAAACGAACATTACGCGGCCGAGGCCACCCGTCTGGCGCAGGCACTCACCGAGCGTCAGACGAAGCTGGAGTGGCCGGTCGACGAGCAGGTCGCGCTGCGCCGGTTTGCCACGCTGGTCGCTCGCGGGGTGTCGCCGGCCGCGGTCTTCGCGGCCGTAGCGGAGGAGGTCGGCCACGTCCTCGCTACCGACGGCACGAGCATCGTCCGCGTCGATCCCGACGGCGCGGCGACCGTCGTCGCCACCGTCGGCGCACTCGTCGACGAGGTCCCGGTGGGGAGCCGCTGGAACTTTGAGCCGCCGCTGGCCTTGGCGGCCGTCCTGCGCACGGGCCGTCCGGCTCGCCTCGACGATTACAGGCAAGCGTCTGGCGCATACGCCGACGCCGTCCGCCTTCTGGGAATCCGGTCGGGGGCCGCGGCTCCGATCGTCGTGGAGGGGCATCTCTGGGGCGCGATCGCCGTCGGGACGCGGCGTGAGCATCTTCCGGCCGACACCGAAGAGCGCATGGCTCGCTTCACCGAGCTCATCGGCGCCGCGATCGCGAACGCCGACAGCCGCGAGGAGTTGCGCGTGCTCGCGGAGGAGCAGGCCGCGTTGCGGCGGGTCGCCACGCTCATCGCGCGAGGGGTGCGGCCTGCTGAGGTCTTCCCGGCCGTCGCGCAGGAGGTCAGACACGTCCTCCGTGCCGACGCCACGACCATCGTCCGCCTCGATCCCGACGGCGCGGCGACCGTCCTCACCCGCGTCGGTGACCACGCCGAGGAGGTCCCGGTGGGGAGCCGTTGGAACCTTGAGCCGCCGCTGGCCTTGGCGGTCGCCTTGCGCACGGGCCGTCCGGCTCGCCTCGACGACTACAGCCAAGTCTCCGGCGCCTACGGCGACCGCGTGCGGCGGTTGGGAATCCGGTCTGGGGTCGGGACTCCGATCATCGTCGAGGGGCAGCTGTGGGGCGCGATCAGCGTCGGGGGGCGGCACGGGCGTCTCCCGGCCGACACCGAACAGCGCATGGCGGACTTCACCGAACTGATCGGCACCGCGATAGCGAACGCCGACAGCCGCGCCCAGCTCACGGCGTCCCGGGCCCGGATCGTCGCGGCCGCCGACGACGCCCGTCGCCGGATCGAGCGCGACCTGCACGACGGCACCCAGCAGCGACTGTTCGCGCTCGGCCTCGAGCTGCGCCTGGCACAGTCCATGGAGCCGATGAACCGCTCCGAGCTGCAGACGCAGATCGGTCGGGTCGCGCACGAACTCGACGGGGTGATCGCGGAGCTACGCGAGATTTCCCACGGCATCCACCCGGCGATCCTGTCCGAGGGTGGGCTCGGGCCGGCCCTGCGCACCCTCGCCCGCCGCGCCCCGCTCCCGGTGGAACTCGATATCCGGACCGAAACCCGCTGGGCGCCCCCGATCGAGGGAGCCGCCTACTACATCGTGTCCGAGGCACTCACGAACACCACCAAACACGCCCGCGCCTCATACGCGCATGTCACAGTCGAACAGCACGACGCCCTGCTGCACCTCTCGATTCGCGACGACGGCATGGGCGGCGCCGATCCCGCCGGGGGGTCTGGCCTGATCGGCCTACGCGACCGGGTGCAGGCACTGGGCGGGTCGATCGAGGTCACCAGCCACCCCGGGGACGGGACGGCGATCGTCGTCGAGCTTCCGCTGCAGCCCGACTAATGGCCCGTCCTGCCCAACTGGCAGATCCGCGCCGGGAAGATTGAGCTATTCCGGCCGGAAACGGTGGCGATCTACCGCTACCGCTACCGCGGCGCTCGCATTCCCAATCCATGGGCGAGCGCACCAACCAGGATCTCTACGCCAGTGGCATGAGCCCGTGGAGAGCCGGATGCGGTGGGAGCCGCACGTCCGGTTCGGAGGGCGGGCCGCGGAAACCCACCAGCCGAATGGTCGGCAGGGCGCCGCGGTCCGACCCCTACACCGAGCACCTCATGAGGAGGGCGAGGTGTACTGCGAGGTCGTCCTCGACGTCCACTCGCGATGTGTCGTGGGCTGGTCGATCGACTCGCACCAGACCGCGGGGCTGGCCGCCAACGCGCTCGCGGCGCCCGCGTTCGGGCTGGTGCCGTCCATGGGCTCGATCGGGGACTTCGACAACGCCGTGATCGAGTCGTTCTGGGGACGCGTGCAGACCGAGCTGTTCAACCCCCGCCGCTGGAAGACCCGCATCGAGCTCGCCAACGCGCTGTTCGAGTATCTCGAGATCCTCCACAACCGCCGGCGCCGTCACAGTGCCCTGGGCATGCTCACCCCGATCGAGTACGAGATCCTTCACAGCATCGACCCCGTCGCCAGAACTCCAGCAACCCGAGTCCGCCAAAGCAGGGGAACATCGAGGTGTCCGCGCGCTTCGGGGGGAAGCTCATCCTGGGGAGGCAGCTCCCTGGCGTGGCGTCTCGTGTGAGCTATCCGCCGGATGCGGAGGGGCTGACTGCCACGCCGTACGGGCTGTTGCCGACGGGGATGGTGGCGCGGACCGTGGGCGTGTGTGAGTCGACGACGGCTAGGGCGTTGGCGCCTTGCTCGGCGACGTAGATGGCGTGGGCGGTGGCTGTGACGGCGAAGGGGTCCGTGCCGAAGGAGCCCAGGGAGACGGTGGTGGTGACGTGGTGGGTGTGCGTGTCGAGGACGGTGAGGGTGCCTGGTCCCAGGTCGGCGATGTAGGCCTGGTTGCCGTTGGGGGCAAGTGCTGCGCCGAACGGCCCAATG
>JAODNO010000146.1 GCA_025465235.1 Pseudonocardia sp.
TTCACCGCGAACGCCGCCTGGCTGGTCTGCGCCGCTATCGCCCACAACCTCACCCGCGCCGCCGGCACACTCGCCTCGGCGTTCCACGCCTGCGCCCGCACCGCCACCATCCGCTCCCAGCTGATCACGACCCCTGGACGGATCGCCCGCTCCGCGGGCCAGCTGACCCTGCACCTCCCGCGCGACTGGCCCTGGGAACCCGGACTCGACGAACTGTTCCGCCGCGCCCTGCGCGACCCCCTCCCAGCAACAGCCTGACCACCGGGCCCGCGGGCCACGACCGGAGACCAACAGCGGAAGAACCGGGCAGACCGGCGGACAGCCATACCCGAAACCCCCAACAACCCCCATAAAGATCAACTACAGAAGTCGCTCAGTGAGGCGGTGGATCCAGGTTGAGCCATCGACGGCGGCGTCGTCGTCGAGCTGAACTGCGCGCCGCAGACGCTGCCTTGAACAAGTAGGGAAAGTCTGAACACGCGGGCCCGGGGCCCGGTGTCTGGTTTCGGGACATGGGTTACAGGTTGGCTTCAGGACATGGGTGACAGTTCCGTCCCGGATGGCGGCGTGTCGCAGCCGGTGAAGATCGGTTGTGCTGCTGCTGTTCGGGTTCGTGATCACGGAGCTGAGCGTCATGGAGCAGCGCTATCAAGCCGTCCTCGAGGTCGAGGGCGGGATACCGGTGGTCGAAGTCGCCGCCCGGTTCGGAGTATCGCGCCAAGCAATCCATCGCTGGGTGGCCCGCTACCGCGGCGGCGGCCTGGAGGCGCTGGCGGATCGGTCCAAACGCCCCAGGTCCTCGCCGTGGCAGGTGGCGGGTGATGTCGAGGCGCTGGTGTGTCAGCTGCGCCGAGAGCATCCCCGGTGGGGACCACGACGGCTACGAGCAGAGCTGGGCCGCCGCGGCGTGGCACCGTTGCCGCACCGGTCCTCGATCTACCGCATCCTGCTGCGCTTCCAGCTAGTCACCGGCAAGCCCCGGCGCCGTCGCCGGGAGGACTACACCCGCTGGGAGCGCGAGGGTCCGATGCAGCTGTGGCAGATGGACCTGGTCGGGTCCTGCTTCCTCACCGACGGCCGGGAGCTGAAGATCGTGACCGGGATCGATGACCACTCTCGGTACTGCGTGATCGCCGCCGTCGTGCTCCGCGGCACCGGCCGCGCAGTCTGCACCGCCCTCGTCCACGCCCTGCAAACCTTCGGCTGCCCCGACGAAGTCCTGACCGACAACGGGAAACAGTTCACCGGCCGGTTCACCCGACCGCATCCGGTCGAGGTGTTGTTCGAGCGGATCTGCCGCCGCAACGGCATCCACACCATCTTGACCAAACCCCGCTCCCCGACCACGACCGGGAAGGTCGAACGCTTCCACCAAGCTCTGCAACAAGACTGCCTCGACCTGCTCGGGCCCTTCGACGATGTGGCCGCGGCCCAGAAGGCGGTCGACGAGTTCCGCTACGTCTACAACCACGAACGGCCCCACCAAGGGATCGACGACGACGTCCCCGCCTCCCGGTTCACTCCCGTTCCCGCTGCTCAGCGCCAAGTGTTGGGCCTGGACATCCCCACCGAGCTCCGCTCCTACCTCGCCCCGGCCGAGCATCTCGACCGGCTTGCCGGCGGCTTCGACACTCCGCCGGAGCAGGCCGAGCCTCCCGCCCGGCAACCAGACCGGGAACCGGCCTCGGAGCCTCATCAGCAGGTTGGCCTGGAGCGGCCGCAGGGCGAGCTGACCCAGACCGGTCATTGGCTGGGTGGGCCAGCGCTGCAGCTGGAGCGCGTCGTCACCCCGACCGGGAACATCACCGTGGGCCGCCACCAGATCTGGATCGGGTTCGCCCACATCGGACGCACCATCGGGGTCTGGGCCGACACCACCACCATCCACCTGGCCTTCGACCGCATCGACGGCCCGCACTTCAAGACCGTGCCGTCCCGGCTGACCACCACCCACCTGACCCGGCTGCGCGCCGCGGGAGCTGTCCCGGCCGGTCCACCACCGGTGCCGCGCACCGCCGCCCGCGGCGCCCCCACCGATGCTGTTGTCGAGGTCGAACGCGTCGTGAACACGAACGGGCTGATCGGGCTCGGCAGCCGCCACGTCTCGGTCGGCCAACGCCTGGCCGGGCAACGGATCATCCTGCGGTTCGACGGGGCCGTCGCGCACGTCATCGCCGATGGCGTGCTCGCCGCCACGATCCCCGCACCCGTTCCGCCCGAGCTCCGCGGGCGGCTACGGGGAGCCCGTCTTGCCACCCCCGACCAGCGGGCCACCCCGGCCGCGACCCGGCCGGTGATCGTGCAACGCAAGGTGTCCGACCGCGGCACGACCCAGGTTGCCGGGCAGCAACTGCAGGTCGGGTTCGCCCACCGCAACACCCTCGTCGACGTCCACATCGGCGACCACGAATTTCAGATCTACGACACCCACGGCGAACTACTGGCCACCATCACCAAGACCACCAGCAAGGATGTCAGCCGCTACAAGGCCTACGGTTGGCAAGACAACATCGGATAGGAACCGTCACCCATCTCCCGATGCCAAAACGTCACGCATCTTCTGAACCCAGACACCGTCGGCGCGGCCTGTGTGTTCAGACTCTCCATACCTGTTCAAGGCGGCCCCTGGCGGCGCCGCTGCCGGTCCGGCTTTAACGGCGGCCCCAATGCGGCACGGGGGCGTGCAGGCTGACGGCCGGTCCCCGCGACCGCAGGCTGCCGGGAGGCGCCCGGCGCATCGCCACGCGCACCGCACAGAGGGAAGCTTGCCCTCGCCGGGCCGCAGGTCTCCAGGGCACCGAGGCTGGCTGGTGAACTGTTGGGGCTAGCTGATCTCCGCTTCGCTGACATCTTGGGTGACACCGAGCTTCAAGCGGCCAAGCGAGCGCTGATCGCCACCTACACCGCCCCAGCGTTCAGTGCCCAGCCGACTTCGCCGTCGGACCTCACCCCGAGGCGGGGTTAATGCGCCGCGGTTGGCGGCGCACCGGCCTTCGGTGTCCGAGGCCTCCCCAGCAGCGCTCGGATCCCACCGAAGGCGGATGGGGCCAGCAGCACGATCGGAACGATCGCGAGGACGGCCACCTTCAAGCCGCCCTCGCCGAACAGCGCGCGGATCGCCGCCAGCAGGGACAGCACCCACACCGCCGCATAGATGAGATCGACCCAGAGGGGTGCGGCGGTGCCCGCCCTCCAGCCGTGCCGTTGCTGGGCGCGCAGCCCGAGGTAGAAAGCCGTGCCCGCGACGGCGCCGGCCACCAGCACGAGCAGGACCACCGAGCTGATCAGCGGATCTCGCTCATTTGCCTTGGCCCCGGTTGCGATGAACAGACCCGTACACAGCCCGACCACCAGCGCCTGCACCCAGGCCGGTCGCTTTTGGAGATACGCCGCCAGTAATGCCCAGAGCATCCGGTCCTCCTCGCTGCCACCACTCCGCATGGATCGCCGGTCGCGAGGTTGCCATCACCCCGGCCCGCAGACGCCACCCGTGCGGGGTGAACGCGCCGCGCCGTGCGGATCACCTCATCACCGCGTCGGGGTGGAGGTCGGCGGCCATGGGGAAGCCGATGTTGCTCGCGCTGCTGTCCGGGGTCTTTTCGTGATCGCGCCGCGCGCTCTGGTGGGCATGGCGCTTCGGGGCCCGCCGGTTCCACCACGTTGTCCTGTGCCGAACCGGTGCGCCCGATCGGCTGCGTGACGCACACAACACGCCTGGCTGTTCGTCAACCGTGAGCTCGCCTGGCGCGGACGGTGCGCTGCCTCCCAGGATTGCGTCCGGGACCCGGCGGCGCGCGCTCCGGTGGGCAACGCCCCGTCAGTGGCCGGCCTTGAGCTAGCGCAGGTCCACGATGCCCTTCACGACGAGATAGACGCCCACGGCCCCGATCACCACCACGACGATGAGGCGTCGGTGCCGGCGGCCCCACGAGCTGATGTCCTCCAGCACGGCGCGAGAGAGGTCCGGCCGGAGGATCGACATGACGAGTGCCGCGATCGCGGGACTGAACCAAATGAGGTTGTAGATCAGGACCTGGAGCAGATCGCCCACCGGCTTCGCCGCCGTCGCGATGATGGCGTTGAGCGCCGCGAGGTAGACGATGCCGGGGAGATGGGTGACCACGCCCGCCAGCGCGGCGCTCCGCGGGGAGAGATGGGCCAGTCGGCGCTGCAGCCAGGAGTCCTCGTCCGGCGCTCGCCGGGTGGTCCGCCGGGGCAGCAGGCCCGTCCCGGCGCCGGCCGCGTACCCGATGGCCCCCGCGCCCAACACGAGGTCGAGTACCGGGCGGGCCGAGTCCGACCTGCTCGGCCACATGTGGCCATGGAAGATCACGACGGCCGCGGCCCCGACCGCCAGGCTGAACGTCAGGCCGGCGACGAGGTAGGCGATGAGCAGGCGCCGCGGACTCCGGGTCGCCAACATCGCATAAATGGCCGCCGCGCTCGTCGGGCGGACGACACCGGACAGCGCCAGGACGAGTGCCTCCGGGCTCACGGCTGACCGTGAATCGGCTGGCCGGCCCCGCTCGGCATCCCGACCATCAGGAGGTCAGGATCTGGCTCGTTTGTTGCTCGTACTCGGCCTCGCTCAGCACGCCCTGGGCCGTCAGGTCACCGAGCTGCCGGAGCAGGGCCAGCCTGTCGTCCAAGCTGCTCCCGGCCGGAGCCTGCTCGCCCTGCTGCAGCGGTTCGTCCCGGTACTCGTGCGGCTGGTCCTGCCGGGCCCACCACCGCCCGCCGTGCCGCCGGGAGACGAGGTCGGAGACCTCAGTGGCCCTGCCGGCGATGACTGCCGCGCGCGCGATTCTTCGAATGAGACCGGGCATGGCGCTGTCCTTTCCGGACGGGGAACGGGGTGGGCTCAGGCATCGACGGCCGCGGTGGTCTGGGTCGCGTCGGTGGCGTCCAGCGAGGCGAGCAGGGCCTGGACCCCCATGCTCGCCAGCTCGTCAGTCATGATTGACCCCTTCGCCCACTCGGCGAGTCCGGGCGCGAAGGTGTCCGGCGTATCGGCACGTCGGAGGCATCGTGGCGCGTGTCGAGCCCGTTCGGCTTCGCCCACAACGGATGAAATGTCACGGGACCAACGGCCCGGGAACGCGGGCGGTTCGCCCGGGCCGGTTCGCGGCCGCACGGTCCCGCCGTGGTTCTGCGTGTTCGGGAACTCATGACCAGCCCGGTTCTCACGGGGCGTAGACGACCTCGACGGAGCAGGCCGCACGGTTGCTCACCGACAAACCGGTTCACCACTTGCTGGTGGTGGACGACGACGACCGACGTGTTCACGCCGCCACCCGGCGCGCGTCCGTGAACTCTTCCGGCTGTTCTCTCTCCGTCGGCGGCCTCGGGGTGGTGCCCGCCGTCCGTGCGGCGCCGGCCTCGATGCAGCGCGCGTCGGGCCGCGGCGGCGAGGGAAGGGGCTGGATCGCCCGTCGTGGGTGATGTGCGACCGGCTTCCGGCGGGAACAGTCGCCACGCCTCACCGGGATCATCGTCCGCGCCGATCTCGGGGCTCGCCCGGGTCGGGGCGCTGTGGTGCCGCCACCGGTCGGCGCCGGGAGGTGGCACTGATGCGTCGTTTCGGTGTGGGACTGTTGATACTGATCAGCGCGATCCTGCTCGTGGTGTCCAGCACCTCGTTGTGGACGCGCCGCCACGTGGTGAACACCGACGTCTTCGTTGCGGACGGCCAGAGGATCCTCACCGATCCGGCCGTGGCAGCCCGGGTCGAGTCCCAGGTGGTGGACACGATCATGGCCAAGCCCGAGGTCCAGCAGGCCGTCGACGAGGCCGTCTCGGTCCTACCGCCCAGGGCGCAGATCTTCCGGCCCGCCGTTCAGGACGGGACCAGGAACCTGCTGAGCAGGGGCGTGGAACTGATCCTGACCTCGCCCCAGTTCGCCGGTCTGACCGGCGCTGCCCTGCGTACCGCTCAGGCCGAGGTGCTGGGCGGCCAGCCGGTCGGGTTCACGCTGGGTCAGGCCAAGGCGCTGATCCCCCCCCAGGATGTGACGGGCCTGGCCGGGCAGGTCATCAACCTGATCCCGAACGATGCGGGCTTCACCGTGCTCACGCCCCAGGAGGCTCCTCGCGTCTACGCGGCCATCGACCTGTTGAAATCGCTGTGGCTGTGGGCCGGACTGGTCGCGCTCGGCGTCCTCGCCGGGGCGCTGGCGCTGTCGCGGCAGCGCATGCGGACCCTGCGGGCGTGGGCGGTGACCACCGGGGTCGTCGCGTTACTGCTCGTTCTGTCGCTCGCCCTGATCCGTGGACGACTGCTCGGCGAGGTCAAGCCGGCCAATGTCGAGGTCGCCAACGCGATCTATCAAGGCGTCACCGCCAGCCTGCGTAGCTGGACGCTGTGGCTCGTGGTGATCATGGCGGGGATCACGGCCGGCACGCTGCTGTGGGGCCGGATCGAG
>JAODNO010000161.1 GCA_025465235.1 Pseudonocardia sp.
GATTGGGAGGAACGGGGCCGGCAGGCACTTGCGGAGCAGCGACGTCGAGTTGAGCGGGTGCTCGTCGGCAGCAGGTTGCGCTGGACCTACGAGACACGACGTGGCGACCCGGCCGTGGAGCTCGCCCGCGCGGCTGAAGAACACGATGCGCTGCTGATCGTGGTCGGTACTCGCGGCGAAGGGATGCGGATGGCTCTGCCGCGGCTGATCGAGCCGTCGGTCTCGCACGGGGTGATCCACCTCCAGCACCGGCCTGTCGTGGTCGTCCCCGTCCCCGAGACCGACACCCACACAGACGCCGGGCACAGCGGGCCCCATCCAGCGAAACCGTGAGCAGGCGCAAAGCTGCTTTGGCGGTGCTAAACGCGGTCGTCGGCGCTTTGCGGTCCCGCCGGGCGCTGATTGCCGTCGTTGATATCGATCGACGTTGCCATCGAAACCGCCGACGTTCTGCTCATGCGCTGCAATCCACTGGACGTGCCGACCCGCCCTCCGGGGCGGGTACGGCTGCATGAGCAAAACACGCTCGAACCTGGCGTGGCCGGTAGGGTGCAACGCCGTCGCGCTGCCCATCGCCGCCACGGTCTTCGAACCCGCCTTGGCCCGTGCTTGCGTCCGAAGATGGCGAGCTGTCGATGCCCGCCTTGAGTGTGCTGCTCGCGGTCAACGCCCGGATCTTGAGCGGTCCGGTCGCCCCACCTGCCCGAGTCTGTTGAGACCGACGACGAGCCGGTGGCCGGGCAACCGACGATGGGATACCACCGCGCCCCGCCGTAGCGGGTGCCGACGCCGTGCGCGCCGGACCAGCCCTCGCGGTGAGGACCTCAGGCTCTACGAAGGGCGGACATCGTCCCCTAACTTGATGGGCTCTCCCGCCGCATGCTGGGTTCGTCAGCAATGGGTGTCACTGTAGGGAGTTTCCGATGATGTACTGGTGGGGCGACCAAATGAGCGGCTGGGGCTGGGCGATGATGTCCCTCAGCTCGATTGCCTTCTGGGCATTGGTGATTGCCGCGATCGTTGCTCTGGTCCGTTATACCCGTACGGCCGGCGCCGACCGCCGGCCGGAGCAGCCCGCGCGACCCAGACCGGAACAGTTGCTGGCCGAGCGGTACGCCCGCGGCGAGATCGACGAGGCCGAGTACGAGCGGCGGCTGGACACTCTCGACGCGGGCGCCAGCGACCGATCATCCAGGTGACGGGGAACGCTGGGCGTCGATGATCGCTACGGCGGGTTGATGTGGATCTTCGGCGGTCCGGGTTTAGTCCGGGTGCCAGTGCTCAGCTTCGCCTAGCGTTGACGCGTGTCGAGAAGTACGGCGGACGTGTCACCGCAGCTCACGGGCACTTTCGAGGGCTGCTGGCGAACAACGCAAACCAACGACAACTTCAGAAGGCTGTTCTGCATGAACGGCTCCTGGCCGGGCCGCACGCGGATCACCGAGAGCGGCCGGTCCCGGAGCTCGGGGAGGATGCGGCCCCGCACGGCGTCCAGGTAGTCCACCAGGTCCCGCTTGGTGGCGCCTGCCCCATCGAACAGCGGCTGGTCGAGGTTGGTGAGAGCCACCCCGTCCCGGGTCTCCTCGGCCTTCGCGCGGCTCACCGGGACACCTCGGGTGTGGTCGGAGACATCGTCACCTCCTACCACCTCCGCCGGGCTGCGGCCAGGGGGTGCGGGTCGCGGGTCAGCGGGGTGGCAGGTGGTGCAGGTCGACGGCAGCGAGGCGGCCCTCGACGGCCTCGGCCGTCATCCAGGTGAAGACCGGCTGTCGGCGGCGGTCGGTGGGGGAGCCGGGGTTGAGCAGTCGGAGGCCGCTGGGCGCCGTCGTGTCCCACGGGATGTGGCTGTGCCCGAACACCAGCACGTCGACATCGTGGTAGGCGGCGGCGCAGCGGCGCTCTCGCCCTGCCGCGGCGCCCGTCTCGTGCACCACCGCGAACCGGACGCCGCCGAGCTCGGCCCTCGCCACCTCGGGCAGCCGCGCGCGCAGTGCCGGGCCGTCGTTGTTGCCGTACACGCCGACGAGGCGCTGCGCCCTCGCCTCCAGCGTGTCGAGCAGATGCACCGACACCCAGTCGCCCGCGTGCACGACCACGTCGGCGGCGTCGACGGCCGCCCACACCGGTGCGGGCAGATCCTTCGCCCGCACCGGGACATGGGTGTCGGAGATCAACAGCAGGCGCAGTTCAGCTCACGCCCACCAGGTCGACCACGAAGATCAGCGTCTCGCCCGGCTTGATGGCGCCGCCGGCTCCGCGGTCGCCGTAGCCCAGGTGCGGCGGGATCACGAGCCGGCGGCGTCCGCCGACCTTCATCCCGGCCACGCCACGGTCCCAGCCCGCGATGACGCGGCCGGCGCCGAGCGGGAACCGGAACGTCGAACCGCGGTTCCAGGACGCGTCGAACTCCTCCCCCGTGGAATGCGCCACACCCACGTAGTGCACCTCGACGGTCTGGCCGGGTGCGGCCTCGGGGCCTTCACCCGTTTCGATGTCTTCCACGACCAGGTCAGCGGGGGCCGGACCGTCGATGGGGTCGATGTCGGGTCTCTGTAGTGCCACGTCAGTCCTCCGGTTCGGTTGGCCGTTCAGACTGCCAGAGCGGGGGCGCGAGGTAGACAGGAGCCATGACCCGCTCCGACACCACCGACACCACCGAGGCCAGGCGCGGCGCGCCCGGGTGGGGCGAGGACGGGCTCGACCCGAGGCGTTGGAAGGCGCTGTGGGTCACCCTCGTCGCCGGGTTCATGATCCTGCTCGACGTGAGCATCGTGGCCGTCGCACTTCCGTCGATGCAGCGGGGCCTCGGCACGACGCCGGCCGAGGTGCAGTGGGTGGTCTCGGGATACGCGCTGACGTTCGGGCTCGCGTTGGTGCCGGCCGGGCGGCTGGGCGACGCGATCGGCCGCCGGCGCATGTTCATGATCGCCCTCGCCGGATTCGTCCTGTTCAGCGCCTTGGCCGGGGCCGCGCCCAGCGCCACGTTGCTCGTCCTCTCCCGGTTGGCGCAGGGGATCGCCGCGGGGGCGCTCGCGCCGCAGAACTCCGCGCTCATCCAGCAGTTGTTCCGGGGCACGGAGCGGGCGCGGGCGTTCGGCTTCTTCGGCGCCACGGTCGGTATCTCGACGGCCGCAGGGCCCATCGTCGGCGGCCTGATCCTGGCCCTCGTGCAAGGCCCCGACGGATGGCGCTGGATCTTCTACGTGAACGTCCCGATCGGGGTGGTCGCGCTGCTGCTGGCGGCCCGGCTGATCCCACGCACCGAAAGCGGCTTCCGCGGAGACCTCGACGTTGTCGGCACCGGGCTGCTCGGTGGGGCGGTGCTCGCCCTCCTGCTGCCACTGGTCGAGTCGGACTCCGGTGGGCTCACCCGGCTGTGGTGGCTCTTCCCGGTCGCCGCGGTACTGGCGGCCGCGTTCGTCGGGTGGGAGCGACGCGTGGCGCGGCACGGCGGGGAGCCGCTGCTCGATGTCCGGCTGCTGAGGAGCAGGCCCGGCTTTGCGTCCGGGGTAGCGCTGGCCACCATCTACTTCGTCGGGTTCAGCGGGATCTGGCTGGTGTTCGCGCTGTACTTCCAGACGGGCCTCGGTTACACCCCGCTGCAGTCCGGGCTCGCGGTCACCCCGTTTGCGCTCGGTTCTGCAGCGTCGTCGGTGGTGGGTGGGCGGCTCGTCGCTCGGCTCGGGCGGCTGCTCACGGTGGTGGGCCTGAGCCTCGTCGTCATCGGGCTCGCGGCGACGGGCATCGTGCTGGCGATCGGGCCGGCTCACACGGCGGGATTGCTCGTGGCGGCTCCGCTGCTGGTCGCAGGTATCGGCGGAGGGTGGGTGATCTCGCCCAACACCACGATGACGCTGCGCTACGTACCGGTCGCCAGCGCGGGCTCGGCTGGGGGCGCGCTGCAGACCGGGCAGCGGATCGGGTCCGCGATCGGCACCGCCACCATCACGGGCATCTTCTACGCGGTGCTGGCGAGCAGCGGGGGCGACTTCCGCAGGGCGGTGGCGATCGCGGTCGGTGGAGCGACCGTCGGGGCCGTGGTGGCGCTGCTCATCGGCGTCCTGGAATGGCGGACGGGCCACAAGCGCGCCGGCCTTACGGAGACGCAGGTGCCTCCCGGGGACCACCCACCCCCTGAGCTGTGCTGACACCCCCGGGAGAACCTCACGTCGGCGCATCGTCAGCCGCCCTGGAAGCTACGCGGGCACGATGGTGGCGAGGACTTCGTTGAAGCCCTCGGTGGCGCTGGGGTGGGTGTAGATGGCGTCGCGAAGCTCGCTCGCCGTCACCTGGTGCCGGATTGCGAGAGCAACGGTGTTGACGAGCTCCTGGGAGTCCACGCACAGGAGGGCTGCGCCGAGGATCTGGTCGGTCTCGGCGTCGATGACGAACTTCATGAGGCCGCGGGTGTCGCCGACGATCCGGGCGCGAGGCATCGCGGCGATCTGCGCGATCGGCTTGCTGGCGATCGTGATGCGGTGGCCGTCGTTGCGGGCCTGCTTCTCCGTGAGCCCGACGGTGGAGAGCGGCGGGGTGATGAACACGGTGTGGGGCACGGCAACCCGATCCTTGACGGTCCGGGTCGCGGTGCCGATGAGCTCGTCGGTGACGATGCGGCTGTCGTCGAGGGAGATGTAGGTGAACTGGGGCCCGCCGTTGACGTCGCCGAGAGCGTAGATGTGCGGCTGGCTGGTGCGCAGGCGCTCGTCGACCTCGACCGCGCCGAGACCGGTGGTCCGTACGCCGGCCAGTTCGAGCCCGAGACCGCGGGTGGCAGGGGCGCGTCCGACGGCGGCGAGGATGGTGTCGGCCTGCAGGGTGTGCTGGAGGCCGTTCTGCTCGTAGGTGATCGTCACGCCGTTGTCGCTGTTGTCGCGCACCGTTGTGCAGCGTGCGCCGGTGAGGATCGTGATCCCGTCCTCAGCGAGGATGCCGGTGGCGGCCGCTGCGATGTCGTCGTCCTCGCGTGCCATGAGGGCCGGTGCCGCTTCGAGGATGGTCACCTCGGACCCGTACTGCCGGTACATCGCGGCGAACTCGACTCCGAGGTAACCCCCGCCGAGCACGACGAGCCGGTTCGGCAGCGTGCTCGTGTGGAGCAGGTCGGTGCTGGTGACCAGGTGCTTGCTGGCCCGTAGGCCGGGGATGTCGGGGATGACGGGTTCGGCACCGGTGTTGATGACGATCGTCTCGGCGCTGATCGTGAGCCGGTCGGACCCGGCGGCCACCTCGACGGTGGTGGGATCGAGGAACCGTGCCCGGCCGGTGACCACGGTGACGCTGTCGATGGTGTCGAGCATCTGGAAGTTCTTGCCCCGCAGCAGCGTGGTCAGCTCCTCCACCGCTCCGATGGCCTGCTGGTACCACGCCTGAGGTTCGTCGGCCTCCCGGCGGGTATCGGCGCGGTGGACGAGCGCCTTGGTCGGGATGCAGCCGATGTTGATGCAGGTGCCGCCGTACATCTGGGAAGACTGCTCGACCATGACGACCCGCTTGCCCTGCCGGCCCATCGTCGCGGCGAGAGTCTTACCGCCCTTGCCGAACCCGATGACCAGGACGTCTGCGTGAACCAGCTCTGTCGAAGTGTTCATACATCGATGGTGCCTCGCAGCATATGATCTGGCGAGACCTGAGAATCTCGATTCTTGTCGCAGAAGTATCACTTCGCTGGAGGTGTCCGGTGGACTCGGTGAGCTACCTGATCCGCATGGCCCGGCTGCGGGGCACCGTCGACAAACGGTGCCTGCTGGCCGGGCCTGCCGTCCTGAGCCACGCGATGCGCACACCCCGCGAGGCACCCTTCCACCTGCTGCTGCAGGGCGCCTGCACCCTCGAACTCGCCGGGCGCAGCGTCGACATGGCCGCTGGTGACATGGTCCTGCTGCCCCGCGGACCCGCGCACCAGATCCGCACCCACGGCCCCGGGCAACGGAGGCGGCTCACGGAACAACCGGGCGTCGCCTTCCCCACCGCGTCAACGACCGGTGGTGATCCCGAGGTCGATCTCTTCTGCGGTCACTACGATCTCGGGCCGGGTGCGGGCGATGTGCTGTTCTCCACCCTTCCCGAGGTGCTGCACGTCTCGTTCGATGCCGATTCCAGCGAACCGGTACGGATGCTGAGCACCCTGATGCGCGGCGAAGCGCAGCACGACGGACCAGGCACGGCCGCCGTCGTGTCCGCGTTGTGCGACGCGCTGCTGGCGATGGTGCTGCGCTCTACACCGAACCGCCGACTCGAGGGCGACGTGCTGTGGACCGCGGTGCAGAACGCAAGCCTGCGGAACGTCGTCGAGGCCGTTCTCCACCAGCCCGGTCGTGGCTGGACCATCGCCGAGCTCGCCGAGCTCGCCGCGATGTCACGCGCCACGTTCATCCGCCAGTTCACCCGCGCCACAGGCATGAGCGCCGGCGACTTCCTGACCCGCATTCGCATGATCACCGCAGCCGAGCTCCTGAGAACCACCGACCAGTCCGTCGGCAGCGTCGCCGTCTCCGTCGGCTACCGATCCGAGTCGGCCTTCGTCAAAGCCTTCCGGCTGGCGACGAGCTCGACACCGGCGCGGTTCCGCCGAAACAATGCGCGCGAGCCGGCGTCGTGAGCGGCAACGCCACTGGGCGCTCCCGGCGGGTCACGCGACCGCCAGGGCGTCCTTGAGGAACCGCACCTGGAGCAGGAGCAGGTTCTCGGCCACCACCTCCTGCGGCGTCATGTGCGTGACGCCGGAGAGCGGGAGCACGCTGTGCGGCCTGCCCGCAGCCAGCAACGCCGAGCTCAGCCGCAGGGTGTGCGCGGCCACGACGTTGTCATCGGCGAGCCCGTGCACGAGCAGGAGCGGCCGGGTGAGCCGCGCCGCGTCCTCGATGAGCGACGAACGTGCGTAGGCGTCCGGGTCCTGCTCCGGGTGGCCGAGGTAGCGCTCGGTGTAGTGCGTGTCGTAGAGCGCCCAGTCGGTGACCGGCGCGCCGGCGACCGCCGCGTGGAAGACGTCAGGGCGTCGCAGCACGGCCAGCGCGGCCAGGTACCCGCCGAACGACCAGCCGCGGATGCCGACGCGGGTGAGGTCCAGGTCCGGGTGCTGCTCCGCCACGGCGAACAGGCCGTCGACCTGGTCGTCCAGCACGGGGCCGGCCAGGTCTCCGCGTACCGCACGCTCGAACTCCGGGCCCCGCCCCGGCGTGCCCCGGCCGTCGACGACGACCACCGCGAAGCCCTGTTCGGCGAACCACTGGCTGGTCAGGTGGGCGCCGCGGGCGGCGAGCACGCGCTGGGCGTGCGGGCCGCCGTAGGGGTCCATGAGGACGGGGAGCCGGGTGCCGGGCTCGTGCCCGGACGGCAACAGCAGCGCGGTACGCAGCTCGCGCTTCCCGGCGCGGAGCAGCGTGATCTGCGGCTGCAGCCCGGGCGGCTCGGCGAACGAGGTGATCGTCGCATCGGAGCCGCCTCGGTGCACGACCGTGGTCGTGCCGTCGGCGTCGAGGCCCTGGCGTGCGACGACCAGCGTGCCGCCCACGAGCCGGCCGGAGTGCACTCCCGGATCCGGCGTCAGCGCCACCAGGCCCTCGGGACCCCAGGTCCACAGTCCGACGGACGTCGGGTCCTCGCTCGCCCGGAACAGCACCACGTCGTCGTCGACGTCGGCCACGTCGCGCACCTGCAGGGACGGCGGCGTCACCGCCTCGCCGTCGACGACGAGCCTGCGCGCCCCGTCCTCGTCCGCCACCACCACCAGGGCGCCGGATGCCGTGTGTGCCGGAACGCCCGGAACGATCTCCACCCAGGCCGGGTCGGTCTGCTCATGCACGGGAGACGTCGCGCCGGTGGCCGGGTCGACCCGCAGCACCCGCAGCGCCCGCTGGTCCCGGGGCTGCACGACGATCAGGAGGTCGTGGGCGTCCCATACCGCGTGCACGAGGTACTCGTCGCGGTCGGCGTCCCAGGTCACCTCGGTGTTTCCACCATTCAGGCTGCGGATCTGCAGGGAGACACGCGCATTGGGCGTGCCTGCCGCGGGGTAGGCGACGACGGTCGGGGTGCGGTCGGGGTTGGCCGGGTCGGCGATGTGCCAGCGCCGGACGGGCGCGTCGTCCACCCGCGCGACGAGCAGCGCATCACCGTCGGGCGACCACCAGTAGCCGCGCATCCGGCCCATCTCCTCGGCCGCGACGAAGTCGGCCAGACCGAACGTGACGTGCTCGCCGTCGGGTTCGGCGACAGTCGTGGTGGTGCGGGCTGTGAGGTCGTGGACGTGCAGCGCGCCGCCGCTCACGTAGGCGACGTGGCGTCCGTGCGGGCCCGGCCGCGGGTCGATGACGCCGCCGGCGGTGTCCACGAGCCGCGGGGTGAGCCCGGCGGCGAAGTCGGTGACGTAGAGCTGTCCGGACAGGGCGAAGGCGGCCATCGTGACGGGCCGGTCCGTGGCGTAGCCGACCACCCCGCCCGCCTGCTCGCGGCTGCGCTCCCGGCGCGCCCGCTCCTCCGGCGGCAGGTCCTCCTCCGGGCCGCTGTCGAGCACGTGCGGGTCTGCGACCAGGCGCTCCTCACCGGTGGCGAGGTCGAGGGTCCAGAGGCACGTCACGGGATCGGTGCCGCCGCGGCTGCGCAGGAACACGACGCGCTCGCCGTCGGGGGAGACCGTGAACCCACGGGGGGCGCCGAGGGTGAACCGCCGGGTCCGCGCCTGCCTGCGCGGGAAGCTGTCCGTCACGCTGGATGAGTCTGCCCGTGGACCTCCCGGCCGCTGGCATCGGACCTGCCCGGCACCCCCTCGACTGGCGTTCTGACCGGCCATGTTCGACTTGACGCCATGAAGCGCTCCCTCGCGGCAGTGGCCGTCGCCGTCGCCATGACGACCATGGCGGGCTGCGGTTCCGGCGCAGCGCCCACCACCGCCCCCTCGGCGGCAGCAACGAAACCGTCGTCGGTGGCCCCATCGGGCGCAGCGGCCCCTGCTGGTCAGGTGCCCGGTGTCCCGCCCCTCACCGGCAACCCGACGGACCTGACGGCGCCCAGCCAGGCGAAGGCAGGCACCGGGCAGCCGCCGACCAAGCTCGTGACCCAGGACATCGTGGTCGGGTCCGGGCCTGCGGCCACTCCCGCCGACACCGTCGACGTGCAGTACACGGGCACCCTCTACAGCAACGGCACGCTGTTCGACAGCTCATGGCAGCGCGGCGCGCCCGCCAGCTTCCCGCTCAACGGGGTGGTACCGGGCTTCGCGCAGGGCATCGAGGGGATGCAGGTCGGCGGCCGCCGAGTCATCGTCATCCCGCCCGCTCTGGGCTACGGCGACAGCGCGAACGGCCCGATCCCCGGCGGCTCCACGCTCGTCTTCGTGGTCGACCTCGTCGGGATCGCCTGACGCACCGGCCGGTCACAGCCGGCCGCCGGTCAGTTGACGCAGGGAATGCCGTCGGCGGTGATGACGCGAGCCGGCGCGGTGGTGCGCGCTACCGGCGTCGACGACCGCGGAGCCGCGGCAGGCTGAACGGGCGCGGGAGCGACGGTAGGCTCGGCCGATGAGATGTGCGAGGGCTGGACGCCCGACGGCGCGCCAGGTTCGGTGCCGGTCAGCACGGACCTGACGAAGGAGCGCACAGCAGCCTGGTCGATCTGGATCGCGACCCCGTCGAACGGGGTACGCAGGTCCGGGCGCCCGGTAGGGATCGTGCGGAACTGGAGGTCGTTGCCCGAGAGGCCGGCGAACTGGGTGAGCGCCTGCTCGATGTTCCAGCCGCTGTCGAGCACGACGTTCCGGTTGACGACGCCGACGAGCTGGGCCAGCCGCACCGGGTTGGTGAGCGTGCCCGTGGCGCTCAGCCGCTGCGCGAGCCCTGCGGCGAAGGCCTGCTGGCGGGCGATACGGTCGAGATCGCCGTCCTGCAGACCGTGTCGCTGCCGGACGAACGCGAGCGCGGCGGGGCCGGTGACGGTCTGCGGTCCGGCCGGCAGGTCGACCCCGGAGTAGGAGTCGTGCGCGGGGGCGTTCAGGCAGACGGGCACGCCGCCGAGCGCCTGCGTGAGCTCGTCGAACCCGGCGAAGTTGATCTCCGCGAAGTGGTCGACATGGACACCGGTGAGGGCCTCAACGGTGGCCACCAGCGTGCTGCGCCCCGCTTCGCGCCCGCGCTGGTCGAGCTCGGCGCCGCTGACGCCCTGCGCAGAGAGCGTGTCCTCGGCGTCCTTCAGGCCGCGCTCGTACGCAGAGTTGATCTTGTGCGTACCGCGTCCGCCCGCGATCGGGACGAACGAGTCGCGCGGGATCGAGATCGCCTCGGCGGCCTGGCCGGGATCTGCCGGGACGTGCAGCAGGATGATCGTGTCGGTATTCAGCTGGCCGGTGTCGGGTCCCACGTGCAGGGCGTTGAACAGCGCAGGGGGCAACGGGTTGCCCGCGGCGTCGGTGCGTGCGTCGAGACCCACGAGCAGGGCGTTGAACGCCTGGCCGGAGGGTATCGGGACCGCGTGCTCGATCGCTGCCGTGCTGGTGACGCCCGTGTCGAGCCGCTGTTGCAGCGACCAGGCGAGGCCGGCCACCGTCAGTGCCAGTGCGGAGCCGAGTGCCACCAGGGTGCGTACGACAACGTGCACGGTTCGTTTCGGGTCCATCCATCTCCGGTCACCTGCGCCAGGACCGTTGCTGCGCCGCGACCGCCCGGGAACCCACGGCCGCTGTCGCGGCCGCGAGCCAATCTAACCGCGCATGTTGACCAAGCTCCAACATGTGACTACCCACGGCGCTGACGTACCAGCGCAGGCGAGCACTCGGTCACGTGCCGTCAGCCCGGGTCGAGGCGGTGCAGCAGCCAGTCACGGGACGTCCGGATGAGGGCGTAGCGCTGCGAACCGCCGCGGCCGTGCAGGGTGAGGATGATGCGGCGCTCGGTGCGGTCGTGCTCCTCCCACCAGCCGATGTCCGCGACGGACTTGTCCTCGTCCTCGTAGGTGAGATGGTCCAGGTCGTGGTCGGGCACCGCGACCGCCAGCCGCTTCTGGCCCGGCTTCTCGGGCAGGCCCCTCGGCACCGCCCACGAGCGCAGGACGCCGCCTTCCTCCAGCCGGAGGTCGAAGTGGTGGCGCGGCCGCCGGTGCTCATGCAGGACGAAGGCCGGTCGCCCGGCCTCACTCACAGGGTGGTGACCAGCCCGCCGTCGATGACGACATCGCTGCCGGTGACGTTGCCGGCGCGGCTGCTCGCCAGGAGCAGCACGATGTCGGCGACCTCCTGCGGCCGCGTGAAGCGGCCCGTCACCATCGCGTCAGCGGCCTGCTTCGCCACGGCGGCCGCATCACCGTCGCCCGCGCGGGCGACCGTCGCGGCGACGCCGTCGTCACCCAGCCACAGTGCGGTCTCCACCGGTCCGGGGCTGACGGTGTTGACCCGGACGCCGCGGGGCCCGAACTCCTTCGACAGGGACTTGCAGAAGTTGGTCAACGCGCCCTTGGCGGCGCTGTAGTCGATGACCCCGGGGTCAGGCAGGAACGCGTTGACGGAGCTGACCGTGACGATCGTCGACGGGGCCCGGTCGAGCAGGTGCGGGAGAGCTGCGCGAGTGGTGCGGACCGCCGCGAGGAAGTTGATCGTGAGCGCCCAGTCCCAGTCGTCATCGGTCAGCGCGAGGAAGCCGTCGACCCGCGGCCGTACCGCCCCGACGTTGTTGACCAGGACGTCCAGGCCGCCGAAGGCCCGCACGGCCTCGTCGACGAGCCGCGCGGGACCGTCCGGCTCGGTGAGGTCGACCAGCACCGGGTGAACGGAGGGCTCGGCGGCCAACTCGGCCAGCTCCTCACTGCCGGTCCGCGCCCCCGCGACGACGTTCACGCCCTCGGCCGCCAGCGACCGGACGACCGCCAGCCCGATTCCCTTGCTGGCGCCGGTGACGACGGCGACCTTGCCGAGCAGGTCCAGATCCATGACGGTCTCCTGGTATCGCGATCAGCGGGATTGTTGCGCGAGGTCGGCAGGCAAGGCGGCCAGAGCAACTGCGTGGCCGCCAGGACGGCGGTACTGCATCAGTGTGGCCCCGTCACCGCATCGCGGAGGTGCGGCCCTCCGCATCCTGTAGCCCCTCGCGCGGACGGGTTGACGCATTCGGCCGAGGCCGTGCGGTGTTTGGGGGATCGGCGAAATGCCGCAGCGGCCGTACTATGCGCACACAAGGCCGGCGAAAGCGCGATGCGCTCTCCGAAGCACGGGCGCGCAGCCGAAGTGCCTCAAGGTGGACGCCGATGCGCATGAAACTGTTGCTCTGCGGCGCCGTCCTGGTCGCCACCTCGCTCGTAGGCGCCTCACCTGCACATTCCTCGCCGCCGGAGCAGCTACTGGACCCTCCTCCGCCTCAAGGCTGCACCTATGGTCGGTCCTATCAGGTCGACGAGGGAGAGTACATATTCGCCACGACACGCGGCGGCTGCGACGAATGGCGCATGCACCTGTACATCGAGATCCGGGAGACCAGGAAAGGGAAAAGTAGGGTCGTAGCGTCGGGCGAGTGCACGAGCGAGCCCAAAAACACCTGTCTTGCGGTAACGGAGATAGTGCGCAAGCGCTCTGGCTTCGAGTACTCGGTGCCGCCGCCAGGTCAGGAGGCGCTACGGCACTGATACCGGGCCGCAACAGACGGCGGTGCCGCCTACATGACGTACGCGGCCCCGGTCGGGAGCAGTCGGCTCACCAGCCGCGTGCCTTCCACTCCGGCAGCGACGGGCGCTCCGTGCCGAGCGTCGTGTCATCCCCGTGCCCCGGGTAGACCCACGTCTCGTCCGGGAGCTGGTCGAACACCCGCGACTCCAGGTCGCCGATGAGCGACGCGAAGTCGTCGGGGCTTGTTGTCCGGCCAGGGCCGCCGGGGAACAGCGAGTCGCCCGTGAAGATGTGCGGGCGGTCGGCACCGCGGTAGACCAGCGCGATCGAGCCCGGCGTGTGCCCGCGCAGGTGCACGACCTCCAGCTCGATGTCGCCGAACTGCACGGTGTCGCCCTGCTCCACCAGCTCGTCCATGGGGATCGGCAGCTCGCCTGCGTCCAGCGGGTGGGCGATCTGCCGGGTCTGGAACATCCCCGCGACGGCGCCGAGGGCCTGCCAGTGGTCGTGATGGCGGTGGGTGGTGACGAGGTGGCGCAGCTCGGGCCGGGACTCGTCGGAGCCGACGAGATCGGCGAGCCGATCCGGTTCATTGGCCGCATCGATCAGCAGCGCTTCGTTCGTCGCCCGGCACACGAGGAGATAGGCGTTGTTGTCCATGGGCCCGACCGAGACCTTGGTGATGCTCAGGGCGTCGAGGTCGCGTCGGATGGCCGCGCCGCCTGGGTCGGTGTGACCGGAGTAGCTCTCGATGACGTCCACCTGAACAGACTAGCCAGCGCCGGTGCGTCACGATTGAATCGCAGCGATCTGCGCGGTTCGTCCGAATCGCTGTCATCGCGAGCGACGCTCGACAACTATCCATCGTCACTCCACCCCGGTGCGGCATGTTCCATGAGGAGCGTCCTGAGATGGCCGAACTCCCCATGATCACCCGGCGACGCCTCCTCGGTCTGGCCTGACCGCCGACGTACTGGGTGGCGACGGCAGGCACCGTGTGATGCTGGGCGCATCCGCGCCGCCCGGTGGCGTCCCCGACGAGCAGCAGCGCGAAGAGGCCGAGGTCAGGGACCCGAGCAGGTCGGGTCATCAGTACCGCTGATGGGTTCCCCGGGTCGGATCGCCTACCGCGCGCCCGCGTCCGGGCACAACCTGGATCGAGAGATCAAGGAACGTGTCGAGGCCGAGATTCGAGCGGACAGGTGGAGACGTGACGACAACCGAGCGGGCCATGGTGGTGCACCAGCAGGAGCCCTACAACGCCGAGCCGCCGCGGTCGGCACTCGCCGAGAGCGTCGTGACCCCGGTGGGTGTCTTCTACGGCCGGAACCACGGCACCATGCCGCGCATCGAGCCGCAGGACTGGCGACTCCAGGTCGACGGAATGGTGGATCGGCCGCTGGAGCTGTCCCTGGCCGACCTCAAGGACCGGTTCGCCCACCGTGAGGTCGTCGCCACGCTGCAGTGTGCGGGGAACCGGCGTGCCGGGCTGATGGCTGTCCGCGACATTCCCGGCCAGCATCCGTGGGGCCCCGGTGCGACCTCGACCGCCCGGTGGGGCGGGGTGAGCCTGGCCGACGTCCTCGCCGCCGCGGGGTTGCAGCCGGGCGCCACCGACATCGCGTTCGCCGCCCCCGATGTGGCCCCCGAGGCATCTCCGCCGCAGACCTACGGCGCTTCGATCTCCGTGGCCAAGGCGACGGCGGGCGAGACGATGCTGGTCTGGGAGATGAACGGCGAGCCGCTCCCGGTGGCGCACGGCGGCCCGGTGCGGGTGGTCGTTCCCGGACACATCGGTGCGCGCAGCGTGAAGTGGGTGGAGCGCATCACCGCCCAGGGCCGCCCATCGGACAACTTCTTCCAGACCAGTGCCTATCGCCTGCTGCCCGCGGATACCGACCTCTCCCGCACCCGGGTCGGGGACGGGTTCCCGCTCACTGCGGTCGCCCTGAACTCCGACATCCTCCGGCCGGACGACCACGCCGTTCTGCCCAGCGGACCGACCCGGGTCCTGGGGTACGCCTACGCGGGCGACGACCGGGGCATCAGCCGGGTCGATGTCTCCGTCGACGGCGGCCGCAGCTGGCAGCAGGCCGAGCTCGAGGCGGATCTCGGCCCGTGGGCGTGGCGGTTCTGGCACGCCACCGTCGGCCTTCCGGCGGGCGAGGTCACGATCACCGCCCGGGCCTGGGACACGACCGCGGCGCTGCAGCCCGAGCACCCCGAGAGCGTGTGGAACCCCAAGGGTTACATCAACAATGCCTGGCCGACGGTCACTGTCACCGCCTGCGATGCTGTCGCCTAGCCGCGCCAGGAGCGCGTCGCGGCAGCGGGGGCACGTCCTTCCCGAGGACACCGGCGAGCCCGACTACCGGTTCACCCTCGCCAACGAACGAACCTTCCTCGCCTGGATCCGCTCGTCGCTGTCGCTGCTGGCGGCGGGAATCGCGGTGGTGCAGCTGATCCCGGCGTTCCCGCTGCCGGGGGTGCGCACCGTGACGGGTGGGCTCCTCGTCGTCCTCGCGGTGTTGTGTGCCGGGAATGGTGTCCTGCGCTGGCATCGGGTGGAGTACGCGATGCGCCGGGACGGGGCGTTGCCGCCGCAACGCGCCCCGTGGGTGCTCGCCGTCGGCCTCGCCGTGCTCGCGCTCGTGGCCCTCGTCCTGGTGGTCCTCAAGGGCGTCGGGGGATGACCGGCCAAGGCGCCGTCCCGGCACCGGGGCCCGGTGGGCTCCAGGCCGAGCGGACGAGGCTCGCCTGGTGCCGCACATCCCTCAGCGTCCTGGCAAACGCCGCTCTGCTGGCCGTGCGCGAGATCGTTGCGGCTGGCCCCGATGCCGCGGCGGCACCCATCGCGGTGGCCCTGGTCATCGCCGTGGCGACGATCGTGGTGGGACGTGTACGCGCGAAGGCGCTGCGCCGATCACCACTGCCCGCCCACCTGGCCCCCACCCGCGCCGTCCCGCTGATCGGATGGTCCGTGGCGGCTTTGGCTGTGCTCAGCGGCGGCGTACTGCTCCTCTGAGGACGCGCGGCCCGGCGCTCCCGCTCCCGCGTCAGCGGGTGCCGGTGGTCAGCACGGTGCGGATCGTGAGGGTGTCGCGGAGCAGGACGGTGACGGGGGTGTGGTCGACCTCCACGGCGAGCTGCTCGCGCAGATCAGGGCCGACGTCGGCCCCCACCGTGACGCGCCGGTCCATCATCGGTGGCGAGCCGGGCCGGAACGCGACGTGCACCGTCACCTCCCCGGGGTCGATCCGCCAGCGCTTCAGGAAGGTGCGGACCGACATCGCCGTGCAGGCCGACAGCGAACCGGCGAGCAGACCGAACGGGGTGGCGCCCTCCGGCTCGGGCGCCGCGTCGAGGGGGATCTCGCAGTCCAGCTCGTACCCGTTGACGTTGACACCTGCGGACCGGCCGTCGCCGTCGGGAAGATGGGCGGTGGACCAGACGTTGGGCTCTCCCACAGGGCAAGGTTAGTCCTGGGGGCGCCTCAGGCCGACCGGTTGCACCCCCGTGCCGCGTCTTCGAACGTCTGTGCGATCCTCGTGGCGACGGTTCGGCTCCAGGGGACCGCCGCTCGCAGGGCCGCCGGCCGCAGCACCGGTTCTGTCGGTGACCGCGCCTAGCATGGAACGAGGGTCGTGGTCGACCCTTCCACGATCCGGATCCAGGAGGCTCCCCCGTGGTTGACCGCAGCGCAGACGAGCGTCCCATCGACGCTCCACGCCTCGTGGTGCGCGGCGCGCGCGAGCACAACCTCCGCGGCGTCGACCTCGACCTGCCGCGCGACAGCATCGTCGTGTTCACCGGGCTGTCGGGGTCGGGCAAGTCGAGCCTCGCGTTCGACACCATCTTCGCAGAGGGCCAGCGCCGGTACGTCGAGTCCCTGTCGGCCTACGCCCGGCAGTTCCTGGGGCAGATGGACAAGCCCGACGTCGACTTCATCGAGGGGCTCTCCCCCGCCGTCTCGATCGACCAGAAGTCCACCAACCGCAACCCGCGGTCCACGGTGGGCACCATCACCGAGGTCTACGACTACCTTCGCCTGCTCTACGCGCGCGCGGGGGTGCCGCACTGCCCGGTCTGCGGGCACGTCATCGAGAAGCAGACGCCGCAGCAGATCGTCGACCAGGTGCTCGCGATGGAGGAGGGCAGCCGCTTCCAGGTGCTGGCGCCGGTTGTGCGCACCCGCAAGGGCGAGTTCGTGGACCTCTTCTCCACGCTGCAGACGCAGGGCTACTCCCGCGTGCTCGTCGACGGCACGGTCCACACGCTCACCGACCCGCCCAAGCTCAAGAAGCAGGAGAAGCACGACATCGCGGTCGTGGTCGACCGGCTCGCGGTCAAGGAGTCGGCCAAGCAGCGGCTCACCGACTCGGTGGAGACCGCGCTGCGACTTGCCGACGGGCTCGTCGTGCTCGACTTCGTCGACCTGCCCGACGACGACCCGCACCGCGAGCGGCGGTTCTCCGAGCGGATGGCCTGCCCCAACGGCCACCCGCTGAGCCTCGACGACCTCGAGCCCCGCACCTTCTCCTTCAACTCGCCCTACGGCGCCTGCCCCGAGTGCCACGGCATCGGCATCAAGAAGGAGGTCGACCCGGAACTCGTGGTCCCCGACCAGGAGGCGAGCCTCGCCGACGGGGCGATCGCTCCCTGGGCAGGCGGCCAGTCCGCGGAGTACTTCGGGCGGTTGCTGGAAGGGCTGGCCAATTCCATCGGGTTCCGGATGGACATGCCGTGGCGCAAGCTGCCCGTGGCCGCCCAGAAGGCGATCCTGCACGGCAGCACCGACCAGGTGCACGTCCGCTACCGCAACCGCTACGGCCGCGAACGCTCCTACTACGCCAGCTA
Source organism: Pseudonocardia sp. (assembly GCA_025465235.1). GTDB lineage: Bacteria > Actinomycetota > Actinomycetes > Mycobacteriales > Pseudonocardiaceae > Pseudonocardia. The sequence goes on from JAODNO010000161.1 coordinate 17,441, forward strand.
CGAGGGCGTCATCCCGTTCCTCGACCGGCGCCTCGACCAGACCGAGTCCGACTCTCAGCGCGAGCGCTACGAGGGCTACATGCGCGACGTGCCGTGTCCCGACTGCCACGGGGCGCGGCTCAAGCCCGAGGTCCTCGCCGTCACCCTCGCCCATCGCGACCAGGGCGAGCGGTCCATCGCCGAGGTGTCGGCGATGTCGGTGGCGGAGTGCTCGGAGTTCCTCGACGGGATGGTGCTCGACGCCCGGCAGGCCATGATCGCCGGGCGGATCCTCAAGGAGGTGCAGGCCCGGCTGGGGTTCCTGCTCGACGTGGGGCTGCACTACCTGTCGCTCGACCGCGCCGCGGGTTCGCTGTCCGGCGGGGAGGCCCAGCGCATCCGGCTGGCCACACAGATCGGCTCCGGGCTCGTGGGCGTGCTGTACGTGCTCGACGAGCCGTCGATCGGCCTCCACCAGCGCGACAACCGGCGTCTGATCCAGACCCTCGTCCGCCTGCGCGACCTGGGCAACACGCTGATCGTCGTCGAGCACGACGAGGACACGATCCGTGCCTCCGACTGGGCCGTCGACATCGGGCCCGGCGCAGGGGAGCACGGCGGCCACATCGTCTACAGCGGACCGGTCCCCGGTCTGGAGTCGCACGACACGTCGCTCACCGGCGCGTACCTGTCGGGACGACGTTCCATCCCGGTGCCCGACATCCGGCGGCCGGTGAACAGGAAGCGGCAGCTCACCGTGGTGGGCGCACGCGAGCACAACCTGCGCGGCATCGACGTCGACATCCCGCTCGGCTGCCTGGTGTCGGTCACCGGGGTGTCCGGGTCGGGTAAGTCCACACTGATCAACGACATCCTCGCCACGGTGCTGGCCAACAAGCTCAACGGCGCACGGCAGGTTCCCGGCCGGCACACCCGGGTCACGGGGCTCGACGAGCTCGACAAGCTTGTGAGAGTCGACCAGTCACCGATCGGCCGCACGCCGAGGTCCAACCCGGCCACCTACACGGGTGTGTGGGACCAGGTGCGCAAGCTGTTCGCGGCCACCACCGAGGCGAAGGTGCGCGGCTACCAGCCGGGCCGGTTCTCGTTCAACGTCAAGGGCGGTCGCTGCGAGGCGTGCTCGGGCGACGGCACGATCAAGATCGAGATGAACTTCCTGCCCGACGTCTATGTGCCCTGCGAGGTCTGCAAGGGCGCCCGGTACAACCGCGAGACGCTCGAGGTGCACTACAAGGGCAAGACGGTCGCCGAGGTGCTGGACATGCCGATCGAGGAGGCTGCCGAGTTCTTCGCGCCGATCAACTCGATCGCGCGCTACCTCCGCACGCTCGTCGACGTCGGGCTGGGCTATGTGCGGCTCGGGCAGCCGGCGCCCACGCTGTCGGGCGGGGAGGCACAGCGGGTCAAGCTCGCGTCGGAGCTGCAGAAGCGGTCTAACGGCCGCACCGTCTACATCCTCGACGAGCCGACCACCGGTCTGCACTTCGAGGACATCCGCAAGCTGCTGCTGGTGATCAACGGGCTGGTCGACAAGGGCAACTCGGTGATCGTCATCGAGCACAACCTGGACGTCATCAAGACCTCCGACTGGGTCATCGACATGGGCCCCGAGGGGGGCTCCGGCGGCGGCATGGTCGTGGCACAGGGCACGCCGGAGCAGCTGGCGGCTCATCCCACGAGCTACACCGGTCAGTTCCTCAGGGGCCTGGTCGCCCCGGAGGAGGAGCAGGCCGCCCCCGCCCGCAGGCGCCGCAAGGCTGCCGCCGCCAGCTGACCCTGCCGGCCGCCCGCCGGTTCCCCACCACGGGTGAGCGCTCAGACCGCCGGCTGTGGACGACGCGACGTCCGGTGATCACCTGAGCCGGTAGAAGCGGAAGAAGTCGTCGTCGATCGGGAGGATCTCGATGTCGGCGTAACCGGCCTCGCGCGCATACCGTCGCAGGGTGTCGGGGCGCATCACCGTGCCGGTGCCCACCGAGGGCGTGTGGGCCAGTCCGTCCGGCAAGCAGCACGTGATGCTCCAGCCATACATCAACTGCTCCACCTCGTCGCCGGGAGCGTGGAACGTCTCCGCCACCCGCTCGTCGACCACCAACACGACCCCGTCGGGTGCTGCGATGCGGAGCATCGTCGCGAGCACACCGACCGGAGCGGGCATGTCGTGGATGCACTCGAACGCCGTGACCAGGTCGTAGCGGCCCTCGGCGATGGCGGCGTCGGTCCGGTGGAACCGCACCCGCTCCGCCACCCCCGCCACGCGGGCGTTGCGCCGCGCCGCGGCGATCGACGGCTCGTCCACGTCGTAGCCGTCGACGGTCACATCGGGGTGGGCCAGCGCCAGGCCGATCGCCGACCAGCCGAACCCGCAGCCGACGTCGGCGACGCGACCGCCGCGTTCCAGCACCTCCCGGATGGCCGGGACCGACGGTAGGTACTCGTGGGGGAGCGCCCCGAGGAAAAGCGGCCGGTTTGCCGCCGCCTGCGACTCCCGGGCGTCGGTCCCGAACTCGGCCCAGGACACGCCACCACCGGAGCGATACGCTCCGACCAGCGCGTCCATGTGCTGCCCGACGCCGGCCACCATCCGGGCCAGCGGCAGGACGTGGTTCGGGCTGAGCACGTCGGTGAGCACCTCGGCGTGGCCGGGCGGCAGCCGGAAGCGGCGCTCGTGAGCTGCCGCGGTGGCGTTGTCGATGGTGAGGACGCCGGCGACGGCCTGGTGCTCCAGCCACTCCCTCGCGTAACGCTCCGCGGTCCCGGTGCGCGCGGCGAGCTCGGGCGGGGTGAGCGCATCAGCGGCGAGCGCCCGGTAGAAGCCGAGCCGGTCGCCCAGGTAGGCGGCCTGCACGAGCTGGGCGCCGAGCAGGGCGTCGAACAGCCGCTCGCCGAACGCCTCTGCGGTCGGCCCGGACGCCGTGGCCGTCGGATCTGTGATGGTCATCGATGCTCCCTTGCGGAACGTGGACGGTGCCAGAGGGTGAAACGGACGATGGGCACGAAGCCGAGTGTCTCAGCGGGCGGCTGTCGTCGGAGAAGATCCCGCTGTGCCAGAGGTCGGGCCGGGTCCGCAGCCGCGCCCGCGCGTGCTGCGCCCAGTGCCCGCGCCCGCGGGAGCTGGGCAGCGTCGCACCGAAGGCGAGGCTCCCAAGGCCGTGCGCGACGAAGTGCGCGGAGACCGAGAGACCGGGGTGCGCAGGACCCCCGCGTCATCGGAGCTGTCGGAGGTGTTGTCGGAGATGCGGAACGTCAACCGCTCGTCGGCGAGCAGAGCGGGGTTGATCAGCCGGCCCGCCTGCCCGCCGACGAGCTCCGGAAGGGGATAGGCGCGCACGGCGACGTCCTCCCAGACCGCCAGATCTGCGGCCGTCCCGACCACGCGCGGTGTCGGTGCGGGCGGCGGGACCGGCGCGAGCTCGGCGGGCGGTCGCAGCAGGAGCGGCGGATGGCCCATCAGCAGCCAGTCACGGCGGCGCAGGTCCGTCGTGGGCCACAGGCTCCACAGCAGGACGTCGCCGGTCCCGCCGGCCAGGAGCGGATCGAGCTCGTCGAGAACCTCGTCCCAGTCGGGCGGTGGAGCAAGCAGCACGACGCCGTTGAAGAAGCCCGTCGGGTAGCCGTAGTCGGCCAGGATGAACCGGTCGGTGTGTACGACCGTCCCGCCCGCTGCCGCTGCGAACGCGACGTTCTGCTCCGCCCAGTGGTGGACGAAGCGCCGGCACAGCGAGTCGGCGTGTGGTGTCGCCGGTTCCCAGCCGTCGGTCAGATGCGTCTCTGCCATGGCGGGTGTTGCTGCGGTCATGGCGGCGACGCTACGAACGCGCACTGTCGACCCCCTGTCTGCGGTCTGTCAGCCGTCAGACAGCGCTGCGGCGGAGCATTCATGGCCCACGCCCGCGGGATGACCATGGAACATTGTCTGCTGTAGCGTGCCGAACGTGACTTCGGACGCACCACAGCCAGCAGCCGACGAACCTGGGATGGCGCCCTCCGCGGCAATTGACCGGACCAGAGCGAGCGTGGCTCGTGTTTATGATTGTTTCCTCGGCGGCAAGGACAACTACGATGTCGACCGCGAGGTGTTCGAGCAGGTCAACAGGGCTGCTCCGCAGATGTCCAGGCTGGCTCGCGACCATCGGGAGTGGTTGGTTCGAGTAACGAGATTCCTCACTCGTTCGGCCGGAATCGATCAGTTTCTCGACTGCGGCGCCGGACTGCCCACGGCCGAGAACACGCACCAGGTCGCTCAGCGAATGAATCCCGAGGCCCGGGTCGTGTACGTCGATAATGACCCGGTGGTGGCGGCCCACGGCCGGGCTTTGCTGGAAGAGAATGACCAGTCGCACTTGGTGATGGCCGACCTCACCGAGCCGGACCAGGTGCTCGAGCACCCTGTCGTCACAAAGTTCCTCGACTTCGATCGGCCGCTCGCCCTGATTCAGTGCAGCACGATTCACCATGTGCCGGATGCGCAGCGGCCACGCGAGATCATGGAGCGTTATATCGAACGCCTGCCCGCGGGCTCGTACCTGGCGCTGACCCATTTCTACGATCCGCAGGACGGTGGCGACGCGAGCGAACTCGCGCGGTTCGTCGAGGGTATCTTCAGCAACAGCTCGATGGGCTCAGGATTCTTCCGCACGCGCAGCGAGATCGCGTCGTTCTTCGGTGATCTCGAGTTGGTCGAGCCCGGCATCACGCGGCTCCGCGACTGGTGGCCGGACGGTCCGCATCTCAACCCGCCCACCGCGGTTGACGAGGTGCTGATCGGCGGGGTGGCGCGAAAGCGCTGAGACATCTGTGCCCCGGTCTCGCACCGGGGGTGCACACCCTCCATTGTCATGGGTTGTGGATGACATCTCTCGCATAGTGCACAGGGAGCGCTGATGGCCGCAGATGGCCGAACCGAGGCAACCTCTGCGGACGGGGAGTCCGGCAGGGGACCCACCGCGCGACGCATTGTGCTCGGTGCCCAGCTGCGGAGGCTGCGGGAGGCGGCGGATATCTCGCGAGCCGACGCCGGCTACGCCATCCGTTCGTCGGACTCCAAGGTGTCCCGGCTCGAGCTCGGCCGGGTCGCGTTCAAGGAGCGGGACGTCTCCGATCTGCTGACCATGTACGGCATCACGGATCCCGGGGAGCGCGACGCCTTCCTCGACATGGTCAGGCAGGCGAACGAGCCGGGCTGGTGGCGCAGGTACAGCGACGTCATGCCCGCCTGGTTCCACGATTTCGTGGGTCTGGAGGAGTCGGCGTCGCGGATCCAGACCTACGAGTTGCAGTTCGTCCCCGGCCTGCTGCAGACGGAGGCCTACGCCCGATCGATCGCGACGCGCGGCCGACCCGAGTACGCGTCTGACGACGCCGAGCGCCGAGTTACGCTGCGCATGCGGCGACAGAAGATACTCACGGGCATGAATCCGCCGAAGTTGTGGGTGGTGCTGGACGAGTCCGTCCTGCACCGACCGATCGGCGGCCGAGCTGTGCTACGCGCGCAGCTCGAGCAGCTGCTCGAACTCTCGAAGCTGTCCAACATCACTGTTCAGATCGTGCCCAACCACCTGAGCGGATACGCCGCCGAGGGGTCGTTCACGGTCCTCCGGTTCGCCGAACCGGAACTGCCGGATGTGGTGTACGTCGAACATCTCAGCGGGGCCGTCTACCTCGATCGGCAGGAGGAGGTCGAGCTGTACGGCCGGGCGGTCGACCGACTCACGGTCGACGCGGATACCCCCGACCGATCGCGCCAGGTCCTGGCGAAAGCGCTGGCGGAGATCTGATCGGATGCGCCGATTCCTGCTCAGGAAGGATGGAACTCGCCGCGCTCCACACCGGCGAGGAATGCCAGCCATTCGGCGCGGGTGAAGACCAGTGCAGGGCCGGCGGGATGATGCGAGTTACGTACCGCGAACTCGCCGCTGTCCAGTGCGGCCACTTCCACGCAGTTTCCTGCTGCACCGCTGAGGCTGCTCTTCCACCAGAAAGCGCCATCAAGCTGTACTGCTGAGCCGCCATTTCGGTCGTTGTTCGCCACGTCATCTTCCCAGCTCGTAGGAGTCGGCGGGGTCGTTGCCTTCATCGAACCCTAGCAGCGTGCAGATGCACGTGCATATGCACCGGCGCCAGTCGTCGTCCCCGTTCGGCGCATCGCCCAGCGGCTGTGCCAATCGGTAGTTCGAAGACCATCGTTGCTGGTCAGGCCTCTGGGTTAGGCCCCAGAATCCGCGGGAGGACCGGAGTGAGGGGAGTGCGTGCGTACTCGTGCTCATGCACGTGCACGCGCCTCTTGCATGTGCATACAGTCTTCGGCAGACTGGCGACCGTGAGGGTGACCCTGCTGGCAGCGACGCTCCCCTCGAGCAGTGCCGGGGCGGGTGTACGCAGGGCAGACCACATCGATTATCCATTGCGCGTGGTCAGTGGCGTCCGCGCTCTTTTCCGCCGAGGCAATCACCGGCTCGGCGACGACCCGCGCCGTCAGTGGTGCATGGGCCCGCGCGGCTGACCGGCTGCGGCGGGCCCGGCGGCTCTCACATCGGGCCGAGGCGTTGCTCGCCGGAGGCCGCGCCGGTGAGGCGGTGGTCGCGGCCGAAGCGCTGGTGGCCGCCGAGCCGTTGCGCGAAGGCGCGGTCGCGATACTCGTCCGCGGGCTGGTGGCTGCGGGGAGACCCGGCGATGCGCTGCGCGCCTACGGCCGGCTGCGCGACGAGCTGGCGGAGCAGCTGGGTCTGGACCCGTCGCCGGAGCTGCGCGCGCTGCACGGGCAGGCGCTGCGGCACGCAGCTCCCGGCCGGCCCCTCGGCACCCGCGCCCCGCCCGGCCGCAACCGTCGTGCCGATCAGCTCGTTCGTCGGTCGCGACGGCGACCTGGCCCGCGCCGTCGCGATGCTCGCGAAGCCGCGTCGTGACGCTGAGCGGCCCGGGTGGGTGGGGAAGACGGCGGCTGGCGAGACACGTCGCGGCCGCCGTCGCGAGGCGACACGGCTCGCCGCCCCCCGTCTCGCACGAGGCCGGTGAGCGGGCTGCTATCCTGCGGAATGCGACCACCCTGTCGCGCGTTTCAGCAGGCGTCAGGGCGATCAAGTGGAGCCCCGCTCCCACCCGTCACCTCCGGTGTCCGGGTTCGGTCCCGCCGGCGAGCCGCAGGCTCGTCGGCTGTGACCGTGTCGGGTTCAGGTCTCCGCTCCGTCGCGCCACACGACGTCGATACGAGGAGACCCCATCAGCACAGAGACGCGCATCAACGACCGCATCCGCGTTCCCGAGGTCCGGCTGGTCGGACCGAACGGGGAACAGGTCGGCATCGTGCGTATCGAGGAC
>JAODNO010000164.1 GCA_025465235.1 Pseudonocardia sp.
CGGGTACGGGGCGGCATTACTTCTTACCTGCCTTCTTCTTGCCGGCGACCGTCTTCTTCGGTCCCTTGCGGCCGCGGGCGTTGGTCTTGGTGCGCTGGCCGCGCACCGGCAGGCCCCGGCGGTGCCGAATCCCCTGGTAGCAGCCGATCTCGATCTTGCGACGGATGTCGGCCTGCACCTCACGGCGCAGATCACCCTCGACGCGGTAGTTGGTCTCGATGTACTCGCGAAGGGCAGCGAGGTCCTCGTCGGTCAGGTCCTTCGACCGCAGGTCCCGGTCGATCCGGGTGGCCTCGAGGATCTGGATGGACCGGGTGCGCCCGATCCCGAAGATGTAGGTGAGCGCGATCTCCATCCGCTTGTCGCGGGGAAGATCGACGCCGGAAAGTCGTGCCATGCGGCGGGGTACTCCTCTGTTCTCATGAGCCAGGTCTGCCCGACTACCGTCCCGGACAACTTGTCGTCCGGGCCCCGGCCTGGTTCCGGGGGTGGACCGGGCCCGTGTGGCCCGGCAGGTACGTCAGGTTCCTCTGTGTTGCTGGTGCTGCGTCGTGCTGGTTGCTGCGTCGTGCTGGTTGCTGCGTCGTCGACGACGCAGCCGCGATCAGCCCTGGCGCTGCTTGTGGCGCAGGTTCTCGCAGATCACCATGACCCGCCCGTGGCGGCGGATCACCTTGCACTTGTCGCAGATCTTCTTGACGCTCGGCTGGACCTTCACGTCCATCGCTCTCTGTTGTGTCGTCGGTTGGTCACCTGTAGCGGTAGACGATGCGGCCGCGGGTCAGGTCGTACGGCGACAGCTCAACCACGACCCGGTCCTCGGGGAGGATCCGGATGTAGTGCTGGCGCATCTTGCCGCTGATGTGCGCGAGGACCCGGTGTCCGTTCTCCAGCTCCACGCGGAACATCGCGTTCGGCAGGGGCTCGACGACCCGGCCCTCGACCTCGATCGCCCCGTCCTTCTTGGCCATATCCTCCGCTGTTCCGTGACAGGTGTGCGTACTCTCGGTTCCGTGCATAGGCACGTCGCTGCTCCGGGACCGTGGGGTGCGGGAGGCACGACGGAACCGGCGCCATGAGGCGCGCCGAACTCCCAGTGTACGACCATTGCGGCCGGGCCCGCACATGGGGTACAAGCCGCGCTGGTCAGTGCTCGTGTCGCCGGTCCCGCATCCAGGACGACAGCAGCACCAGGCCCCACGGCCCGGCCACCCAGATCCACCAGGGGTACACGAACGAGGCAGTCGCGATGCAGCTCATGGCCCAGATCGCGATCGTCGTGACGCTCGCCCCCGCCCACCCGATCACGGCACCGCGGGCGTCCCGCTCCTGCAGCGCGTCGGCATCCCGGTAATCGACCGGCGTGGCGGCCGGCGCGGCGGGTACCACCACGGTCGGTGGTGCCGGCGGCTCGCCGGGGAGGTCGATGGTGATCGCGCCGAGCTCCCGGTAGGTACGCGCGGCCAGCGTCGCGGTGATCCGCTCGTCGAACTCGTCGGTGGTCAGCCTGCCTTCGACGTGGGCGGTGCGGAGCCGATCCAGCACCCGCTCGCGGTCGGCGTCCCCGGCACGCATGTCCTCGGGTCGCACTTCGCCCGGTCGCCCAGGCTCCGCCGCGTCGTCCACCTCTCTATGGTGCCCCCCGCCGCTCCGCACAGCCAACGGACAATTCGGGCGCGAACGCCGCGGGCGTGCAGATAGGGTGCCGTGCCCCCTGACCTTCACGCGACTTCACATAGTTCGGTGACGTTATGGACGAAATGCCCGAAGAGCCGGCAGACGGCAGCGCCCGCCTGCCCCGCCCGCTCCGCCCCTTTCGCCACCGCGAGTACCGCTTGCTGGCCACGTCGATGGCCGCGTCACTGTTCGCGAGCGGGCTGTGGCTCGTCGCGATCGTGTACCAGGTCATCGCGCTTGACGGCGGCCCCTCCGAGCTGTCCGCCGTCGCCGCCGCGTCGAGCGTCGGGCTGCTGGTCAGCGTGCTCATCGGGGGCGTTGCCGCCGACCGGCTACCCAAGCGCGCCGTCATGGTCGGGGTGGAGGCCGTCCGGATCGCCTCGGCGGGGATCGCCGGCGTACTCGGGGTCACCGGCGCGCTGCAGCTCTGGCACCTGGCCGTGATCGCGTTCGTCGTCGGGGCGGCCGAGGCGTTCTTCTACCCCGCCTACTCCGCGATCCTGCCCACCCTGCTCCCGCCGGACGAGCTGCTCGCCGCGAACGGTGTCGAGGGCACGCTGCGGCCGATCGCCCAGCAGGCCCTCGGTCCAGCCCTGGCCGGCGTGCTGGTCGGCGCGTTCGTCCCCGGGATCTCGCTCCTGCTCGCGGCCGGGATCTACGCGCTCGCGCTCATCGCGCTCTTCGCCATGCGCACAGCTCCGGTCGCGCCTATGGAAGCCGGGAACTCGGTGCTCGCCGACCTCGCCGAGGGGTTCCGGTACCTCTTCCGCACCGGGTGGCTCTTCGCCACGCTCGCCTTCGCCACGCTCTACGTGCTCGTCCTCATCGGCCCGATCGAGGTGCTGCTGCCGTTCGCCGTTCGCGACCAGGCCTGTGGCGGCGCGAGCAGCTTCGCCCTCGTCCTGGGGGCGTTCGGTATCGGTGGCGCAGCAGGGTCGATCGTCGTGTCCTCGTGGCGGCTGCCCCGGCGGTACCTGACGGCCATGATCCTGCTGTGGGGCGCCGGGGCCGCACCGTTGGTGCTGATCGGGGTCACTCGCCAGCTGTGGGTGATGGCTGCGGCGACGTTCGTCGTGGGGTTCACCGGGGCGGTGGCCATGGTCATCTGGGGCACGTTGCTGCAGCGCCGAGTACCGCCTCACCTGCTGGGGCGCGTCTCCAGCCTGGACTTCTTCGTGTCGCTCGCGCTGATGCCGGTATCGATGGCACTCGCAGGCCCGGTCGGCGAGTGGCTCGGTGTCCCGATGACGTTCGTCCTGGCCGGAGCGGTTCCTGTGTTCCTCGCGGTCGCGGCGATCGTGGGATGGCGGCTGCCGGCCGACGAGATCGCCCACCCACTGGACGCCCCCGTCACAGAGCCGAACACCCGGGCCGAGAAGGCGTGACCGCAGCCCCGAACCTGCCCGACGCGTCCCCGCATCACGTTCTGGACACAGGCCGCGGAACGGACGCCCGGCGAGCAGCCAGATGTGTCCAAATGGCGGCGGGAAGCGCAGAATCTCCGGCGCGGACGTCCGAACGGGGTACGTCGGCAAGGAGTGCATCGGAACGCGGCGACGGCGCCGCGAGGGCGCGAGGAGAACTGATGCTGCAACGCAGGAGCACCCGGTGCGATGGGTCGGCTCAGGGAGGTGGCGCATGACGCTCTCCGAGGTGCGATCCCAGATGACGCCCCGCTCAATGCTGATCTGGGGCGCGGTGGCGGTGGTCGGCGCCGTGGCCTGGGGAGTGCTGGCCCTCTCGCGCGGAGAGCAGATCTCCGCGATCTGGCTGGTGGTGGCCGCGCTCGGTTCCTACGCCATCGCCTACCGGTTCTACGCGCGGTTCATAGCGAAGAAGGTCCTGCAGGTCGACGACAACCGCGCGACACCTGCGGAGCGTCTGGACAACGGCACCGACTTCCAGCCCATGGACCGTCGTGTGCTCTTCGGCCACCACTTCGCGGCGATCGCCGGGGCCGGTCCGCTGGTCGGACCGGTGCTCGCAGCGCAGATGGGGTACCTGCCCGGCACGATCTGGATCATCGTCGGGGTCATCTTCGCCGGCGCCGTGCAGGACATGGTCACTCTGTTCTTCTCGATGCGCCGCGACGGCAGGAGCCTCGGGCAGATGGCGCGCGACGAGATCGGCCCGATCGGCGGGGTGGCGGCACTGATCGCCGTGTTCGCCATCATGATCATCCTGCTCGCCGTGCTCGCGCTGGTCGTCGTCAATGCGCTCGCCAAGTCGCCGTGGGGCACGTTCTCCATCGCGATGACGATCCCGATCGCCCTGTTCATGGGCTACTACATGCGGGTGATCCGACCCGGGCGGGTCATCGAGACCAGCCTGATCGGCGTCGCGCTGCTGCTGCTCGCCATCGTGGCGGGCGGCTGGGTGCAGAACTCGAGTTGGGCGGCGGCCTTCACCCTCGACCCGACCACCCTGGTGTTCTGCCTGGTCATCTACGGCTTCGCCGCGTCGGTGCTTCCGGTGTGGATGCTGCTGGCGCCACGCGACTATCTCTCGACGTTCATGAAGGTCGGCACGATCGCGTTGCTGGCCGTCGGCGTGCTGATCACCGCCCCGCTGCTGAAGAACGCGCCGGTCACCGAGTTCGCGTTCTCCGGCAAGGGGCCCGTGTTCGCCGGGTCGCTGTTCCCGTTCGTGTTCATCACGATCGCCTGCGGGGCGCTGTCCGGGTTCCACGCTCTGATCGCGTCGGGCACCACACCGAAGCTGATCCAGAAGGAGTCGCAGGTCCGGTTCATCGGCTACGGCGCGATGCTCCTGGAGTCGTTCGTGGCGATCATGGCGCTGATCGCGGCGTCCGTGCTGGACCCCGGTCTGTACTTCGCGATGAACGCGCCTGCCGGCCTTCTCGGCACGACGGTGGAGTCGGCGTCGCAGGCAGTGAACAACCTGGGCTTCACGATCACGCCGCAGGCGCTGGCTGCGGCCGCCGCCTCCGTGCAGGAGAGCACGCTGGTGGCCAGGACGGGCGGCGCGCCCACCCTGGCCGTCGGGATGTCGGAGATCTTCTCCGGCGCCTTCGGCGGCGACGCCCTCAAGGCGTTCTGGTACCACTTCGCGATCATGTTCGAGGCGCTGTTCATCCTCACCACCGTGGACGCCGGCACCCGGGTCGGGCGCTACATGCTCCAGGACACCCTCGGCAACGTGTACAAGCCGATGTCCAACGTGAACTGGAAGCCGGGCATGTACGTCACCAGCGCGGTGGTCGTGGGCGCATGGGGTTACTTCCTCTACGCCGGCGTCACCGACCCGCTCGGCGGGATCAACCAGCTCTTCCCGCTGTTCGGGATCGCCAACCAACTGCTGGCCGCCGTCGCGCTGACGGTCTGCACCACGCTGCTGATCAAGACCGGGCGGGCGAAGTACGCCTGGGTCACCGCCGTCCCGCTCGCCTGGGACGCCGCGGTGACGCTCACGGCGAGCTACCAGAAAGTGTTCTCTCCTGACCCGACGCTGGGCTTCTTCGCGCAGCGCGAGAAGTACGCCGCAGCACTGGACCAGGGGAAGGTGCTCGCACCCGCAAAGAACATCGCGGACATGCAGGCCGTCGTCACCAACTCGACGGTGGACGGCGTGCTCTCGGCGCTGTTCGCGATCCTGATCATCATCGTGATCGTCAACGCGCTGCTCGTCTGGTACCGAGCCCTGACCTCGTCGGAGCCGCTGCCCAACACGGAGGCACCTGCTGTGCCGTCGCAGATCGTCGCACCGTCAGGGCTCATCCCGACGGCCGAGGAGAAGCGGGCACTCGCCACGGCTGGCGAGCGGCCGTGACCGGGATAGCGCAGCTGGGCCGGGGCCTGCTCTGGTACCTGCGCGAGCTGACCGGCGAGAACCAGTATGACCGGTACGTCGAGCGGCACGCCCGGGAGCACGCCGATACCGCCCCACTGTCCCGGCGGGAGTTCGAACGCCGCCGGATCGACGGGATGGACCCGAAGCCCGGGAGCCGCTGCTGCTGAGCCCGCCCGCGCCACGGCCGGAGAGCCACGTCCTCGCAGCGTTGCGGAGGCGCAGCTCTCCTGCCTTGCGCGGTGCATGGTGTAGTTCCGGGCCACATGGGCACACGTCCGCGATGAGTTCACAGCCTGCCGACGAGGCGACGGTCGCGGTGCTCGGCGCCGACGAGCTCGACCTGGAGATCCTCCGCGGAATGCAGGGCCACGAGCGGCAGACCTTCGTGCCGCTGACCCCCGCAGAGATGCAGCACGGCGAAGTGTCGATCCCCGATCTACTGGACCGCGCCGTCACCCAGCTCGACGAGCGACCTCAACCGGTGGACGCAATCGTCGGGTTCTGGGACTTTCCCGTGAGCACCCTCGTGCCGCTCCTCGCGGCCCGGTACGGGCTGCGCAGCGCGAGCCTCGAGTCCGTGGTGATGTGCGAACACAAGTACTGGAGCCGGCTGGCGCAGCAGCAGGTGATCGACGACCACCCGCCGTTCGGGCTCGTCGACATCCACGGCGGCGGCCACCTGCCCGACGGCGTCGGCTACCCGGTCTGGCTCAAGCCGGTGAAGTCGTACTCGTCCGAGCTCGCGTTCCACGTGTCCGACGATGAGCAGCTCGCGACAGCGGTGGCCGAGATCCGGGACGGCATCGGGCGGCTCGGACGCCCGTTCGAGGAGGTGCTCGACCGGATCGACCTGCCGCCGGCGATTGTCGAGGTGGGCGGCCAGGCGTGCCTCGCCGAGGAGGCACTGACCGGGGCCCGTGCGGCCACCGAGGGGTACGTGCACGACTGCCGGGTCGTCGTCCACGGAGTGCTGGGGACATGTGGTACCAGCGCCTCCACGCCGCCGAGCCGTGGATCCTGAAGTGGCTCGCCCACCAGCGCCGCGACGACTACTGGCGCCGGGGGTCGGTGTGCGAGGACTACGCGGCCGTGCAGGTTCCGGTCTTCGCCTCGAGCGGCTGGGCCGACGGGTACTCGAACGCGGTATTCCGGGTGCTCGAGCACCTCGACGTGCCGCGCAAGGGCCTCATCGGGCCGTGGTCGCACAGGTACCCGCACCTCGGCGTTCCGGGCCCGACCATCGGCTACCTGCAGGAGGTTCGTGCGCTGGTTCGACCGCTGGCTACGGGACGTCCCCAACGGGGCCGAGGATGGCCCCGCGCTGCGCATCTGAATGCAGGAGAGCGTGCCGCCCTCTACT
>JAODNO010000491.1 GCA_025465235.1 Pseudonocardia sp.
TCGGCGTCCAGTACTGCCAGGGGGTGGGTCTGTCGGTGTTGGAAGAGCCGCTGTTCAGCCTCTACGACTCGCTGGAACACCCCGTGGCGATCGAGGAGGGCATGGTCTTCGCTCTGGAGACCTACTGGCCCACCCCTGACGGTACGGCCGCGGCCCGCATCGAGGAGGAAGTGGTGGTCACCCCGGGCGGCTGCGAGCTGCTCACGCGGTTCCCGGCTGACCAGCTCTACGTCGCGGGCACCCAGTACTGGACCGGGGTGGACCTGCCGAGCTCGTCGGTCAACGGAGTCGTCGCACCGGTTCGCGCGCGCTGACATCGGCCACCGCCCATCTCGTCGAGGAGTACCCATGAGTGCGCAGAGCATCAGCCTGGGATGGTTGGGGACCGGCCGGATGGGTGCCGCCATGGCCCGTCGCCTGGTCGATGCGGGCGAGCAGGTGAGCGTGTGGAACCGGACCAGGTCGAAGACGGAGCCGCTGCTCGCGAAGGGGGCGACCGTCGTGGAGAGGATCGCCGACCTCGGCCGCTGTCAGATCGTGTTCGTCACGGTCTCCACCCCGGCCGATCTCGAACAGGTGGTCACCGGCGAGCACGGCCTGCTGGCCGGGTCGTCGAAGCCGGCGACCATCGTGGACTGCTCGACGGTGTCGATCGAGACGTCGGCGAAGGTCCGTGCCGCCGCGACCGCGGCCGGTGTCGCATTCCTGGCCGCGCCGGTCAGTGGTAACCCGCACGTTGTCGCCGAGGGTGGTGCGTGCATCGTGGCGTCCGGGCCGATCGAGTCGTTCCGACAGGTCAAGCCCTATCTGGACGAGATCGCCAAGGTTGCGGTGCACGCCGGGGAGCAGGAGCAGAGCCGGCTGGTGAAGCTGTGCCACAACCTCTACCTCGGGATGATGGTGCAGGCTCTGGTCGAGGTGACCAGCCTTGTGGAGAAGGGGGGCACCGACCGGGCGGCGTTCCTCGAGTTCCTCAAAGGGACGGTGCTGGCCTCGGACTGGGTGCGCAAGCGCACCCCGGATCTGGTCAAGCAGGACTGGACTCCGAAGTTCACGACCGAAGGGCTGCGCAAGGACTTCGACCTCGGTCTCGGGCTGGCGCGCTCGTTGGAGGTGCCGATGCCGGTGGGCTCGGCGACCTACCAGCTCATCCAGTCGGCGATCGGGATCGGCCTGCGCGAGGAGGACTTCCTGTCGCTCTACGAGCAGCAGGCCCGGGGCGCCGCCCTCGAGCAGGGAACGGGCGCGTGACCGCCGTCGTGGCCTCGCTGCCGGCACACACCGATTTGCTCGTCGGGGGGCGGTGGGGCGAGGCGTCCGACGGCGCCCGGTTCGAGATCGTCGACCCGGCGACGGGTGAGGTGATCGCGTCGGTGGCGAGCGCATCGGTGGCCGATGCCGAGCGGGCCGTCGACGCGGCGCGCGAGGCACTGCCGGGCTGGGCGGCCACCTCCCCACGGCACCGGTCCGACGTGCTCCGCCGGGCCTTCGACCTCCTCACCCAGCGAAGCGAGCAGTTCGCCCGGTTGATCAGCCTGGAGAACGGTAAGGCGCTCGCCGACGCGCGGGGCGAGGTGAGCTACGCCGCCGAGTTCTTCCGCTGGTACTCCGAGGAGGCGGTGCGGGTGCTCGGGTCGGTGCAGACCGCACCGGCCGGGACCAACCGGATCATGGTGCTGCGCCAGCCGATCGGTGTGGCCGTGTTGGTGACCCCGTGGAACTTCCCCGCCGCGATGGCTACGCGCAAGATCGGGCCCGCGCTGGCGGCGGGCTGCAGCGTAGTTCTCAAGCCGGCCAGTGACACCCCGCTCACCGCACTCGCGATCGGCGCGCTGCTGGAGGAGGCCGGGGTACCGGCCGGCGTGGTCAACGTGCTGCCGTCGCGGCGCTCGGGTCCGGTGGTGTCGTCGATGCTGGCCTCGCCCGCGGTGCGCAAGCTGTCGTTCACCGGGTCCACCGAGGTCGGTCGCAGGTTGCTGCGCACCGCGGCCGACCAGGTGCTCAGCACCTCGATGGAGCTTGGTGGCAACGCGCCGTTCCTGGTGCTTGCCGACGCCGACCTCGAGGCGGCGGTGGCCGGGGCGATGGTCGCGAAGATGCGCAACGGCGGAGAGGCCTGCACAGCAGCGAACCGCTTCTACGTGCACTCCTCGGTCGCCGACGAGTTCTCTGCTCGGCTCGTCGAGGCGATGCGGGAGTTGCGTGTCGGCCCGGGACTCGAGGACACGACCCAGCTCGGACCCTTGATCAACCCGGCCGCCGTCAAGACGGTCGACCGACTGGTGTCCGAGGCGGTGGACCAGGGCGCGACCGTTCGAACGGGCGGTCACGTGCTGGATCGTGCGGGCTACTTCTACGCACCCACGGTCCTCGACGACGTGCCTGGATCGGCCGTGATCCTGCGGGAGGAGATCTTCGGTCCGGTTGCACCCATCGTGCGCTTCGATGACGTCCACGAGGCGGTCGCGCTGGCTAACGACACGGAGTTCGGACTGGTGTCGTATGTGTACACCAGTGACCTGGCTGCTGGTCTGCGCGTATCGGAGGCACTGGAGTCGGGGATGGTCGGGCTGAACCGGGGTGTCGTGTCCGACCCGGCCGCGCCGTTCGGCGGAGTGAAGCAAAGCGGGCTCGGCCGTGAGGGCGGCCACGAAGGCCTGCTCGAGTACACCGAGACCAAGTACATCGCCGCCGACTGGTGACGAGGGCCACCAGGGCGTGGCGGGACGGGGGCCTGCGGAGGGGGAACGCACGGACCCGCCCCGACGGGTCGAGCGGATCTGGGCCTTTCGCGATCAAGCATCTGATCGCCGGCTACAGCCACGGGTTGGACAAGCACGACCGCGCCTGGTTCCTCGGCATCTGCCATGGCACCGCCGCCCGGACCACGGGCGGCGGTGCGATGCAGGTCGTCTACGCCAGCGACGAGCAGACGGCCGTCGTCACCGTCGTGACCGGGAGCGTGCGCGACGCGGCAGCGAAGCAGAACGCCCGCGGACCGCCAGGGTGAGGGCATGGCCCTGACCATGAGCATCCAGGACAACCTGCTGCTGGGCACCCGGCGGATCTACGCCCGGGCCGGACTCCGGGACGCGGCTGCCGAGCGCAGGCAGGCGGAGGGGCTTGTCCTGCGCTACGGATCAAGATCAGTTCGCTCGATGATCCGGTGTCCTCGCTGAGCGGCGGCAACCAGCAGAAGGTGGTTCTGGCGCGACAGGCGGCGGGGAAGCAGGTGACTGCACCGATCCTCTGCGAGCCGACCCGAGGCGTCGACGTGGGGGCCAAGGCCGAGATCCACGACCTCCTGCGCGAGTTCGCGGCAGGGGGCGGTGCCGGGGTGGTCGTCTCGTCCGATGCGGACGAGGTGGTCGCGCTGTGCGACCGCGTCTATGTGGTGCGGCGCGGAGTCATCGTCCGCGTCCTCATGAGCGGCGAGTTCGATGCGGGGCGCTCGCGCTCTTCCGCGGGCTGGCGTTCATCCTCAGCGACGGCAGGGACATCGCGGTCGGTGACCCCTTCTTCGAGACGATCGGGTTCGAGCGGTGGCTGTTCCTGCCGGTGACGGTCTGGATCATGCTCGCGATCTTCGTGGCTGCCTGGTGGGCGGCGCGGTGCCGGGGGCCGGTACGGGATACGAGCTGCAGGTGCTGACCGCCGTGCTGCTCGGTGGCACCAGCCTCGCCGGTGGCGAGGGGCGGGTCACGCGGACCCTGCTCGGCGTCCTGATCATCGGTGTCATCAACAACGGCATGGCGTTGCTGTCGGTTCCGTCCTACTACCAGACCGTCGCCAGTGGGCTGCTGCTCCTCGTCGCCGTGGCGATCGACCAACGCCGCCGCGGTGTCGGATACCGATGACCAGCACCAGCTCACCCGGGGGGTGATTCGTAGAGCTCCGCGATGCAGGCGAAGTCACGCTCCGCCCAACCGCGCTCGCGGCACTCGTCGTAGAGCTTCTGTGCCAGCTCGGTGACCGGCAGAGTCAGCTTGGTCGCCCGGCCCGCGTCGAGGGCCAGGTCGAGATCCTTCAGCATCAAGGCAAGGCTGGCTGCGGGTGTGTAGTCACGCTCGACGAGGGCGGTCGCCTTGGCGGAGACGAACGGTGAGCCCACCGCGCTCTGCTCGACGACGTCGAGGAATAGGCGGCGGTCGATGCCCAGGCTGTCGGCGAGTGCCACGGCCTCGACCAGCGCGGCCAAGCCGATCCCGACGAGCATGTTCACCGCGATCTTGATCGAACGCGCCTCGTCCCCGTCCCCGACATGGGTCCGGGATCGGCCGAGCGCATCGAGCAGCGGGGCACTCGACTCGTAGAGGTCCTGTGGGCCGGAGCAGATGAAGCTGACCTGACGCGCCGCGGCCGCGGCCGCGCTTCCGCTGACGGCGACACGCAGATAGCGCGATCCGGCAGCCTCGACGGCCTCGGCGTGGAAGGCGGAGGCCTCGGGGGACAGGGTGCTCAGGTCGAGCACGGCCGAACCTGGGGCGAGGCTGCTGAGCAGACCGTCCGGTCCCGAGAGCACCTGCTCGAGGTCGGCCGAGGACCGCACGCAGGTGAAGACCACAGTGGATCGGCGGCCCACCTGTTCCGCCGACCCTGCGCCGGCGACGCCGTCGCCTGCGAGGCCGGTCACTGCCTGCTCGTTCACGTCGTGTCCCGTGACCGTGTATCCGGCGGCGGCGAGGTTGCGGGCGAGAGGCGCTCCGAGGCTGCCGAGCCCGATGAAGCCGATGGAGGTGTGTGGGTCAGGAGAGGGCATCGTCGCCACCTTCGAGAATGCGGGTGCCGACCCGACGACTCGGGGCGGTGCGCGGGTCGTCGCCGCGCCTCACCGAGCCTGGCAGGGAGTCGGCGACGTGTCAAAGAGTGGCCAGGTGGCTAAGCCGCCTTGAGGGTCACGCTGAGAGTCGCTAAGGTGGCATAGCCACTTACGGTGAGCAGTTCGTCCACTGTCGTGCCCTGGGTGCGACCCACGCGCAGTAGTGATCGAGGAGGCTC